>JAWLFM010000029.1:10598-19898 GCA_041685565.1 Thioalkalivibrio sp.
TCTGCGAACGGGGGCGGGAGATAGGTGAGTTGCTCCCATTCCGGCAGCACCGGGCTCTGGCCGCCCAGCGTCCGGCTTCCGCGTTGGGCCTCCGCCAGTTGCTGGCGCCGGATGAAGCTGTATTTCTCGCTGGTCAGTTCGGCACCGGCGGCGTTGGTGCGGACGATGCGCGGGTTCAGGAAGACCATCAGGTTGCGCTTTTCCAGGCGCTCGCTGTCGTAGCGGAACAGCCGTCCGAGGCCCGGGATGTCCCCCAGGCCCGGCACCTGATCCCGTGTCTCCACGCGCTGTTCGTCCATCAGCCCGCCGAGGACCAGCATCTCGCCGTCGTCGACCATCACGTGGGTGCGCAGGGAGCGGGTATTGGTGATCAGGTCCGCGGCGGCGCTCGCCCCCGGCGCGATCTGCGAGACCTCCTGTTCGATCTCGAGACGGATGGCGTTGCCTTCATTGATCTGCGGGCGCACACGCAGCTTCACGCCAACGTCCTCGCGGCGGATGGTGTCGAAGGCCTGCCCGGAATCCTCGATCGACCGGCCGACGATGAACGGCACGTTCTGGCCCACCACGATCTCGGCCTCCTCGTTGTCCAGCGTCAGCAGGCTGGGCGTGGACAGGATGTTGCTCGAACTGTCGCCCTGCAGCGCGCTGATCAGGATCGCCATCTGGGCACTGCCGCTGCTCCCGATGGCGCCCAGGGACAGACCGCTCCCGGGATCCGGTGGCGCCGCCACGTCTCCGTCCAGAAACGCCCGCAATCCGGCTCCGAGCTGTAGCAGGCCGCGTCCGTCGCGGTCGAAGTTGATCAGACCCACGCCGGAATTGGGGGAGCCCGCCGCCCATTGCACGCCCAGCTGGCGCGCACGTTCGCTGGACACCTCCGCGATCACGGCCTCGACCAGGACCTGGGCCCGCCGAATGTCCAGTTTCTGGATCACCTCGGCGTAATCCCGGGTGGCCTCCGGGGCACCGAAGATCACCACGGAGTTGGTGCTCTGATGGGCCTGGATGCGCACCGTCCCCTCCGGCTGCGTGCCCGCCTCCGTGCCTCGCTCCGCCGCCTCGCGGGTTTCCGCGATACCGCGCAGGACCTCCACGACGTCCTCGGCCTGAGCGTAACGCAGGTAATGGACCTGGGTGTTTCCCACCGCCACGGGGGTGTCCAGCTGTGTGACCAGGGCGCGCACCGGCAGACGGCGCTCGGGGTCACCGGAGAGGATGATGGCATTGGCGCGCGCATCGGCGAGGATCTGGACCCGGGAGCGCGCGGGCTGCCCCTCGGTCTGGGCGGCCTCCAGCTCGCGCAGCTTGGTCGCCAGGTCGTCGGCGTTGGCGTACCGCAGTTCGATCACCTCGAAGCCGTCGGCTGCGGGCTGGTCGATGCGCGCGACCAGGTCGCGGATTCGGCGTACGTTGATGGCCGAGTCCGACACCAGCAGGGAATTGGTCTCGGTCGCGGCTGCCAGGTGCCCACCCTGGGGCACCAGCGGGCGCAGGATGGGCACCAGCTGGGCTGCGCTCACATGCTCGGTCTGGATCACGTGAGTCACGATGTCGTCGTCGCGCAGTCGCTCATCCGCGAACAGATTGGGGACCTCGGCCTGTTTCGCCTGCACATCGGGTACGATCTTGGTGGCCGCCTCGCCTGCCACCGCAGCGAATCCGTAGACCTTCAGTACACCGAGAAAGAGGTCATACAGTTCATCGCGAGCGACCGGCCGGCCCGAGACCACGCTCACGCGCCCACGCACCCGCGGGTCCACGATGAAGTTCGTACCGGTCTCTTCGGCGACCAGATCGATCAGCGTCTGGATTTCGGCATCGCGCAGATTCAGCGTCAGGGTATCGGCCTGGACCGGCAGGAAGGCCAGCCAGAGCGCGGCGACCAGGAGCGAAAAGGGCAGGATTCGGCGCAGCATGGAGGTTCTCAATCGATCAATTGGACACTGAGCGGCACGGCCTGACCATCCCGTTCGACCACGACATCGACCCGGCTTTGGCCGGACAGATCCCGAAACAGCGCATCGGTATCCTGGATGGAGGACAAGGGCACGCCGTTCACTGACGTTAGCACGTCCCCGGGCTGAAGTCCGGCCTGCTGGAACTGTCGGGCATTGCGCGTGGGCCGGACCTCCACGCCGTGGAGGACGCCATCACGGATGACCGGCCGCGCCCGCACGGCCTGCATCAGCCGTTCCGGGTCGGACAGCCACTCGGAGCGCTGGATGCTCGGTCCCTCCGCATCAGGGGCAGGGGCTGGCGCCCGGACGGCGGCCCGAACGGGAGCCGCCGCTGCCGCGCTCCCACCCGTGGTGCCGTCGGCTCGTGGCAGGCGCAGGGTCTCATAGCCACCGTCACGCTCCAGAATCACCCGGTCGACATGGATCTGATGGAGCCGAGCCGCGCTGCCGCCGATGGTATCGCCCACCGCATACAGGCGCTCCGGGCTGCTGTCCTCCCCGATGATGGCGTGCCCGCCATCGGGGGTGTCGGCAGTCACGAGGCCGACCAGCCGCAGGCGCAGGCGGGTCTCGGGTGCGACCACCGGAGCGGCCTCGACGCGCTCCCCCGGTACCCCGAACAGGGGCAGTTCGGCAATGTCGTCCAGCGGTGATCTGCGCGCGTCGGCGTCGACGGGTGTGGCCCGCTCCGCCCGGATCTCCATGGTGACCGGGGGCCGCACATCGGGCTCGATCACCTGCCAGGTCAAACGGGCGGCCAGCACGGCCACGGCCAGCAGCAGCAACAGGCTGACCAGGCGCGGCAGCAGGGAGGCGGCGGTGACCGTCACGGCGAGCAGCGCCTCCCCCGGCGTCGAGGCCCGGGCCAGCGGCCGCTCTCATCCATCCGATTCAGGCCTGCAGTGTTCACGCGCCCTCCGGAACCTCTTCCAGCAACAGGCTGTGCCCGCTCATGTTCTTCGGCTGCGGCACGCCCATCAGGGCCAGCACGGTGGGCGCGACATCGGCAAGGCCGCCGCCGGTGGTCAGACGCCAGCGCGTACTGTCCGTGACCATGCACAGCACCGGGTAGGTCGTGTGCTGGGTATGCGGCTCGCCCGTGACGGGATCGACATATTCGTCGCAGTTGCCGTGATCCGCGGTCAGGACCACGGAGTAGCCCTGGGCCTTCGCCGCATCCAGGACGCGCCCCACCTGCTGGTCCAGGGTCTCCACCGCCTTGATCAGCGGTTCCCGCATCGCCGTGTGACCGACCATGTCGCCATTGGCGAAGTTGACCAGGATGAAACCGTAGCGTCCCTTTTCCATGGCGGCGATGGTTTCGTCGGCGACCTCCAGCGCGCTCATCTCCGGCTGCTGGTCATAGGTATCCACGCTGGGCGAGGGCACCATCACCCGGTCCTCTCCCGCAAGGGGCTCCTCGCGGCCGCCGTTGAAGAAGAAGGTGACGTGCGCATACTTCTCGGTCTCCGCGCAGTGGAACTGGGGGATCCCGGCTGCCGCGATGACGCCGCCCAGCGTGGTGCCGGGGCGTTCCGGCGGAAACGCGATCGGTGCCAGGAAGCGGGGCTCGTACTCGGTCAGACAGGTGACGAAGACCGGATGGAAATCGCCGCGGTCGAAGCCGGCGCAGTCCTCCATCGCCAGGGCCGCGGTCAGCTGCCGCGGCCGGTCATTGCGGAAATTGAACAGGACGCAGACCGCCTCGGGGCCCAGTCGTGCCGGCTCGCCGATGATGCGCGGCTTGATGAACTCATCCGTCTCCCCCGCCTCGTAGGCCGCCTCGATCGCCGCCCGTGCGCTGTCCGCCTGCTCGCCCTCGGCAAAGGCGATGGCGCGAAAGGCTCGTTCGGTGCGTTCCCAGCGCTTGTCGCGGTCCATTGCGTAGTAACGGCCACAGACGGAGCCGATCCGGCCGCCGGCCTCCTCGAGCTTCCGCTCCAGTTCCGGGAGGTAATTCAGCGCGGAGCGCGGTGGCGTGTCGCGTCCGTCGGTGATCATGTGCACGATGGGCTGGACGTCCTCGTTCCGGCAGATGTCGATCAGCGCCAGCAGATGCCGCATATGGCTGTGCACACCGCCGTCGGAGACCAGCCCGATCAGATGCAGCGGCTGGTTCCTGGAGCGGGCGGCGGTGGCCGCGCTGACCAGGGCATCGTTGTGATGGAAGCTGCCGTCTTCGATCGCGTCGTCGATGCGCACCAGGTCCTGGCGCACGATGGTCCCCGCGCCGAGTGTCAGGTGCCCCACCTCGGAGTTGCCCATCTGCCCGTTGGGCAATCCGACCGCACGGCCGCAGGCGTCCAGTGTGGTGTGGGCCTGCGTGGACAGGTACTCGTCCAGGCGCGGCGTATCGGCCTCGGCATAGGCGTTGTTCACCTTGCTCGGGTTGACGCCCACGCCATCCATGATGATCAGGATCACCGGCCGGCGTGGTGTGGGGCGGGGATTGGCCATGTCGCGTCCTACTCCGTGATGATCAAAGTGACATATTAACAACCCGGCATGAACAGATGTTGACCACCCGGCGGGATGCGGAAGAAAAACGCGTGGTGCGGGTTGCCGCCATCCGCCGCCAGCGAAGGATTCTCCTGAAGGCGGTCCCTCATCGCGCGTCCTCCAGCCATTTCGCCCATCCTTGGGTGCCGCTCCGCGAGCGATGCATATATACTAAGATAATGATCACAAAAACGCCGGCCGGTTTCGGTGTCCCGTCCCGGTTCCCATGCCGGTCCGGGGCCGTTCCCGATATGCGGCACACGCGTACTTCGCTGGGTGGCTGGCCCACGAGCGGATGGCAAGGAGACCTGAGGCAATGAGTATTGGCATCGTTCTTGCGGATGGCCATCCGATCGTGCTCGAAGGGCTGCAGAAGCTGATCGAGGACGAACCCGACATGGAGATCCTGGCGCTCTGCGGCACTGGCGCCGAGGCGCTGGAGGCGCTCCGGGACAAACGGCCGGACGTGCTGCTGACCAGCCTGAACCTGCCCGACATCGGCGGGCTCGAGTTGTTGCGCACCCTGCGTGCCGAGGACATGGCCACGCGCTGCGTCTACTTCGTCGGCAGCATCCAGGACGACGATGCCGTCGAGGCCATGCGTCTGCGGGTCGATGGCATCCTGCTGAAGGAGATGCCCACGCGCCTCGTGCTCCAGTGCATCCGCAAGGTGCACGACGGTGGTCGATGGCTGGAGACCCGCTCCATGGCGCGCGTGGTCGACCGGCTGCAGGCGCAGGAGGCCAGCCGGGGAGAATTCCTCGACCGCCTGTCGCCGCGCGAGCAGGACGTGACCCGTCTGGTCATGGCGGGTCTGAACAACAAGGACATCGCCGCCACGCTGTCGCTCAGCGTGGGCACCATCAAGATCCACCTGCACAACATCTACGAAAAACTCGGTCTCCGGTCCCGCCTCCAGCTCGCCGCCTACGCGCGGGAAAAGGGCTTCGACTGACGCCCGCGGCAGATCCCGCCGGCGCGGAGGCCGGGTGGATCCTGCGCTGGAGCGGTGGTGGCGGACCGATCCGATCGGGCGAAGACACTGCAGGGACGCCCAAAGCGAGACCTCAGCCATGGCTTCAGATCCCTCCAGGGCGCAGCCCACGCAATCCCGGCCGGCGGCGCCACCATGCCGGACAACGCCGGCGATGGAGGGCGAGCGCGTCTTCCGGCAGATCCACATCGACGTGGCGCGCAACGCGACCGACGACTTCAATCCCTTCCATGACCGTGACAAGTGGCAGCGCCTCCCGGGCAACCCCTTCGGTGGCCCGATCGTCCTGGGCTTTCAGCTGGAGTGCCTGGCCGAATACCTGGTCACCTGCCTCCGCGAGGGCGCGGCGGACACTGCCGGGCCAGGGCTGCCCTATCGCAACTACCAGTTCACCTTCGCGGGGGCCCTGCGTGCCGACGAACCCTTTCAGGTCACGGTAAGGCCGACCAGGATCGAACCGACTGCCGGGGGCGTTCCCCTGCGCTCCAACCGGGTGGTGGTGCGCAAGGCCGCCGGCCTGGTGCTGCTGGGGCAGGTGCGTGATTCGCCGGCCCCGCTGGCGCTGGCCGGAGAACCATTGCCCGCCGCCGATCTCAGGATGCTGTCCGACCGCAGCCTGCTCCCCGATGGCCAGTGGTTCCACAAGCGCAAGTTCATGTTGAACAGCAACGCCAAGAACATGATCTCGGGATCACTCGCGGATCAGGCCTACTATTTCGACGAAATCGAGAACCGCATCCATTTCCCCGACCTGTTCCCGGCCTCGCTGATTTCCTGTGCCCTCCTGGAGAGTGCCCATGCCACCGGCCACGACTTCTATGCCAACCCGATGGTGTACACGGCGCATCACATCTCGGTCGACCAGCGGCTGGCGCGCGGCCTGCGCAGCAACGACAGCCTGCATCTGCTGGTGAAGGCGGCCGAACCCGCTGCCGGCGATGGCGGTGGGCTCGGGCGTGCCGAGGTCGCTCAGCAGCGTCATCGTTGCCTGGGGCTGCTCGCAGGACGACGGGTCCTGTTTCAGGCCGAGGTCCTGCTGGCACCGCTGCAGGCCATCAGCGGGCGGGCGCGGACCGGCGCTTGAGCGCCGTGTCGGCGGGGCTGCCGCCTTGCGGACGGATCTGGTCACCCTCGGGCCCAAAATCGTCACCCTGCCGGGTTGGCGGAGCGCTCAAGCTGGAGCGGGGCTGGCCGATAGCGGCGCAAGGCCGCCACCGCCGGTGCGGCACGGAAACTGCTTGCTGCTTCGATCGACAAAGGGAAATCAAACCAACCGACCGGGCCGGCGTCTCTGCGCCGGCGTCAGGCTATGAGGGCCGCCGAGGTTCGAGACGCACTGCGCATGGCACATTTCGCCAATAACGAACCCACCCGCAGGGCGGAGTCTGATCAAGGGCCGTCTGGCGGGGTCTTGCCGGGGCCGCCGGCCCTGGATCCCGCCTTTGCCGGCGGGCGCAGGCCCCTGCGTCTGCGCCATGGGCATATCCAGTTTCTGGGCCGCGATATCCCCACCCCCGTGATCCTGCTGGCCCTGGCGGAATTTCTGGTCCTGATGGGCGCCCTCGCCCTGGCGACGAATCTGCGTCTTCCCGGCCTGTTGCCGGCGACAGCGGCCGCCCATGAGGGTCTCCAGTTCAATGCACTCGCCTTCGCGGCGGTGAACCTGGTCGCGATGCTCAGCATGGGGCTGTACCGCAAGGGGGCGCGTGAGGGGATCACGGGTGTATCCCTGCGGCTCGCGGGCGCGCTCGCGCTCGGCGCCGCGGTGCTCGTGGTCCTGTTCTACCTGCTTCCCGACACCACCCTGGACCGCAGTGTGATGGGGCTGGCCTTCGGCTTCGCCCTCGTCGGTCTGCTCGCCACGCGCGTGATCGGGGTCCGGCTGCTGCAGCAGGACGCCTTCAAGCGCCGGGTGCTGGTGCTGGGCGCCGGACGCAAGGCCTCGTTGTTCAACCAGGAGCAGTATCAGGATGACCGCGAGGGCTTCGAGGTCGTCGGTTTCGTTGCCGGCCCGAGCGAAACGCCGCAGATCGACCCGGAGCGGGTCGCGGTCCCCGCCGGACCCCTGGTCGATTACGCCCAGGAGCACTTCGTTGACGATATCGTCATCGCCCTCGACGACGCGCGCGGCGGCTTTTCCATGGATGACCTGCTCGCCTGCAAGATGAATGGCATCGACGTCGTCGATTCCTCGGACTTCTTCGAGCGCGAGCGCGGCGTGCTGAAGCTCGACACATTGCGCCCGAGCAAGATGATCTTCTCGCGAGGCTTCCGCCAGAGCCTATACCGGGGCATGGTCAAGCGAGCCGTCGATATCGTGGCCAGCGCGGCGTTGCTCATGCTCGCCTGGCCGCTGATGCTGCTTGCGGTCCTGGGGATCCTCGTCGAAGGCGGGGGGCGCGGCTCGGTGCTGTTCCGGCAGGTACGCATCGGTCAGCAGGGGCGCGAATTCAACCTGTTGAAATTCCGCAGCATGATCATGGATGCCGAGAGCGATGGCGTGGCCCGTTGGGCAAGTCGGGATGACCCCCGCATCACCCGCTTCGGCAGGTTCATGCGCAAGACCCGCATCGACGAGCTGCCGCAGCTCTTCAACGTCCTGCGCGGCGACATGAGCTTCGTGGGTCCCCGCCCGGAGCGGCCCGTCTTTGTGAAGCAGCTGGCAACACGGCTTCCGTATTATCACCTGCGCCACTGGGTCAAGCCGGGCGTCACTGGCTGGGCACAGATCAACTACCCCTACGGCGCCTCGGAGCGGGATGCCCTGGAGAAGCTGCAGTATGATCTCTACTACGTGAAGAATCAGGGCGTCGCCCTCGATCTCCTCATCATCGCGCAGACGGTGGAGGTCGTACTCTGGGGCCGCGGTTCGCGCTAGTCCCAGCCTTCGCTTTGGGGTCGGACCAAGCCAACCCATTGATTGCGATAGAAATACCACCCCATTTCGTCCAAAAAACAGCCTTATCACGGTGTTTTTGGGCGCGAAAACGGGCCGATAAGGCATTGGCCCCTCGGGTTCGAGCCACGCCCACGCTGAACCGGGCACCGATGGCCCTGGCAAGTCCCGGCAAACAGAGGAAGAATGCCGAGCCTGAAGGGGCTGGTGTCCGCCCGAGGACGCACCGGTGTGACGGGCCGTGGGTGTAGGGTTTCCTGGCCGCATGCCGCCAGAGCGCGGTATCGTACCCTCCAGACACTCTCCAGGAGCCGGCCATGCCGGATGCAAGCTTCAGTGACCCCATCCTGGCGTTGCGGGACCGTCGGATCTACCGCGTCGGCGATCATTCCCCGACAGTCTGGCTGATCGACGATCACGAACTCGGCGGCATCCTGATCAATGCGCCGCCGTTCTCCAAGGCCACCCTCGCGGCCATCCGCGCGGCGACCACGCCCGCTTACCTGTTCCTTCCCAGCCATCACGGCGCCCATGACCTTGCGGCCTGGCGCGATGCCGGTTTCGAGATCCTCGCCTTCGAGGCCGAGGCCCCCGCGGTCCGGGTGGCCGGTGGCGTCGTGGATATCGCCTTCACGCGCAAGCAGCGCCTCTCGCGTACCATCGACTTCCTGCCCATGGCCGGCGTCACCGCGGGCAGTTGCGCCCTGCGCCTCAGGAACCTGCCCGGGGTGATCTTTTTCGGCCCGGTGCTCGCCCCCGGTTCCGATGGCTGGCCGACCCTGGTCGCCAATCCGCACGACCATTCCTGGGAGGCCCGGCTGTTCGGTGCCCTCGGCGTGAAGGACCTCAAGTTCGCCTACGCCTTCTGCGATCGCTTCGATCCCGACACCACCCGGTTTGGTCCGCACGCCGATGCGGAGATCCGGGAACGGCTCGAGGCCATGTTCTAG
>JAWLFM010000030.1:0-19838 GCA_041685565.1 Thioalkalivibrio sp.
CCTGCGCCCGCTCGGCGCACCAGTGCAGGTGATCGCCTTCCTCCCGAGCGGACTGATCCAGGCGTGCCCGAACCTCGGGCCGGCGGGAGGTGAGCATCTGGCCCTGGTAGAGCCCCTGAGCGGCGACCTCTCCGGCATGGTTGATGCGCATCAGTCGGCCGACCAGCTGGCGCTCGTCGGCCTCCAGGAAGGGCTCCGGCAGCCCCTGCCCCGGGGAGGGTCGTCCGGTCGCCCGCGCATGGCCGGAGACCACCTTCAGGAAGGCATCCGCCTGACCCAGAAATTCATCGACAAGGGATGGGTTTCGCATTCCAGGATGCTAGGCCAGCCGCGCCCCTCCTTACAAGCCCGTAGGCGCGCCCTGCGGCCGCGATCGGGGACGGTCGGGCAGCACAAGGGCATCGCGACCGAGCAGGCGTTCGCGCAGGAAGCGGGCCGGGGAGACGATCCGGACTCCCATGTCGCCATGGGCCTGCAGGGCCCGCAGATGCACGCTGCAGCCGACATTCGGGCTGACGATGATGTCGGGCGCTGCGGCCTCCAGGGCCGAGAGGGTCGCCTGGCCAAGCGGATCGGCCATCGCGGGCTGGGTCAGCATGGCCGTACCGGCCGCGCCGCAGCAGTTCTGTGGTGGTATGAGCGCGGCCACGTCGATCCCGGGCAGCCGCTCGAACAACCGGCGGATGCCCTCGCCTTCGCGGGTCACATTACGCAGCGTGCAGGGCAGATGCAGCGCCACGCGCAGCGGATCGGAGCGCCAGCGGAAGTCCTCCACCGGCAGACTGGCCAGGAACCCGGTCAGGCTGGTGACGCGTTCGCGCCAGCCGTCCCCGGGATATTCACGCAGCTGCGCCTCACAGCCGCTGTCCAGCACCAGGACCGGTCGGGTGCCCCCGAAGGCATGCTCGTTCTTCCTTTGCAGCGTGGCGGCGTCGTTGCTGCGGCCGAGGTGCTGGTCCATGGCGCCACAGCAGACCTGCCCGGGCGGGACTGCGGCCCGGATGCCCAGCGCATGCAGCAGTTCCAGCGTGGCGACGCTGTCAGGCCCGGTAAAAAAGGCGTCCATGCAGCCGGTGAAGAGCCAGACATCCGCCCTCGAGAACGCAGCCGTGGGCGCCAGGGGGGGCATCTTCACCAGCGAGGGGGCGGTGTGGCGCAGCACCCGGCCGAGCCGGCTCGATGCCGGGAACAGGTGCCGCAGGCCGAGGGCCCGTGCGGCGCGTGCAGCCAGGGCGGCCATGCGGCGCCACCGCCGCCGGCGCAGCGCCAGCCGTCGCCAGGGGCCGAACAGGCGTTCCGGCAGGGTGCGCCACGGTCCGCCGGGGTGCTCCCGCAGAACGCGCCGGGTGTTGTCCATCAGTGCACCAAAGCGCACCCCTGCCGGGCAGACCGCCTCGCAGGAGCGGCAACCGAGGCAACCCTGGAGGTGCTCGCGAAGCCGCTCGTTGCCCGGCTCCAGGTGTCCCTGTGCCAGCCCCTGCATCAGGGTGATGCGGCCGCGGGGGGAATCTCCCTCCATCCGCTGTATCGCGTAGGTCGGGCAGTGAGGGAGACACATGCCGCACAATACGCAGCGGTCCGCGCCGGCGAGGTCCGCGGCAAATGGGGGCACGCCTGCCGGCGGAGCCGTCGGCGCATGCGCTGCATCTGGGCCGTGGTCTGTGCTCATCGGGGAGGGGCGGGAATGGACGACCGCGTCAGCATACCAGCAGGCCGTGGCTTCCGGGCGTAGGCCGGGCGGCCTTGGGGGTTGCCGTGGCCGGGCACAAAGGGTTTCCCCACCGTCCATCCCGTTGCCTGTCGCCCCCCGGCAGGTGGCGCTATGATGGCCACGAAACGCGGGAGATGCCATGGCCTACTACGAGCGACACATCTTTTTCTGTACCAACATGCGTGAAGACGGCAACTGCTGCGAGGATCACGGCGCCACGGAGATGCGCGCCTATGCCAAGCAGCGGGCCAAGGAGATGGGCATCCATGGCAAGGGCCAGGTTCGGGTCAATACTGCAGGCTGCCTGGATCGCTGCAATGAGGGTCCGGTGGCCGTGGTCTACCCCGAGGGTGTCTGGTACACCTACCAGGACCAGCGCGACATCGACGAGATCCTGGAGGAACACCTGCGCGACGGCCGGGTGGTCGAACGCCTGCAGATCTAGCGGCCATGGGCCCGTCAGCTTGACAATGGCCGGCCGGGAATCGAGAATTCGCAGCCCGTATGGCTACGTAGCTCAGCTGGTTAGAGCACATCACTCATAATGATGGGGTCCCCTGTTCGAATCAGGGCGTAGCCACCACCTTCTCGCCTGCCCGATCCCCTGCAATGAAACGATACGGTATCCGCGTCACGCTGTCCGACGAGAGCACAATGCGAGCGCCGCATCTGCTCGGACCTGACTGGGAAACCTTCCGCTGGTACGACACCGAGGTCGCCCGCGAGCGCGCCCTGGCGGACATGGCCCGCGAACTGCGCAACTACCGCCGCGGCGATCGACTCGACCAGGTGCTCGAGCGCGTCGAGCGCGAGGACTGATCCCCGGCGCGCTACCCCTGTGCCCGACTGCCGATCGCCAATTCCCGCGCCAGGTCCATCGGCTCCATCAGGTAACACAGGCAGTCCTGCGCAATCACCCGCGTGTCCAGCGTGAGCATGGACGGCATCATCGGCCGGCGCAGGCGAATGTCCGGGCCGTCCTCCTCCAGGTACCGCGTCGTCACGTCGCGCCCATCCTCACTGGTCGCCACCAGGGCCCCCATCCCGGCGCGCGCCTGCCGGATCAGCCGTGACCCTGCGGGAAGGATCCGGAAGTTCATGCGATCGAGCTCGGGCTCCAGCAGCACGTCGGCATCGGCCTCCGGACCGACCCGCAGCCCCGGGCGCACGCGGACCTGGGCGACGGTATGGAAGACGTTCATGGAGCGGGGGTCTGGCGGGTGGTCCGGAAAGCGACTGAGGTGCAGCACCGCGTCGATGAACTCCGTCGCGTGGCGGATCCCGGTCTCGTCATTCGGATGTCCGCACTCCAGGGTGACTGCAGGCGCCAGCGCCGCCAGCGCCATGGACGCCACGCCGCGGGGGCGGGTGAAGTAGACCACCGTGCGCCCGAACAGGCCCGCCAGGTTCAGGAACCCGTCCTCGAGGAAGTTGACGCAGGCATAGTGCGGGTTGCGCCCGGTGTTGTTGTGCAGGTCGATGGCCGCGAACAGGCCATCCTCGCGCAGACGCCCGATGATCTGTTCGAACATGCGCGCCTCCGGCGACCCGGGCTGTTCGGTCCCGGGCCAGATCCGGTTGAAGTCCGGCTGGTCGTCCAGATGCCGCTGCCCCAGTGCGGCCGCATGCACATTGCCCACCACCAGCGTCAGCGCGCGCGGCAGATCCCGGCCGGCATATTGCCGCAGGAGCCGCTGCACCGCCTGCAGGCCCACCGGCTCGTTGCCGTGCAGCAACAGCACCACCGCGACCGCGGGCCGACGCCGGCCTGGCAGGCGGATGATGGCCGGCCTTGGCAGGTGCCGGTGCAGATCCTCCGGTGCGGCCGCAAGAAGGCCGTCCGGCAGTTCCTGGTATTCGTCGAACAGCGGTTGATCCATTACGGGCTCCATGTGTGGACCGGTCGGCCGGTGCCCTGAAGCGCGTGGTAGGCCCGGGTCAGGGCCACCATGTCGCGGCCGTGGCGATCGACCCATTGCTGCTGCCAGACGCTGCCCGTCTGCCCGGACTGCACCCGGGCGGCCACGGTGCCCAGCAGGTGGTCGCGCTCGCTGGCATCGATGCCCAGACGATCCAGGCCATCCGCCGCGCAGGGCAGCAGCACCTGCTGGATCAGTTGGCGCGCCGGCAGCGGCGCCTGGTCTTCCCAGCGCAGCCGGCTCTTCAACCCGTAACGCGCCGCAGCGTAGAAATTGTCGCGGGCGCTGGCAAACGGAAGTTCGCCGGCCCCGCTGCCAGGGGCGGCGACCAGGTGTTCGATCAGCCCCAGCAGGAATGCCGTGTTGGCCAGCATGTCTTCCAGGGTGGGTCCGGCGGGGAGGCTGCGGTGTTCGATGCGCAGATTGTAACCACCGTCCGCGTCGATGCCGAGGATCGGCCGGTTCCAGCGCCAGATGGTGCCATTGTGCAGGCGCAAATGCGGCAGGCTGGGGTCGTTGTCCGCGAGTTGGCTGGGGAGCAGGATGGGAAAGTGCTCGCGGTTCTCGATGAAGGCCTCGGCGATGCTCTCGCGCAGATAGCCGCTGCCGAAGGTCACGCGCCGCACCGGACCGCGCGCCGAGTCACCGAACCCGCCCACCTCGACCGCCTGCTCGAACAGGGGGATCCGCGTCTCCTCCCACAGCAGCCGGCCGAACAGGAAGGGTGTGTTCCCGGAGGCCGCCAGTACCGGCCCCGACGCGGCCAGCGCTGCGTTGTAGACACGGTGGGCGACCGCCGGCTGCGTTTCCAGATGGATCTGGAAGGAGGTCGCCGCCGCCTCCAGCATCACGTCGCTGTGCACGTGGCTCAGGTGTTCCTGACCCTCGATCTCCAGGCGCAGCGGGCGCTGGGCACGACGTTCGAGCACCGCACTGTTCAGCGCGCGATAGCGCGTGCGCCGGGACATGTTGCGCAGGCCGAGATGCCGGGGTGTCAGGGTCGGCAGGGAGCCCGCCATCAGGATGTCGCCGCCCAGTTGCCGGGCCACAGCCTGTGCCCTGCGCAGGGTTTCCGACAGTTCGGAGAGGATCATGCAAAAGCAGTCCGGCCCGGTGCGGAAGACGCTGGAGTTGATCTCGACATTGAATCGGGCCAGCTCCAGGGTGGCCATCGGGCTGTCGAAGAGTTCCAGAAAGGCCTCGTTCTCGGCGAGGGGCTCGCAGTCCCGGTCGATCAGCCAGGCCTCGATCTCGAACCCGAGTCGCGGCTGCTGCGTCCCCGGTGCCTCCCGGCTGCGGAGCCAGTGCCCCAGGCGTTCGGTTTCGCGATCCAGGCCTTCGGCGAAGCGACGGAAGTCCTCCGGTGTGAAGCATTCCTCGCTGATGTCCTCGCCCATCGCCTCAGTCCTCGTCCCCGTCATCGCTGTAGAGGCTCTCCAACAGATCTGCCCAGATCCCCTCGTGGGCCTCGATGAAGGCGAGCAGTTGCTGCCGGAACGCCAGGTAGCGGGCCTCGAAGCGCGGGAAATCGCTGCCCTCGGAGACCAGCTTCGCGGCCCGGTCCGCCTGCAGCAGGCTGTCGCGCAGATTCAGGCTTGCTGCCATCGCCCCCTTGACCCGTTCGCGCTCGTGCGGAATCCAGCGCCGGTCCGATAGCAGGGAGCGCAGGTTTTCGCCCACCTCCAGTATGCGCTTGCGCAGCCGCGGCAGGGCACCGATGGTCCCGCTCTTCAGGTCGTCCCAGACGACCGCGACCATCAGTGCCGACCAGTTCTCACGCAGTGCTGTCACGGTGTCGGGATCGAAGGCGAAGGATCTTTCGAGATGCTTGGGGTCAAAGGACATGGCGCTTCCGAAGGTTGCGGGACAAGTGGGTTGGAATACGGCCTTCATTGCTAGCGTCTTACAGCGGACAAGAACAAGCAAGGCCGCTATGACGGTCGGGTGAGGAGAAAACTGATGGCAACGTGGCTCGCGCAGCGACGATTGCGGCAGCAGGTATGCGACATGCGTCCGCAGCTCTACCGGACCGCCTTCGCCTGGTGCCATGACGCCGCCTTGGCCGACGACCTGGTCCAGGAAGCGATGATGAAGGCATTGACACGTCTGAAGACCCTGCAGGACGAGGCCGCGTTGAAGGCCTGGGTCTTCAGGATCATGACCAACTGCTACCGCGACTGGGGCCGGCGCCAGAAGGACACCGTGGATGTGGATACCATCGACATCCCCTGTGACGACTGCCCTGAGACCCAGACCGAGCGCAGCCGTGTGGTGCAGGACGTCCGGCTGGCGATGGCCCAGTTGAGCGACGATCATCGCCAGGTGGTGGCGCTGGTGGATCTCGAAGGCTTCGCCTACGCGGAGGTTTCCGAGGTGCTGGAGGTGCCGATCGGTACCGTGATGAGCCGGCTCAGCCGCGCGCGTGCGCAGTTGCGGAAGCTGTTGCTGGAGCAGGCGGCCCCGGAATCGCCGACCCTCCGGCTGGTGAGGACCCAGCATGACTGAGCCGCGTCCGAGTGACGAGATCCTCAATGCCTTCGTGGATGGGGAATTCTCTCCCGAGGACCGCCTGCTGACGCTCAAATCCATCGCGGCCGATGAGCATCTCAGCCGCGAGGTCTGTGACATGTACCAGCTCAAGGAGTTGGTGAACATGGCCTACAGTCAGGGCGCCATTCCCCATCATCGGCGGCGCTTCGCGCGGAAACGGGGGCGGCTGGGAGGCGGCTTGCTGGCCGTTGCCGCCAGCGTGGTCGCGCTGGTCCTGGGGGCGGGGGCCGTGCTCGAGCTGAGTAGCGGCGGATCGGCGGACCTGCAGCGGGTCGCGCTGATGCCCCAGGAGGGTCAGCCGGCGGGCGATGACGTGGCGCCGGTCGAGAACGTTCGGCAGGTGCTGTTCCACGTGACCGACCTGGATCTGCGCGACGCCGAGGCGCTCTTCGATGACGTCGAGCACATGTTCGAGACGGCCTTGCTCAATGGCGAGGAACTCCAGGTGCAGATGGTGGTGCACGGAACCGGGATGGACCTGGTCCGGGCCGACCTGGCGCCCTTTCCGAACCGCATCCGCGAACTGGTGCACACCTACGACGGCCTGCGCGTCACCGCCTGCGGGCAGTCACGCGCACGGCATGAGCGGGAGGAGGGGCATTCCATCCAGTTGCTGCCCTGGGTCGAGGAGGTCGAGTCGGGCGTACGCGAGGCGGCACAGAAACAGGCGGAGGGCTGGACCTACATCCGGGTGTGACCGGGTGGCGTCCATCCGCGGCAATACACAGGCGCGACCCATCAGGGTCGTACCCGTGATAACCAGGCGGAAAACCGCCGTTCATCGAGATGGAGAGAGTAGCAATGAACAAGAAAGCCCTTTATTCCTCTGCGCTGGTGCTGGCGATGGCCGTGTCCGGCCTGGCGGGAGCCGCCACGCCCGAGGACAAGACACGGGTGGTCTACCATGTGAACCAGGGTGAGCCGGGCCTGCACAAGGCAGCCGTGCGCAATGTGCAGAACCACATCAACGCCGTTGGCGCCGAGAACATGGACATCAAGCTGGTGATGCACGGAGGCGGCATCAACCTGCTGCTGGCGGCGAACGATCACCCCGACATCCAGGCCGCGGTCGACAGCCTGAAGTTGCAGGGTGTGGACTTCCAGGTATGCCGTAACACCCTCAGCGCCCGGCAGTTGCCGATGGAGGCGCTGTACGACACCACCGAGGCGGACATCGTCCCCAGCGGTGTGGCGCAACTGTCCATCCTGCAGCGCGAGGGCTACACCTACATCAAGCCCTGATCGGTTTCTCCCCCGACCCTCTTAGCGAGGGTGCTCTGCTGAGCATTAACCCGGCCCTGCCGGGTTTCTTTTTGGTCCAGGAGACGCAGGCGTTCGGGAGTGCCGACGTCGATCCAGTGGCCGCGGTGCAGCTCGCCGGTGACCCGGCCGGAGGTGACGGCTTCGCGCAGCAGTGGACCCAGCGCCCGGCGACCGCGGGGAAGCCCGGCGAAGAGATCGGGCCGATACCAGCCGATGCCGGCAAAGGTGTGCCGCGGCCCTCCGGCGAGACCCACCAGGCCATCCCGCAGTGTGAAATCGCCCTGGGGATGGTGCTCGGGGTTCGCCACCAGTACCAGGTGCGCCAGCGCTTCCGCGGCGAGTGTTGGTGGTCGCAATGGGTGATCGCACCAGATGTCGGCGTTGATGACCAGGAAGGGGTCGGACCCAAGCAGATCCAGTGCCTCGCGAATGCCGCCAGCGGTCTCCAGCGCGCCCGGCGGCTCCCGCGAGTAGCGGATGCGGACACCGAGCGCGCCGCCGTCTCCGAGGCGGGCCTCGATCTGTTCCCCGAGGTGTGCGGTGTTGATCACCAGGTCCCGGTAACCGGCCTCGCGCAGACGCCGGATGCTGTGCCCGATCAGGGGCACGCCGCCGACGGTCAGCAGTGGCTTTGGTGTCCGGTCGGTGAGCGGGCGCATCCTTTCCCCGCGCCCCGCGGCGAGGATCATCGCGCGCACGGCGGTCCCTCCAGGGGGCAATGCCGGCGGAACCAGGCGGCGACCGGCGCCAGTTCCGGCGATTCCAGCCCAGCCTCCAGCAGGCGCCACAGCCGTGGCTGGTGGATCAGGTAGCCGGGCTTGTGATCGCGCCGGGCCAGCCGGGTGAAGATGCCGATGATCTTCACTGTGCGCTGCACACCCAGGACCCGGTAATGATGCAGAAAGGCGGCGCGCGGCCATGAATCCGTGGCGAGCATCGTGTCGAGGTTCTCGGTCACGACCTGGGGCGAGACATCGCGCCGCGCATCCTCCAGCAGGGAGACCAGGTCGTAGGCGGGGCTGCCGAGCACGGCGTCCTGAAAGTCCAGCAGGCCGCAGGCATCGGTTCCCCGGCTCGCCGGCAGCAGCATCAGGTTGTCGACGTGAAAGTCGCGCAATACCAGGGTGTCGGGCAGTTCGGGCAGCGCATCGAGCACATGCCGCCAGGCCTGTTCGAAGGAGGCCTCGACGTCTCCGGGTGCCGGGGCACCCCGGACCTCGGGCCAGTACCATTCGATGAACAGGCGGGCCTCACGCAACAGCAGGTCCGTATCGTAGCGGGGCAGCGTCGCCGCCTCGGAGAACCCAGCGCCGCGCTGGCGCCAGCGCGACTGCAGCGCGATCAGGGTGGTGGTGGCGAGCCGGTACAGATCGGCCTCCGGCACCCCGTCCGCAAGGGCACGGGTGAAGGTCCGGTTGCCGAGATCCTCGAGCAGGATGAAGCCCTGGTCCGGATCCTTCGCGAGGATGCCGGGCGCCCGCAGCCCCAGCGCATGCAGCAGCCCTGCCACCCGCAGGAAGGGCGCGGTGTCTTCGCGCCCCGGCGGGGCATCCATGATCACATGGCTGGCGCCGTCCCTCTGGCTGCGAAAATAGCGCCGGAAGCTGGCATCGCTGCCCATCGGCCGTGCCGGGGTGAAGCCCGGGTCGATGTCCCGCAGCCACCGGTTCAGGGCCAGGGCGCGCGGGTCGGCCTCGGAGGCTGTTGCCGTGTCGTTCATTCGGGCAGCGCCGCGGGCCGGGTTCCGGGCACGCGCCGGATCTCCGTCTCCAGTCGGCCATCCGGATGCAGCCGCAGGATCCGGTAGCCGGACTCGATCGGGTCCAGAGCGAACATCGGTGAGGCCGGCTGGAACTGCACCAGGGTGGACGGACAGCCAAGGAGACGGATGGATGCGTGCATCCCGTCAAAGGCCTGGTGGATGTGACCGAAGATGCAGGCGCGTACCCGCGGATGCCGTTCCAGCAGGGCGAGGAGATCCCCGCCATTGTTCAGTCCGATACGGTCCAGCCACAGGCTGCCCACGGGCACCACCGGATGATGCACGGCCACCAGCACCCAATGCCCGGGGTGCCGGCGGATGGCGTCCTCAACGCGCTGCAGCTCCGGCGCGGAGGCCAGCCCTCCCGCATGCCCGGCCCAGGAGGAATCCAGACCGATGATCAGCCAATTGCCCAGGATCTGCTCGCCGTCGAAGCCATGCCCGGCCTCGATGAAGCTGCGCCGGGCGATCCCGTGATCGTCGTGGTTGCCGGCCAGGGCAACGATCGGAGCCGCTATCCGGGACAGGTGCCCCAGGAGCCGTTCGTAGACCGGCGTCTCCGGGTCCTCGGCGAGATCGCCGGTGACCAGCAACAGGTCGGGCGCGTCGTGCCGTCGCGCGAGATCCTCCAGGACCGCTGACAGCTGTGCATCGCTATCCGGGTACCCGGGCCGGATCGGACCGGGCGCCCGGCCCAGGTGCGTGTCCGTGACCTGGATCACGGTGATTTCACTCTGTATCGTCGCCACGTGCCCCCTCATCGTGCGTCTCGTGGTCCATGCTGCGGTTCGTCCGCGCGCCGTAAGGTAACGCCTTGGACTATACTGGTCGAATTGCACGAAGAACGACTACCGTTTCCCGTCCCGGCGATTCGGTCGGGGCGCGTCGAGTGAAAGAAAGGACGTTGGCATGGACAAAGGATCACAGGAATACCGACCGTCGGCCGACGAGCCGTACATGAACTCGCGCCAGCTGGATTACTTCCGGCGCAAGCTGGAGGGCTGGCGGGACGAGCTGATCGAGGAGTCCGAGCAGACGCTGGAGCACCTGCGCACCGAGAACTGGCAGGAGCCGGATCCCAATGATCGGGCCACGCACGAGTCCGAGGCCAGCCTCGAGTTGCGCACCCGGGACCGCTATCGCAAGTTGATCGGCAAGATCGACGCCGCCATCCGCAGGATCGAGCGCGGCGAATACGGGTACTGTGAGGAGACGGGGGAACCCATCGGGCTGGCCCGGCTGGAGGCGCGCCCCATCGCCACCCTGAGCGTGGAGGCCCAGGAGGCCCACGAGCGGGACGAGCATCGTCGGGCCGATTGACGGGGCATGCGCCTGATCCTGATGCTCGCGGCCCTGCTGATCGTCGGTCTGCTGCTGTACCGGCAGATCGGTGAGGTCCCGGATCGCGCCTTGGACGTCCCGGCAGCCGATTCCGGGGCGGAGGTGCCGCGCGTGCCGCAACGGCCGCAGGACCTGCCTGTATTCGAGGAACAGATGCACGAGTTCATGCAGGATGCGGGCGAGCAGCGTCGGCGCCAGCTCGATGCGCTGGAACGGTAGTGTCCTGTTGCTCAGGTAGCGCGGAAGGGCATGCGCGACCGGCGGTCGATCCCCATCGAAGCAGCGCATCCCCGTAGGAGCGGCCGGAGGCGGCGACCCCCGTAGCGGCTCGGGGTGAGGAGGTATCGACATGCCTGGCTGGCAGTTCTGGATCGATCGCGGCGGCACCTTCACCGATATCGTCGCCCGCGGACCTGACGGCGGCCTGATCACCCGCAAGCTGCTGTCCGACAACCCCGAGGCCTACACCGATGCCGCCGTGCAGGGAATCCGGGACGTGCTCGGTCTGGGTCCCGCAGAGGCAATCCCAGCGGAGGCGATCGAGGTGGTGAAGATGGGCACCACGGTCGCGACCAACGCCCTGCTGGAGCGCAAGGGGGAGCCCACCCTCCTGGTGATCACGCGTGGCTTCGGGGATGCCTTGCGCATCGGCTACCAGGCGCGCCCGGCGATCTTCGCCCGGCAGATCGCGCTGCCGGAGCTGCTGTATTCCCGGGTCGAGGAGGTGGACGAGCGCGTTTCTGCCGACGGCACCGTCGTGTGTCCACTGGATCTCGATTCCCTGCGGCCGCGGCTGCAGCGGGCGCTGGCGGACGGGCTGCGCGCGGTGGCGATCGTCTGCATGCATGGCTACCGCTTCCCGGCGCATGAACAGGCCATCGCCGGGCTCGCGCGCAGCCTGGGCTTCGCGCAGGTCTCGGTCAGCCACGAGATCAGCCCGCTGATCAAGCTGGTCGGCCGCGGCGACACCACCACCGTGGACGCCTACCTGTCGCCGATCCTGCGCCGCTACGTGGACCGCGTGTCCGCGGCGCTGGGGGGCGTGCGTCTGCAGTTCATGCAGTCCAACGGCGGCCTGACCGACGCCGCTTTGTTCCAGGGCAAGGACGCGATCCTGTCCGGCCCGGCCGGTGGTATCGTCGGAGCGCGCGAGGTGGCGCGCCGGGCCGGGTTCGCGCGCATCATCACCTTCGACATGGGCGGTACCTCCACCGACGTGGCCCATTACGCCGGGGAACTGGAGCGGGTGTACGAGACCCAGGTCGCCGGGGTGCGCTTGCGGGCCCCGATGCTGGACATCCACACCGTGGCCGCGGGCGGTGGTTCGATCTGCTGGTTCGACGGTCTGCGCCTGCGCGTGGGTCCGGAATCCGCGGGCGCGAATCCCGGGCCGGCCTGCTACCGCCGTGGCGGGCCGCTGACGGTGACCGACTGCAACCTGATGCTCGGGCGGTTGCAGCCCGCGTTCTTTCCGGCGGTGTTCGGACCCGGCCAGGACCAGCCCCTGGACCGCGAACGGGTGCAGCTGCTGTTCGCGGAACTCGTGGAGACGATGGTCGCCACCGGCGCGCCCCGGCGCACGCCGGAGCAGCTGGCTGAGGCCTTCCTGCGCATCGCGGTGGAGCATATGGCACAGGCGATCAAGAAGATCTCGGTGCAGCGCGGCCATGATGTCGCCGCCTACGCGCTGGTCTGCTTTGGCGGTGCCGGCGGACAGCACGCCTGCCAGGTCGCGGATGCCTTGAACATGCGCAAGGTGGTCGTGCATCCGCTGGGCGGCGTGCTCTCCGCCTATGGGATGGGGATCGCGGAGGTGCGCGCGCTGCGCGAACAGAGCCTGGAGTGCGCGCTGGCGGATCCGGATGCCGGGGACCGCATCGAGGCCTGCATGGCGGCGCTGCGCAAGGCGGCGCTGGACGAACTGGCCACGCAGGCGCTGGGCGGCGCGGCGACGTCGGTCTTCCCCTCCGTGCAGATCCGCTATCAGGGTTCGGACACCGCGCTGGCGGTGCCGCTGGGGCCGGTGTCGGGGATGGCGCAGGCGTTTCGCGAGCGCTACCGGCAGCGCTTCGGCTTCGTGCTGGAGGACCGGCCGCTGGTCGCCGCCACCGGTGTGGTCGAGGCCGTCGCTGGTGCGCGCGAGGAGGATGTGCGGACGGGATCGCCACCGCGCGCCGTGGCGCCGCCGAGACCATCGACGCATGTCGATGTCGGCCTCGAGGACGCGCGGCGGCGCACCCCTCTGTACCGGCGCGAGGACCTCGAGGCCGGGCAGACCCTGGCCGGTCCGGCGGTGGTGATCGAGGCCACCGGCACCCTGGTGGTGACGCCGGGCTGGACGGCTGAGGTCGGCAGGGAAGGCGCATTGGTGCTGCGGCGCATGGCAGCGGCCAAGGTCGCCGGCCCAACCGTGGGCACGGGCTGCGACCCGGGCATGCTGGAGGTCTTCAACAGCCTGTTCATGTCCATCGCCGAGCAGATGGGCTACACCCTGCAGAACACCGCCCACTCGGTAAACATCAAGGAGCGCCTGGATTTTTCCTGCGCCCTGTTCGATGCCGGCGGCGCGCTGGTCGCCAATGCCCCGCACATGCCGGTGCATCTGGGTTCCATGAGCGCCAGTGTGCGGGCGGTGCTGCGCCGCTTCGGCGCGGACATCGCAGCCGGGGACGTCTTCGTGCTGAACGACCCCTACGAGGGCGGTACCCATCTGCCGGATATCACGGTGATCACGCCGGTGTTCGCCCGGGATGACGGCGACATCCTGTTCCACGTCGCTTCACGCGGGCATCACGCCGACATCGGCGGGATCACGCCGGGATCGATGCCCGCCTTCTCGCGCACGCTGGCGGAGGAGGGCGTGCTGATCGAACCCATGCGCCTGGTCGGGGACGGCCGTTTCCGCAGCGAGGCGATCCTGGAACGCCTGACCGCAGGGCCGTATCCGGCGCGCAATCCGGACCAGAACCTGGCCGACCTGCATGCACAGGTGGCAGCCAATGCCCGCGGCGTCGAAGAATTGCGGCGACTGGTCGGGCAATACGGGGCCGCGACCGTGTGCGCCTACATGGGCCACGTACAGGACAACGCGGCGCAGGCGGTACGGGCGGTGATCCACCGCCTGCGCCCGGGGCGCTTCTGCTATCCGATGGACAACGGTGCAGCGGTCTGCGTCGGTGTCGAGGTCGACCGTGGGCGGCAGGCCGTGCGCATCGACTTCGCCGGCACCACGGGCCTGCGCGGGGACAACTTCAACGCGCCGTCCGCGGTCGCCAGGGCGGCCGTGCTGTACGTCTTCCGGACCCTGATCGACGACGACATTCCGCTCAACGAGGGCTGCATGCGGCCCATCGAGATCCTGATGCCCGCCGACTGCATGCTGGACCCGAGGCCGCCGGCGGCGGTGGTGGCGGGCAACGTCGAGACCTCGCAGGTGATCACCGACGCGCTCTATGGCGCCCTGGGCGAGATGGCCGCAGCACAGGGCACGATGAACAATCTGACCTTCGGCAATGCCCGGTACCAGTATTACGAGACCGTCTGTGGCGGTTCCGGGGCCGGTCCCGGGTTTCCCGGCACCGATGCCGTGCAGACCCACATGACCAATTCCCGGCTGACCGATCCGGAGGTGCTCGAGACCCGCTTTCCCGTGCGCGTGGAGGACTTCAGCCTGCGCCGGGGTTCCGGCGGCCAGGGCCGCTACCGGGGCGGGGACGGGGTGATCCGCCGCCTGCGCTTCCTGGAGGACATGGAGGTCATCATCCTGGCCAACCGGCGCCGGGTGCCGCCGTTCGGCCTGGCGGGAGGCGCCCCGGGACAATGCGGCCGCACCGTCATCGAACGCGCGGACGGTTCGCTCGAGCGCCTGGATTCCTGCGATCGCCGCAGGGTCCGGCCTGGCGATTGCGTCTTGCTGGAGACGCCGGGGGGCGGCGGCTTCGGATTCGTCGACGGGCGCTCTGGGTAAACCGGATGACCTGCAGCCTGAGTCCGACAGGCGGCCAGTCCGACGGGATCAATCGCCACCGTCGTGCTGCCGGCTGGCCTGCGACGGGTCGTGGCCTTCGGGCCAGTGCTGGGGCACCCTCTCGATCTGGCTGGTGTCGTAGCCGCGATCGGCAAGGAGGGCGATGATCCGCTGGTAATCCGCCTCCGGGATCGAGGGCTCGCGGGCCATGATCCAGACATAGTCGCGCTTGCTGCGGCCGATTACGGTCTGGGTGTAGTCGTCGTCGAGGTAGATGATCAGGAATTCGGCCTTGATCGGCCAGAGGAACTGCATGCCCCACTCCGCGTTGTTATCGCTGCGCACGAACCCGCGGGGCGTGTAACGCTTCTTCTCGCCGTCGAAGCCGTCCTTGCGGAAGGTGAACACCGTCGCGATGGTCCCGTCGGGGTTCAGGCTGTAGCTCTCGACGGCATTGTGTGCCCCGCGCTCGAGGAAGGTGGGGATGTTGGCGATGACATACCAGTCGCCCATATACCGTTCCAGGTCCACGTAATCGACGGTAGGCATCGGCGGGTTGCTGCTGCAGCCGGCGGCCGCGGCGGTCAGGAATGAGGCGAGGGCGAGGTTGCGAAGAGGCCTGCGGTTCATGAGATTCACCAGGAAGGGAGGATGCAGATGCGACTGTCGGAATCGCGCAAGATTCCATCCAGGGGCGCCTCGGCGCGCTCGACCCATCGAAATCGCCGCGAAGCGGGGTGTTTTCGGGCCGTTTCGCGGAACCGATCGCGATCCCGCCAGTCGATGACAGGGGTGTCAAGAGGGGGCCGTATGCAGAGATTGATCGATTGGGCGGAGCGGCGCTGGCTGCCGGACGCCGTGGTTCGCTTCGGTATTCGCCAGCTGCTGCGGGAGCGCCTGCGCGATACGGGGCGGGAGGTCGAGGCCGCGATGGAGCGGCGTCAGGCCTTGCTCGAGGCGATGCGCGCCGCGCCGGTGGCGCTGTCCACGGAAGTGGCCAACGAGCAGCACTACGAGGTCCCGGCCGAATATTTCCGCCACTGCCTCGGCGAACACCTGAAATATTCCTGCTGTCGTTGGGATGAAGACGTCGGCGACCTCGACGCCGCTGAGGCGCGGATGCTCCGGCTGACCTGCGAGCGCGCCGGACTCGCGGACGGGCAGCGCATTCTCGAACTGGGCTGCGGCTGGGGTTCGCTGTCCCTGTGGATGGCCGCGCACTATCCTGGCAGCGAGATCACGGCGGTCTCCAATTCGCATTCCCAGCGCGCCTTCATCGAGGCGCGCCGGGACGAGCGCGGTCTGGGCAACCTGCGCGTGATCACCCGGGACATGAACGGCTTTGCGCCGGAACAGCCGGGCTACGACCGCGTCGTCTCCATCGAGATGTTCGAGCACATGCGCAACTGGGAGGAACTGCTGCACCGCGCCTCGACCTGGCTGCGGCCCGGCGGCAGGCTCTTCATGCATGTATTCTGTCACCGTGAGCACGCCTATTTCTTCGAGAGCGAGGGTGCCGGAAACTGGATGGGCCGTTACTTCTTCCGGGATGGCCTGATGCCCTCCGATGACCTGGCAAGGCACTTCCAGGCGGATCTGCGGGTGATCCGGCAATGGCGGGTGAACGGCCGACACTATGAGCGGACCTGCAACGAGTGGCTTCGCCGCCAGGACGCGGCCCACGCGGCGATCATGCCCCTGTTCGAGCAGACCTACGGCGCCGACGCGAGGCGCTGGTTCCAGCGCTGGCGCATGTTCTACATGGCCTGCGCCGAGTTGTTCGGCTACCGCGACGGCAACGAGTGGTTCGTGTCCCATGTGCTGTTTGAGCGCCCCGGAGAGACCGGCTCCGGGTGACCGGTGACGCTGCTGAGCACGTCGGGGCGGGCCGCAGGTTTTTTCCCAAGACTGGATGGATGCGATGACACTCTTCATCATGGGACTCTTTTCGGCGATCGCGCTGATGAGTCTGGTCTGGATCTTCAGCGTGCCACTGCGGGATGCGAGTCTGGTGGATCGCGTCTGGGGGCTGGGTTTCGTCGTCGTCGCCTTCGTGTGGTGGGTGCTGGCCGGTACCCCGGAAACGGCGTGGGTCATGCTTGTTCCGGTGACCCTGTGGGGCCTGCGTCTGTCTGCCCACATCACATGGCGCAACTGGGGCCACGGCGAGGACGCGCGCTACACCGACATGCGCGAAGATCGCTCGGAGTTTGCCTTTGCAGTGCGCAGCCTGTTCACGATCTTCTGGTTGCAGGGGGCCTTGGTGGCGGTGATCGGCCTGCCGATGCTGGCCGGTGTGCAGGGCGGCAGCCCGATCTGGGCCCTGGTTTGGCTGGGCTGGGCGGTCTGGCTGTTCGGTTTCCTGTATGAGACCGTCGCCGACTGGCAGTTGGCGCGCTTCAAGGCCGACCCGGGAAACCAGGGCAGGGTGATGGATCGCGGCCTCTGGCATTTCAGCCGGCACCCGAACTACTTCGGCGAGATCGTCGTGTGGATCGGTTACGGGGTCATCGCCCTGGCCTTCGGCGCCTGGTGGGCCGTGCCGAGCGTGGCCCTGATGATCTTCCTGATCCTGCGCGTCTCAGGCGTCACCCTGCTCGACCGGCGCCTCAGTGGAAGTCGCCCCGGTTATCGCGAATACGCAAGCCGAACCAACGCCCTGATCCCGGGGCCACCCAAGGGCTGATGGTACTGTCCTGGTCCCAGGGGGTTGCCGTCGGCGCCCCAGCCGGGCAGGATCGCGCCTTGCGGCCGATGCCTTCATCGCCGTGAAACGATACAATGCGCCGATGCCGGATCTGCCGATGCCCATGACCCCATTCCTCCTGGTGCCCCATGCCGCCTGATGCCGCCAGCGCAGGGGGTGACGCCCTGCGTGCCATCGAGTTCAAGGGCCGCATGATGCTGGTCTCGATCCTGCGTCTGCACACCACCGAGGCCGCAGAACTCGACGCCGCCCTGGGTGCCCGGATGGCGGAGGCCCCTGACTTGATGCGCGACATGCCGGTGGTGGTGGATCTCGAGGCGCTGGGCCCGGTTCCGTTTCCGGATCTGCTGGTGGCGATCGAGCACGTCCGGCGGCATGGCTTCAAGCTGATCGGGATCCACCAGGGCGAGGCTGCCAGCGAGCCATTGGCCGAGGCCAGCGGGCTGCCTTCGCTGGTGCTCAGTGCCAAGGCCGAGGTCACACCGCGGCCGAAGCCGGCCGAACCCGCCGCGCCGGAGCCGCCGCAGGCACCGGCAGCGGTCCCTGCGGCGCATACCCCGACACGGCTGGTTACCCAACCGGTGCGGTCGGGGCAGCAGATCTACGCACGCGGCGGCGACCTGATCGTCACCGGTGCCGTCTCGGCCGGCGCCGAGGTGTTGGCGGATGGCCACATTCACGTCTACGGAACGCTGCGCGGGCGTGCCCTTGCGGGCGTGCGAGGACTGGTTTCGGCGCATATCTTCTGTCGGCGCATGGACGCCGAACTGGTTTCCATCGGCGGGCATTACCGGATTGCGGAGGACATACTCGACAGGGAACGCGGCGAGAACCGCCTGGTGACGTTGTCCGGTGAAACCATTCACATCCTGGAAATCTAGTGGGCCATGCGGGAAGTTCGGTGACCATGGAACATCGCCAGAAGCGCCGGAGCCAGGCGGGCAAGTGCAGGAATAGCGGACCTGTTTCAAACTTGTCCAACGCAGCGCCGGCGTGTCCGGCGAACCGCTTTGGCACCGAACGCACCGCAGGGCCCGCCAGACGCCCGCAAGACGCCTTTTTCGCCGCCCTATTCAAGGAGATGCAGGCTCTATGGCACGCATAGTAGTGATTACATCGGGGAAGGGAGGGGTTGGCAAGACGACCACCTCGGCAGCGATCGCAACCGGCCTCGCCATGCAGGGGCGCAAGACCGCCGTCGTGGACTTCGACGTCGGTCTGCGCAACCTCGACCTGATCATGGGCTGCGAGCGGCGGGTGGTATACGACTTCGTCAACGTGATCAATGGCGATGCCAATCTTCGTCAGGCCCTGATCAAGGACAAGCGCACCGACAACCTGTTCATCCTTCCGGCATCGCAGACCCGCGACAAGGAGGCGCTGACCACCGAGGGTGTGGAACGCGTGCTCGGCGAACTCGCGAAGGAATTCGAGTACGTGATCTGCGACAGTCCGGCCGGCATCGAGCGTGGTGCACTGATGGCTTCGTACTTCGCGGACGAGGCGATCGTCGTGACCAATCCCGAGGTCTCGAGCGTGCGTGATTCCGACCGCATGCTGGGCATCCTCGCCAGCAAGACCCGGAAGGCCGAACAGGGTGAAGGCGCCATTCCGGCGAAGCTGTTGCTGACCCGGTATTCGCCGGCACGGGTGGACAAGGGCGAGATGCTGAGTATCGAGGACGTGCAGGACATCCTGTCGATCGATCTGCTCGGGGTGATCCCTGAGTCCCAGGCGGTGCTGAATGCCTCGAACTCGGGGATTCCGGTGGTGCTGGATGAGGAATCCGATGCCGGCCAGGCCTATCTGGACGCGGTCGCGCGATTCCTGGGTGAGGATCGTCCCTACCGCTTCACCACACTAGAGAAAAAAGGCTTCTTCGGACGCCTGTTCGGGGGCTGATGGCCATGGGTATCTTTGACTACTTCCGCTCCCCGAAGCCCAAGTCGGCATCGCTGGCCAAGGACAGGCTGCAGATCATCGTTGCCCGCGAACGCGCCCACCGCTCTGGCCCCGACTACCTCCCGGTTCTGCACCGCGAGATCCTGGCCGTGATCCGCAAGTACGTGCACGTGGACGACGAGGCCGTACAGATGAACCTCGAGCGCGAGGGCGATTGCGAGGTCCTGGAACTGAACATCACCCTGCCCGACAAGGACTGAGCTCGCCGGGTTCGGCGGGCGTCAGATGCGGCATCCCGACAGGCTCGGGGAAGGGCTATTCACCGCGAAGGACACGAAGCACACGAAGTTTGCTGTTGTTTGCCGCGGGGTGTGCCGGCGATCATCGATGCATATGGCTCCCGTATGATCCATCCTCTCTCGACCGGTTTTTCTGCGGGCGTGGCGGCCACACGGATGTTGATGGCAAGCGGACGTTCGCTGCCACCCAACCCAAAACCCGTCATTTCTTCGTGTCTTCGTGTCCTTCGTGGTGAATATTCCTTTTTCCCTGCGCATATCTGTTACCGGCGCAGGAAGCGCAGCCATGCCCAGATGTTGAGCAGACTCATCAGCGACTGCGCGACGTAGGTATAGGCGGCCGCCTTCAGGATGCGGTGTGCGTGCCGATAGTCGGTCTCGTGCAGGTAGCCGCCATCGCGCAGGATGGGCATGGCC
>JAWLFM010000031.1:0-19810 GCA_041685565.1 Thioalkalivibrio sp.
TCGAGAGTCAGCTCGAGACCACCCAGACAGAATTGACCGAAATCCGCGACGCGCGGGACACCCTCCAGGGCGAGCTCGGCGATCTCCAGGCCGCCAACGACACTCTCGAGGCCGAACTCGCCGCCGCGCGAACGGCAATCTCCGCCAGGGACGACCAGATCGCCGCCCTGGAGACGGCGCGCACGTCCCTGCAGGGCGAGCTGTCCCAGGCGGATGCTACGCGGACCGCAATGGCGGCGGAACTCGCGGGTCTGCAATCCCAACTGGCAGCCACCCAGGCGGAAGTGGCGGTCATGAAGAACGAACGGGAGGCGCGCACTCGAGAACTCAGCGCGCTCCGCGCATTACTGCCGCCGGATGAAGGTGGTTCGCTCGACCTGGAATCGGCGCGTGCCGCGGCGGCGGAGCATGCGGAGGCGCTGCGTGATGCCTACCTGGCCCTGCGCAGGAGGGGAGCGGACCGGGAGGCACTGCAGCCGGCGCTTGATGAAGCTGTGGCAGGGCTGCGGCGCGCCCAGACCCTGGTCGCGCGCATTCAGGGCGGCACCCTTTACGAGGTGCGGCCCGGCGAAACGCTCGGCGGCCTTTCCGGAAGGTTCTACAATGAGGCGAACAGCTGGCCGCGGGTCTACGAGGCCAATCAGCATATCCTGGAAAATCCGGATCAGGTCTGGCCGGGCACCACACTGATCCTGCCCTGAGGCAGCCCTGGCGCGGCTTGCCGCGCCAGGGCCTCCATGGGGCGGACCCGGCCGCGTCTTAGACCCGCGTGCGGTTCAAGGCAACCACGGCAATCAACAGGAACAGCCATAAGGGGGCGCTGGCGGCAACCCACGGAGGCAGATCGTAGACCAGTCCCATGTGGGTCATCGCGCGCATGAAGATCACGAAACCGACGCCCAAAATCAGGCCGATGAACAGTCTGCGTCCGGCGCCCCCCTCGCGCTGACGGCCGAACAGGAATGGAACGGCCAGAAGCAGCATCACCCAGGTGCTGGCGGGCATGGTGATGCGCTGCCAGAAGGCCACCTCGTAGGCCGCCGAATCCAGGCGGTTTTCCTTCAGATACGAGATATAGCTGGCAAGATCCCGAGCCGCCATCTGTCTCGGTTCAACCACCAGCACGCCGAAGTACTCCGGTGCCAACAGACGCTCCACGGTCTCGGTCGGCGGATTCTCCGTTCTGACCCCGAAGCGGGAAAGGAATGACCGGCTGACACCATGGAGCAACCACTTGCCGTTCTCATGCTGGGCCCGATTCACCTTGGTAATCGAGGCCACCCCGCCATCGGCATCCATCTCGATCACCCGCACTCCGTGCAGGCGATTCCCTGGCAGGACCGCATCGGCTTGAATGATCCGGTTCCCGTCCTTGGCCCAGAGGCCGATCCGGCTTACGGTCAGGCGCTCATCCATCGCGAAGGTCTTCAGGTTCTGCCCGCGCGTCTCAGCTCCCGGGGCCACCAGTTCCCCCAGCGCCACCATGGCCAGCATGACGACCAACCCGCCCTGCAGGATCCAGAACACCAGGCGCCCCAGCGTCACACCGGCCGCGCGCATCGCCGTGAGCTCGCTGTTCGATGCCAGGTTCCCGAGCCAGAGCAGGCTCCCCAGCAGGGCCGCTGTCGGCACCATTTCATAGATGCGGCGCGGCAGGGTCAGCAGCACATACACCACCGCCTCCCAGAGGCCATAATTGCCGCGACCGACATCGCCGAGTTCGCCAATCATTGCGAAGACCAGGTCCAGGGTGACGAGCAGCAGAAGCGCCAGGACGGTACCGGCCAACACATGAGCGATGATGTAGCGACCCAGTACCGTGGTCATGCGTACCGTCCCGTGAGCGAACGGATCATGGTCGGCCACATGAATTTGCGCCAGGAAAGCACCATCCACACCGCCAAGGGGATCACATGAACCCACCAGAGACCGAGCCATGGCGGCAGCTGCCCGTCGCCCAGCCATGACTTGCCCATGATCAGGAAATTCGCGTACGTGACATAGACGAGGATCGCAAGTGGGACGCGCGCGTAGCGGCCACTGCGCGGCGGCGCAAGACCCAGTGGCAGCGCCACCAGGGCCAGCATCAGCACGGAGATCGGCAGCGCGACGCGCCACTCCAGCTCCGCCCGATAGCGGGCATCGCCGCGCCGTTCCCAAAGCTGCGCAGTGGGCAGGCCGTCGAGGCTGCGCCGCGGCTGGACCAATGTCGGGTCGGGAACCTGCATCCGCAGCCGATCAAAATCCAGCAACTGGAAGGCCCCCTCCCCCGGGACGCCGACGTAGCGGTGCCCGTCCTCGAGGACCAGATAGCGACCATCACCCCCCACCTCCGCGGTCGCCCGGCCTGCCACCGTGATCTCCGCCTGCGGCCCCCGCTCCTGATAGATGAAGACATTCAGCAGCGCCTCCCGGTCGGCACTGAAGCGCTCGGCGAAGAAGACCTGATCGCCGACACGCGAACGCAGGAAGCGGCCCGGCGTGATCCCGACCAGATCGGAGCGCAGGTCGGCCTGATCCTTCAACCGGTCGACCAGCGACTCGATCTGAGGCACGGCGAAGGACATCAGGAACGCAAGGACCAGGGCGGAGGATCCCGCCACGAAAAAGATTGCGCGATAGATCCGGGCAAACGAGACGCCGCCGGCCTGCATCGCGATCAGTTCACTGTCCCGTTGCAGACGCCCCAGCACCAACAGAAAGGCGAGGAAGAGGGCCACCGGCCAAAGCAGCACCAGGGCCTTGAACGAGCCGAAGGCAACCATCGCGGGCAGGACATCGAGTGGAAGACGACCCTCGGCCACCTGGCGAAGGCCACGCCCCAGCACTCCGCCGACGATCACCAGCAGCAGGACCGCGGTCACCGCCGCCTGGGTCACGACGAAGTCGCGGGCGAGAAATCGTTCGATGATGCCCGGGCGAATCACGCGAGCAGCCCCCCGGGGTCAACGCTCAGGCACTTCCGCTCCCTCGGAGCCCTGCAGTCCGCCTTGATCGTTTCGTTCCGCACACTGCTAAGATTAGCGCTCAAGTCCCTTCCAATCCCGCGAGGTTATCCGATGCGATTCTCGGTCACGACATCCCCGATCGACAAACCGAAGGCAAGCCTGCGCGCGGTGGCGCTGTTTCACAAGCGCAAGCTCGGCGTTCATGGCGAGATCCTGGACCAGGCCCTGGAGGGTCGCATCACCGGCGTGATCAAGGCGGGCGAGTCGGATGGAGACGCGGGCAGCACCCTGCTGATTCCCGCACCGGCCAAAGGCGCCGCAGCCACCGTGCTCGTGGGACTCGGACCGCGCAAGGATTTCTCCCGGAAGTCCGTGCGCAAGGCCTGCTCCGCGCTGGCGAAGCTGCTGGTGGAGCGCCCTGCGGATACCGCGACCATCGCGGTGGATGACCTGCTGCCGCCAGACCAGGGCATCGGTTGGCTGGTGCACCTCTTGATCAGCGCGATTGGCGACGCCGGCTACCGGTTCACCACCTACAAGGGAAAGGAAGAGGTCAAAAAGGTCCGCTTGAAGACGGTGATCCTCTGTGTCACCGAGGAACAGGCTCCCGAGGCCGAACGGGCCTGCGCCGAGGCCGAGGCCATCCTTGCCGGTGCAAACCATACCCGAGATCTGGGCAACGCGCCGCCGAACGTGATCCACCCGGAGGCGCTTGCCGAGGATGCGCGGGAATTGGCCCGCAGGTACAAGAAGCTGAAGGCCACGGTTCTGGACGAGAAGGAACTCAAGAAACTGGGGGCCGGTGCGATCCTGGCCGTCGGCCAGGGCTCCGAGCGCCCGCCTCGCCTGATTGCCCTGGAGTACGACGGCGCGGGGAAGGACGACGCGCCCATCGTGCTGGTTGGCAAGGGCATCACCTTCGACACCGGCGGCATTTCGCTCAAGCCGGGCCAGGCGATGGACGAGATGAAATATGACATGTGTGGCGCCGCCACCGTACTCGGCGTGATGCAGGCGGTCGCGGAACTCAAGCTGCCCCTGAACGTGATCGGCGTGGTCACCAGCGCCGAAAACATGCCCGATGGAAGGGCCTGTCGCCCGGGTGACATCGTCACCACCTTGTCCGGCCAGACGGTCGAGATCCTGAATACCGACGCCGAGGGACGACTGGTCCTGTGCGACGCGCTGACCTGGGTCGAGCGCTTCAAGCCAAAGGCCGTCATCGATATCGCGACCCTGACGGGGGCCTGCATCATCGCGCTGGGCCACGAGGCCAGCGCAGTGCTTGGCAACGACGACGAACTCGTGGATGCGCTGAAACAGGCCGGCACCGACAGCCACGACCGCACCTGGGAACTGCCGCTGTGGGAGGAGTACCAGGAGCAGCTGAAGAGCAACTTCGCCGACATGGCCAACATTGGGGGTCGCGCGGCGGGCACCATCACGGCAGCGTGCTTCCTGTCCCGCTTCACCAAGGAATATGCCTGGGCACACCTGGACATCGCCGGGGTGGCCTGGAAGAGCGGCAAGAAAAAGGGTGCCACCGGCCGACCGGTGCCACTGTTGATGCGCTACCTGCTCGACCAGGCCACGCACTGATTCCGGCGCGGCGACGGGCATGACCCGAGTCACCTTCTATCTGCTGGCGGCGACAGAGGATCGCGCGCGCCAGCGCTTCGCCTGCCGGCTGGCGCGCAAGGCGCTCGGCATGGGTCAGCGGGTGCACATCCACACCCCGGATGCAGAAGGCACGCGGGAACTGGACCACCTGCTCTGGACCTTCGAGGACACCGCCTTTCTGCCCCATGGTACGGACGTGGATGACCCGAACAGCCCGGTTACCCTGCACGAGACGGCCGTGCCGGGAGACCGTTGCGACGTGCTGATTAACCTGGCCGCGGAGGTACCGGAGTACTTCGGGCGCTTCGAACGTATTGCCGACCTGGTCGGGGGCGACGAGGTCTCGAGGGAGCAGGGCCGCCAGCGCTACCGATTCTTCAAGGAACGCGGCTATCCGCTCGAGCACCATGACATCGGTGCGGTGAGGTAGGTTGGCGCCAGCCATCGGGCCATTCCCCGCGATGCAGATCACGATCCTCCAGCACATGTCTCACGAAGGTCCGGCCGCCCTGCTGGACTGGGCCACCGCGCGCGGCCATTACGCAATGATCCGGACGCTGTACTCCAATCCGCATCTGCCGACCGTGGATCAGTTCGACGGCCTGATCGTGCTCGGTGGCGGGATGAGCGTGCACGACACCGATCTCCACCCCTGGCTGGAACCCGAGCGCGCGCTGATCCGAAACGCGCTGGCAGCAGGCAAACCCGTGGCCGGCATCTGTCTGGGCGCACAGCAGATCGCCCATGCCCTTGGTGCCCGGGTCTTCCCGAACCAAGAACGCGAGGTCGGTTTCTGGCCGATCCATCGGACGAGTGAGGCCCTGCCCCTGCCCGAGACCCTACCCGCCTGCCACTGGCACGGCGACACCTTCGATCTGCCGGAAGGCGCCACTCGACTCGCCGCAAGCGAGGCCTGCCGCAACCAGATCTTCGTCACCGGCGACGGCTTCGGGCTGGGCCTGCAGTGTCATCTCGAGGCCACGCCGGCGTGGGTCGATGCATGCTGCACCCAAGACGCCGACTACCTGGTTTCCGGTCGCTGGATGCAGGACGCCAGCCGCCTGCGGGCCGAATCCGCCGCCTATCCGCGCATGCACGCCGCACTCTTCACGCTGTTCGACGCCTTCTTCAGGATGCGAACCTGACCTCACCTCCCGCATGCACAGGGGCGCACTGAGCGCAGGGCCCTGGGACGTTCAGCCGCGTGGGTGCCCGGGATCCTCCTGGCATGGAACGCGGCACGTCTTGAATGCTCCCCAGGGTGTCTTGCCCCGATGCCCCGACCTTCAGTGCGCGAAGGCGACCATCGTCAGGCAGGCCGGTGGCCCGGACGCCTGGCATAAAGGCTGGACCAGCGATCCGCTATCATGGCGGTCTGCACAAAGGACAGGTCTTCGCTGATGATAATGGGATCCCCGGGCGCCCCAGGCGCCACTCGCATGATGCTGCTCGGCTCGGGCGAATTGGGCAAGGAGGTCGCCATCGAGGCGCAACGCTTCGGGGTCGAGGTGATTGCGGTAGACCGCTATCCGGGCGCGCCGGCGATGCAGGTGGCGCATCGTAGTCATGTGATGGACATGCTCGATGGCGCTGCCCTGGCGGCGCTGGTGGCGCGGGAGGATCCCGCGCTGATCGTGCCCGAGATCGAGGCAATCGCGACCGGAACCCTGCTGGAACTGGAGGGTCAGGGGCGGCACATCATTCCCACCGCCCGCGCCGCTCACCTGACCATGAATCGCGAGGGCATCCGCCGTCTGGCCGCCGAGGCGCTCGGCCTCCCGACCTCGCCCTTCCGCTTTGCCGACGATGAGGCGGGTTACCTCGACGCGGTGGCGCAGATCGGCCTGCCCTGCGTGGTCAAGCCGGTGATGAGTTCGTCCGGCAAGGGCCAGAGCCTGGTACGCCAGAGGGAACAGGTTCCGTCCGCCTGGCGCCACTCCCAGCAGGGTGGCCGCGCTGGATCCGGGCGGGTGATCGTGGAGGGCTTCATCGCCTTCGACTACGAGATCACGCTGCTGACGGTGAGGCACGGCGCAGAGACCAGCTTCTGTGCCCCGATCGGCCACCTGCAGGTCGATGGCGACTACCGCGAATCCTGGCAGCCGCATCCGATGACCGAGACCGCCCTCCAGCGCGCGCAGGAGATTGCCCGCGCGGTCACCGACAATCTCGGCGGTCAGGGCGTCTTTGGCGTAGAGCTGTTCGTGCGCGGCGACGAGGTCTGGTTCAGTGAGGTCTCCCCGCGCCCGCACGATACCGGCATGGTCACCCTGATCTCCCAGGAACTCTCGGAGTTCGCATTGCATACGCGCGCAATCCTCGGCCTGCCGGTTCCCGGGATCCGGGGCCTCGGCCCTTCCGCCTCGGTCGCGCTGCTCGCTGAGGGCCAGTCGAGGAATATCCGCTTTGACGGCCTGGATCGGGCCCTGGTGGAACCGGATACGGCCCTTCGCCTGTTCGGCAAACCGGAGGTGGATGGCCGACGGCGCGTGGGCGTGGCACTCGCGCGCGGCGAGACGCTCGAACAGGCTCGGGACAAGGCACTCCGCGTTGCTGCCGCAGTTTCGATCATCCTGTGACCAGCAGCGCTCCAAGACCCTAAGAAGGGGCAAACCGGACCACCGCCTGACGGCGCGCAATCTGGACGCGATGCTGAGTTCCGGCCGCGGAAATGCTCGTGACAGGTGCTGCGGGGCGCGACAACACAGACTCGGCCCAGACGCAGATCGGACGATCTAATCGCCCGAGAAGGATCTACATGGTCATTCGCGATGACGCGGGCGGCACCTATCGCGCCAAAGAAAGACCCCGGAAGAACCGGGGCCGAAACGACCTACCACCTGGAGGAGATGCGTAGAAACCATTAGAAGGTCTTGGTTCAAAGATAGTACATAGAAATCAATTTTGCAACTATCGATTTATATCGATTCAGCCGGCCACATCCCTGCCCGGTTGGCGACGGACGGGTAACGGCCGGCCTCGATACCCACGGGCCCGCCTTTATCCGCGCATGGATCCGATGACATAACGCAGCAGTCGGTCCGTCACACGCGTCCCGGTACAGAAAGCCTGGAGGATCGGCCTCACCCACATGCCGCGGCGTCTCCCTGGCGCAGGGGCACACCCTGCTCCCGCAGCCGCTATAATGCGCCGCTGACCCCAAGCCCCCGGCCTGTCATGGACAAGAGTTTCGACCCCCGCGCGATCGAGCAGGACCTGTACCGGAAGTGGGAAGAGAGCGGCTGCTTCGCGGTCCGGGACGACGGCGCCCCGCCCTACTGCATCCTGCTGCCGCCGCCGAACGTCACCGGTACGCTGCACATGGGGCACGCCTTCCAGCACACGCTGATGGACGCGCTGATCCGCCACCGGCGCATGCGCGGCGACGCGACCCTCTGGCAGGGCGGCACCGATCACGCGGGCATCGCCACCCAGATGGTCGTGGAGCGCCGGCTGGCCGCGGAGGGCAGGACACGACACGATCTCGGACGGGAGGACTTCCTGAAGGCCGTCTGGGAGTGGAAGGAGCGCTCCGGTGGCACCATCTCGGGCCAGATGCGCCGGCTCGGCAACTCCATCGACTGGTCGCGCGAGCGCTTCACCATGGACGCGGGGCTATCGAATGCGGTCACCGAGGTCTTCGTCCGCCTGCACGAGGAGGGCCTGATCTACCGCGGCAAGCGCCTGGTGAACTGGGATCCGGTGCTGCATACGGCCGTTTCCGACCTCGAGGTGCTGTCCGAGGAGGAGCAGGGCTCGCTGTGGCACTTCCGCTACCCGCTGGCGGATGGCTCCGGACACCTCGTGGTGGCGACGACCCGGCCCGAGACCATGCTGGGCGACACTGCGGTCGCGGTGCACCCGCAGGACGAGCGCTACCAGCACCTGATCGGGCAGCAGGTGGAACTGCCGCTGACCGGCCGCTCCATCCCGGTGATCGCGGACGACTACGTGGACCCGGAGTTCGGGACCGGCTGCGTGAAGATCACCCCCGCGCATGACTTCAACGACAACGCCGTCGGTGCCCGTCACAAGCTGCCGCTGATCAACATCTTCACCATCGATGCCCGGCTGAACGACAACGCGCCGGAGGCCTACCGGGGGCTGGATCGCTTCGACGCCCGCAGACAGATCGTCGCGGACCTGGAGGCCCTGGGCCTGGTCGACAGGATCGCCGACCACAGACTGATGGTCCCGCGCGGCGACCGCAGCGGTGCGGTGATCGAACCCCTCCTGACCGACCAGTGGTATGTGAAGGTCGGCCCACTGGCCGAGCCCGCGATCCGGGCCGTCGAAGCGGGGCGAATCCGCTTCGTGCCGGAGAACTGGTCCAAGACCTACTTCGAGTGGATGCGCAACATCGAGGACTGGTGCATCTCGCGGCAGATCTGGTGGGGCCATCGCATTCCGGCCTGGTACGACGACGAGGGCAACATCTACGTCGGCCGCTCGGAGGCCGAGGTGCGCGAGCGCCACGGGATCTGGCCGCAGGTCGTGCTGCGCCAGGACGAGGACGTCCTCGACACCTGGTTCAGTTCCGCGCTATGGCCGTTCTCGACGCTGGGCTGGCCGGAGGAGACCCCGGAACTGCGGCGCTTCTACCCGACCAGCGTGCTGGTCACCGGCTTCGACATCATCTTCTTCTGGGTCGCCCGGATGATCATGATGGGTCTGAAGTTCATGGACGACGTGCCCTTCCGTGAAATCTACATCACCGGCCTGATCCGTGACGCGGAGGGCCAGAAGATGTCCAAGTCCAAGGGGAACGTGCTGGACCCGATCGACCTGATCGATGGCATCACGCTGGACGCCCTGCTGGAGAAGCGCACGACCGGCCTGATGCAGCCGCAGATGGCGAAGAAGATCGCCAAGGCCACCCGCGGGCAGTTCCCCGAAGGCATTCCCGCCTTTGGGACCGATGCGCTGCGCTTCACCCTGTCGGCGATGGCCACCACCGGGCGCGACATCAAGTTCGACCTGGGTCGCATCGAGGGCTACCGAAACTTCTGCAACAAGTTGTGGAACGCGGCGCGCTTCGTGCTGATGAATGTCGAGGGACAGGACACCGGCCTCGGCGCGGAGCTGCGCCTGCCGACACTGGCCGATCGCTGGATCATGGACCGGCTACGCGCCACCGCCGCCACGGTGACCGCGCACTACGACGCCTACCGCTTCGACCTTGCCGCCCAGGCGCTGTACGACTTCACCTGGCACGACTACTGTGACTGGTATCTGGAACTGACCAAACCGGTGCTGACCGGGGACGCTGACGCCGCGGCGAAACGCGCGACCCGGCACACCCTGGTGCAGGTCCTGGAGGCCTTGCTGCGTCTGCTGCATCCGATGATGCCGTTCATCACCGAGGCGATCTGGAACGAGGTGAAGGGTCCGGCCGGGGTCGAGGCCCGGTTCCTGGTCGAGCGGCCCTGGGTCGAGGCCGACGTGTTCCCGGCCGATCCCGCGGCCGGCCAGGAGCTGGAGTGGGTGCGCGGGTTCATTACCGGGCTGCGTCGGATCCGCGCGGAAATGGACATCGCTCCCGGCAAACCGGTGCCGGTGCTGATCCAGAACTGGTCCGCGGTGGATCAGTCCCGGTACCTGGAGCACCGGGCGTTGCTCGATTTTCTGGCCAAGCCCGAGTCAGTGACCTGGCTGAATGCTGACGAGGAGACACCGGAATCGGCCCTGTCGCTGGTCGGTGAGATGCGGCTGCTGATCCCCCTGGCGGGACTCATCGACAAGGACGCGGAAATCGCGCGCCTGGAGAAGGAGATCGGCAAGCTGGACAGAAACCTGGAACAGAGCGAGGCGCGGCTCGGCAACGAGAACTTCGTCGCCCGCGCGCCTGCCGAAGTCGTGACCAAGGAGCGAGCGCGCGTCGCAGAGATGCGCGCGGCGCGGACCGACCTGAACGCACAGCTGGAGCGCATCCGCCACCTGTAGCGGAGGCCCCTGGCCGCCATCGGACGCGGCGCTGACGGGGCTTGACCGGGCTGGATATGTCGCGACCGGGGGCCGCTGTTACTTCAATCGGGACGCGGAGGTTTCACGTCGATTTCGCGCTCGCCGGCCCTGGCGGCAGGCCTGCCCTCGTGGTTTTCACGCACGGGAACGTTGGCCAGCAATCGTCCGGCGCGGTCTTCGAGGCGTTCCCTGGTGGGTTTGTCCGCGAGTTCCTCGCAGCTCTCGGCGAGGTGATGGTAGAGATCCCGGTAGGCCCCCGCCATGCCGGCGAACAGGGTCGCGGTCCGGTCGAAGTGCTGGTTCACAGCGCTTCGGTAGCGGTTGAGTTCCTGCATCCGGTTGTCGAGCTCGGTCTCCAGTTCCCGAATCAAGCGTCGTTCGTGGCTGGTGGTGCGCCCGATCCAGAACCCTAGCAGGCCCGCCAGCACGACGGCCAGCAAGATCATGAGCAACCAGAGACCCATCGTCATCTGCTCTTCCACCGCTTCGTTCCTCAGCGCATATCCCCAGGCCCTTATTGTGCCCGACCCCGTGCGGGAACGCACAGCCGCGCGGCAACCGGACGGTCTCGCCCCGACCGGCAATGTAGGTTATGGTCTTGGTCGCAGACACACCCACGGCCGACTCGACACGATGACACTTTCTCCCCGGGATCAACAGATCCGCATGGCCCACGCAGGCCTGATCCGCCTGGTCGCCCAGGCCGCCCAGAACGTCAGTGCCCGCGCCGAACTGGACCCGGTGCTGACACAGGCCGAGCAGCAGGGCTGGACTGAACTCGTCCCGCGCATCCGCCGCCTCCTCAGCGGCGAGCGGGATGCCTCCCTGCTGCGCGGTCTGGACGAGGAGGACACGGTGATCCTGACTGCGATCCTGGCGGGGATCCAGGATCCCGCCACCCTGCCTGACCCGGAGGCGGCCGCCGACCCCACCCAGGCCGCGCCGGGGCTGGCCCAGATGATCCACGCCGCCGGCCGCGGCGATGCGCAGGCACTGCACTGGCTGTCGCAGATGGCCGAACAGATGACCCGGGCGGGCGGGGACATGGCACGCCTCGGCGGTATCGCCAAGCGTCTGGTGGACGGCGAACGTGATCCCGAGACACTGTGCAAGGGGATGGGTGCCCAGGGCGAATCGCTGGTCCTGTCGCTACTCGCCGAACTCGGCAAGCTCGAACGACACTGACGGGAACGGGTTTACCACGAAGGGAACGAAGACACGAAGTCTTTCCGGTTGGGCCAAATCGGGCGCTCGGGCTGGCCGCGGCTGCTGCAGGTTGTACAACCACAGGTTTATTCAAGCCCCCAGGCGTTCGGGACGGGCGGCCATGGATGCAAGGCCTCGAAGCCGGGAATGTCTCTTCAAGACCTTCGTGTCTTCGTGCCCTTCGTGGTTGATTGGCCCTTGGCCTTCAAAGCCCGTGGGCCCAGCGCAGAACGGCCTCCTGCAGATTGGCGCCGGCCCCCTGGTGCGCGGTGGGATGGTTGACCAGCAGCACCACCATCAAGTCCTCGTTGCTGCGGTTGCGGACATAGCCCGCCACCGCCGAGACCTGGTTGAGATGCCCCGTCTTCAGGTGCATGCGTCCCGTCTCCGGCCCATTGCTGAAGCGTCGGCGCAGGGTGCCGTCGAGACCTGCGATGGCCAGAGAGGACACGAATTCGGGGCGCCAGGGACTGTCCCACCCGGCCTGCAGCACCCCGGCCAATTGCTCGGGCGTCATGCGGGCATGCCGACTGAGCCCGGAGCCGTTATCCACGATCATCCCGCCGACATCCACACCGAGACCCGCCAGAACCTCGTAGATGGCCTCCCGGGACTTCTCCACGGTGGCCGGAGGACCCCTGCGCGCCGCGCCCAGGGTCAGGGCCAGATGCCGTGTCACCACGTTCGAACTCCACTTGTTCGCCACCCGGATGATGTCGCCGAGCGGCCGGGACTGATGCACCAGCAACGGCTCCCGATCCATGGACCGCAGTACGCCATAGCGCACCTCGCCCAGGAGCTCCCCGCCCCACTGGCCCCAGTGCAGCCGAAAGAGTTCGCGGTTATAGGATTCCGGCGCGACCGCGGTGCGCAACAGTTCGTAGTCGCCGCAGTTGACGGGATAGTCGCCGGAAAAGACCACGCGCGGTGGGGCGGCGCCATTGTCGACCTCGTACCGAATCCCCCTGAGCCACCCGCCACAACCGCCGTGAACCCCGCGCAGACGGTTGACGATCTCCAGGCCGGGGAGTGGCGGATCCGACTCGATCCGGATGCCCCGTCCGTCCGGATCCGGGAGTACGTGAAAGCGCAGGGCGTTGGCATTCACGTGAAGGGCGTGGGGGGGCTGGTTGTAGGCGCGCAGGGGTTGGCCGTCGAAGGCGCCGGGATCTTCCAGCGGCAGGTGAAAGTGGCTGGTGTCAAGGAAGACGTTGCCCTCGATGCGGCGCAGCCCGGTACGGCGCAGGGCCCCGAGCATGCGCCAGTGTTCCTCGCTGACCATCCCCGGATCCCCGCTGCCGCGCAGCACCAGGTCACCCTTGAGCACGCCATCGCGCACCGGAGCCGTGGCGTGGATCTCGGTGGTCCAGGTGTGACTGGGGCCCAGCTCCGACAGCGCGGCCAGGGTGGTCGCGAGCTTGATCGTGGAGGCCGGATTGAAGGGCTTGCCGGGGTTGAGCCGGGCCAGCGGCGCCGGATCGCCCACCCGCTGCACCCACAGCCCCACGGCGTCCACAGGGAGGTTCTGGTCGCGGATGGCCTGCTGTAGCGGTTCCGGCAGCAGCGCGAAGGATGCCACCACCGGCCCTGCGGACAGCAGGATGCAACATGCCATCCCGATCGCGAGACCCACGCTCCTCATCGACATCATCCCCATCGAGCCTCAGACCCGAACCATTGTGGTGAAGACGCCATGGTGCGGAACGGACGGCCGGATTGGCAAGCGGTATTGGGGATGGCGAGCAGCCTATCGGGATGCGGTCAACGGCAGCGGCACCGGGGCAGTCGGGACAGCGGCGCAAGGCCCGACCAGGTCCCCCTGCCCATAATCCACACCCAGATCCCGGCACAAGCGCAGGTCTTCCAGGGTGCGGAGTCCGTCGGCCACGGTGACCGCGCCGAGATTGCGAGCGGTTCCCACCAGACCGTTGAGGAGCGAGGCCCCAGCAGCCGAAACCTGCGCCTCGCGGATCAACCCGGTATCGAGGCGGACGAACTCCGGCTCCAGGCCAGCCATCAGACCCACCTGCCCGAGCCCGGCACCGACCTCAGCCAGGGCGATGCGGAAACCCATGCTGCGGAGCGTGCCACAACTGTTGACCAGACTGTCAATGTCGCCCAAAGGCCCCTGCTGCCTGATCTCGATGACGATGTCTGCGGGATCCAGACCCAGCCACTCCAGGCATGTATAGGAGGGATGACGGTGCAGGTCCTGCCGCAGAAGCGAACGCGGGAGGACGCTGATGAAGGCCGGCACGCCCTTCGGCAGTGATTCCGATTTTCGGACCAGCGCACTGATCTGGCATGCCTGCTCGACGGCCTCCAGGCGCCGTGCATGGCGGGCGATGCGGTAGAGATCCTTCGCGGGGATCGGGCCGCGTTCGGGATGCTCGAGCCGGCAGGGCATCTGGTAACCAAGCAATTCGCCAGGGTCCTGCAACTGCACGATCGCCTGGAAGCAGGGGGTCAGCATGGGATTGAGTTCCCCCATGATCCACGGCTCGTGCAGGCGGGTGTGCAGCACGCTCAGGGGTTCGAGTTCGTCGAGGATGGAGAGCGGCAGACGACCGTCAAAGTCGGGGTTGATCCAGACCGCGAGGCAGTCGGACAGGAACTCCGGCGGCGTCTCCACCGCCAGTGCGTCGACCAGATCGGCGAGATCCATCATGGCCGGCAGCGGAAAGGCCCAGATCCGGTGCGATTCCCGGCTCAGGGGACGGCCCCAGCGGTTCCAGCTCTTGGGCACGGTATCCCCGCACAAACGCACTACCAGCATGGATCAGCATCCTCGGCTTCCGGCCCCTGCCTGCCTGTTTGCAAGTTGCGGACCAACTACGAAGCCATGCACGCAGAGAGAGACCTTTCGGGCACGCGCCATTCTGGTGCAGGCGACGCCTGTCGATCCGCGATCATGCACTGTTTGAGTGCGCCGAGGGCGCTTGTCCGTGCGGCAGCCCCAGCAGCTCAAGCCGCCCGGTAGGACCCCTTCCAACTGGCATATTCCTCCACCAGGTCGTTCATGACCTTGGCGTCATAGGGCCGCAGGCCACTGAGCACGAGGTGCTTGCTGCCGGTGGCAAAGGGTTCGCCCTCGACGCAAAGCGCATAGTCCAGACGCACATCGCCGCGCTTCCCGTCCACCTTCATCTCGGCGCCGCGGAGGGTCGGCTGCACGGTCTCGGTCAGGCTGCCCACCGGGGTTTGCACCTCCAGCGACATCCGCTCATAGATCACCAGCGGCCGGGCAGGGTTGACCATCACCGCGTGCTCCTCCATCAAGGGCACCAGAACATGCGGGAAGTTCTGACCGGAGAAGGCGACGTAGCTGCGGGTCAGGGCCTCAATGGTGTACGGGTCGGTGACGACCGGACCCTCGCGCTCGATCTCGAGATAATGCCGGCCCTGCGTGTCGCTGATCGTGAAGCGGGCACCGGGGTCTTCCGGAAAGACCAGCGGGACACCCTCCCCGACCATGCCAACGAAGCGGCAGCGCATGACGGCGCTCAAGCCATAGCGCGCCAGGACCAGGGCGAACAACAGGTCGCCGGGAACACAGAACCGCCGGGAATCGGGATCGTGGATGGGGTTGAAATCGCCTGCGACCTCCTTCGCGAAACGGCTCGCCTGCTCCGGTGTGATCAGGATGTGCCCGTCGCGAAGCTCATGGAAGGGTTGCAAGAAGCTGTTTTCAGTCACTGGACGTCCCCAAATGCCGTAAAGACGAGTGCACTATATATCCAAGTGGAGACGGATGACTGCCAGGAATTCATCCCCGTAGCGTTCCAGCTTCGCCACCCCTACTCCCGACACCTCCGCCATCTGCTCGAGCGTGGTCGGGGCGAGCTGCACCATCTCGCACAAGGTCGCGTCGTGGAAGATCACATACGGCGGCACGCCCTGGGCATCGGCCAGGCGCCGGCGACAGGTGCGCAAGGCCTCCCACAGCGCCTGATCGGCGATGTCGAAGTCCTCGGCAACGACCCGGGTGTGGCTCGCGGGCCTGCGCGAAGGCCGGACGGGTTTGGCCTCCCGGCGCAGGTGAACCGTGGTCTCGCCCCGCAGCAGCGGACGGCTGGAGGCATCCAGCTTCAAGCCGCCGAAGCCCTCGTCATCCACCCGCAGCAGGCCGCGTGCGATCAATTGCCGAAAGATCCCGCGCCACTCGGTGGCCTCGATGTCCGCACCGATGCCGAAGGTGCTCAGCCGATGGTGGCCGAGACTGCGCATGCGCTCGTTTTCACGCCCGCGCAGGACGTCGACCAGGTGATTCACGCCGAAACGCTCACCGGTACGATAGACGCAGGACAGCGCCTTCTGGGCCGGCACCGTCGCATCCCAGGTCGCCGGCGGCTCCAGGCAGGTGTCGCAGTTGCCGCAGGGCTCGGGGAGTTCGTCGTCGAAATAGGCCAGCAGGGCCTGGCGCCGGCAGGTGGTGAGTTCGCACAGACCCAGCATCGCCTCCAGCTTGTGCCGCTCCACGCGCTTGTGCCCGTCGTCGGCGGTCGACTGCTCCAGCATCTGGCGCAGGGTGATCACGTCCTGCAGCCCGTAGAGCATCCAGGCATCAGCGGGCAGACCGTCGCGTCCCGCGCGACCGGTCTCCTGATAATAGGCCTCGACACTCTTGGGCAGGTTCAGATGCGCGACGAAGCGCACATTCGGCTTGTCGATGCCCATGCCGAAGGCGATGGTCGCGACCATGATGATCCCCTCCTCCTTCAGGAAGCGGGTCTGGTTGCGTTCGCGTTCCGCCGATGTCAGGCCGGCGTGATAGGGCAGCGCAACCAGTCCCTGGCTGGTCAACCAGTCCGCAATGGCCTCGACCCGCTTGCGCGAGAGACAGTAGACGATCCCGGCCTCCCCCGGGTGCTCGTCCCGGATGAAGCGCAGCAGACGGTTTCGGGCGCTGCCGCCCCCGGCATCCGACTGGGCGATGCGGTAGCGGATGTTCGGACGGTCGAACCGGCTGATGAACTGCCGCGCCCCGGACAGCCCCAGGCGGGAGACGATCTCGCGGCGGGTCGGACCGTCGGCGGTGGCCGTCAGGGCGATGCGCGGCACCATCGGAAAGCGCTCCGCAAGCACCGAGAGCTGAATGTACTCCGGCCGGAAGTCATGGCCCCACTGGGAGACGCAGTGGGCCTCGTCGATCGCAAACAGGGCGATCGGGCATCGCTCCAGCAGCTCGAGCGTGCGCGGCAACACCAGCCGCTCCGGCGCGATATAGACCAGGTCCAGTTCTCCGGCCACGAGCGCGCCTTCGGCGGCCCGGAGGTCGGCTGCCGGCTGGGCAGAGTTCAGCGCCGCCGCGCGAACCCCGCTCTGACGCAGGGCCGCCACCTGGTCCTGCATCAACGCGATCAGGGGAGACACCACCACGCCACAGCCGGGCCGGGCCAATGCCGGAATCTGGTAGCACAGCGATTTGCCGCCGCCGGTGGGCATCAACACCAGGGCGTCGTCTCCGCCGATCACGCAGTCGATGATCGCGCGCTGCGCCCCCCGGAAACTCGGATAGCCAAAGACCTCGGCAAGAATCCGCTGCGGATCGTCGTCCGCCGGCCCGGACGCCGCCGGGGAAGGCTCGCGGGGCGACCCGGACCCGCGTGCCGGATTCATGCCGCCGTTCGCCAATGGAAGGGCTTCTTCATCTGGATTCCACATCGTCGTTCTCCCGTCCGTGGAAGCTGGTGTTCGTCTCGCCGTTGATTTCTCGCCCACAAGGCCTGCGGACCGGGGGCACTGGACCCCGCCGTCCACCCCGCCTAGAGTGTGCGGCCTCCATCCGCTCTCAGAACCGGGAATTCTGCCATGCGTGGGCATGCCTCGCTCGTCGACGCGCCCGAAGGGCCGCTGAACTGGCGCATCATCCGCAGCCTGCTGCCATACCTGGCGGAGTTTCGCGGCCGCCTGTTCCTCGCCCTGGGCCTGATGGGGCTCGCCAAGCTCGCCAACGTGACGGTGCCGCTGGCGCTGAAGTACATCGTGGACCATTTCGACGGCGCGGGTTCCGATGTAATGCTGACGGTTCCGCTGGCCCTGCTGGTCGCCTACGGTCTGCTGCGCTTCTCCACCACCTTCTTTGGCGAACTGCGCGACGCCGTCTTCGTGCGTGTTGCCGAACGCGCGATGCGGCGGGCCGCGCTCGCGGTCTTCCAGCATCTGCACCGGCTGGAACTGGGCTTCCACCTGTCGCGCGAAACCGGTGGCCTGTCGCGCGACATCGAGCGAGGTACGCGGGGCATCAGCTTCCTCCTTCGCTTCATGGTCTTCAACATCCTGCCTACGCTGCTGGAGATCCTGATGGTGGCAGTGATTCTGCTGTTCGCCGTCGGCCCGATCTTCATGGTCACGATCTTCGTGGCGGTCGGTGTCTACGTCGCCTACTCGGTGGTGGTCACCGAGTGGCGCACCCGCTTCGTCCGGGAGGCCAACCTGCGCGACAACGAGTCCAACACCCGCGCCATCGACAGCCTGCTCAACTACGAGACCGTGAAGTACTTCGGCAACGAGCGTTTCGAGGCGGAGAGCTACGACGAGGGGCTGGCCTCCTGGGAACAGGCGCGCATGAAGAACGTGCTGTCGCTGGTGCTGCTGAACAGCGGACAGGCCCTGATCATCGCTGCGACGATCACGGTGATGATGATCCTCGCCGCGCGGCAGGTCGCTGCCGGGACCATGACCGTGGGCGACCTGGTCATGGTCAACGCCTACATGATCCAGCTCTTCATCCCGCTGAATTTCCTTGGCTTCGTCTACCGGGAGATTCGTCAGTCCCTGGCCAACATCGAGCGTCTGTTCGGGCTGCTGGAGAAGCCCGTGAAGGTGGAGGACCGGCCCGGCGCGAAGGACATCGAGGTCACCGCCGGCAAGGTACGGTTCGAGGATGTCCACTTTAGCTACCATCCCGAGCGCTCGATCCTGGAGGGTGTCTCGCTCGAGATACCGGCGGGACACAAGGTCGCGGTGGTGGGCCCCAGCGGGGCGGGCAAGTCCACCCTGTCCAGGCTGCTGTTCCGCTTCTATGACGTGGATCAGGGCCGGATCACCATCGACGGCCAGGACATCCGCGACGTCACGCAGCAGAGCCTGCGTCAGGCGATCGGCGTGGTGCCGCAGGATACGGTGCTCTTCAACGAGAGCATCGGCTACAACATCGCCTACGGTCGACCGGGAGCCAGCCAGGAGGAAATCCAGGAGGCCGTGCGCCTGGCGCACCTCGATGACTTCATCCAGCGCCTTCCCAGGGGCCTGGAGACCGTCGTCGGCGAACGCGGGCTGAAGGTCTCTGGCGGTGAGAAGCAGCGCATCGCCATCGCCCGCATGCTGCTGAAGGATCCCCCCATCCTGGTCTTCGACGAGGCGACGTCCTCCCTGGACTCGGGTTCCGAAAAGGCGATCCTGGCGGCGCTCAACGAGGTCGCGGCACGGCGCACCACGCTGGTGATCGCGCACCGGCTTTCCACGGTGATGGATGCCGACAACATCGTCGTACTGGAGCATGGGCGCGTGATCGAACAGGGCACGCACGACCAGCTGCTGGCCCGGGACGGCGCCTACCGCCGCCTGTGGCAGCATCAACTCGAGAGCGCCTCGAGGAGCCCAGCCAGCTGACGGTTGATCGGCCGCGGCCCGCCCATCAGGCCGCGGCCCGTCATCATTGTTCGATACGCGTCCCCAGCACCTCCAGGAAGCGCGCAAGCCAGGCGGGGTGGGCGGGCCAGGCGGGCGCGGTGACCAGTTTGCCGTCGACATGGGCATCGTCCATCGCGATATCCATATAGCGTCCGCCGGCCGTGGTCACTTCCGGGCCGCAGGCGGGATAGGCCGAGCCGCCCTTGCCCTTCAGCACGCCGGCGGCACTCAGACTCAGGATCTGGGCGCCGTGGCAGATCGCGGCGATCGGCTTGTCCCTCTCGGAGAAGTGCCGAACGATGGCGAGCACGCGCTCGTTCAGGCGCAGGTACCCACCGGCGAAGACCATCACGCATGGACTGTAGAAGGCGCCATGCGACGGCGCCAGGAGACGCATGGCGACCATGAACACCTTCGTTGCAGATCGGACAGCCGGA
>JAWLFM010000203.1:0-4835 GCA_041685565.1 Thioalkalivibrio sp.
ATCCACGAGACCGACAACTCGACCCAGTTCCTGCGCAATGGCAATGCATCGACGCAGGATGCATTCAGGGTGGGGGATGTCGTGCGTATCGACTGGGAAGGCCACCCGGACGGCCTCACTCGCAACGCCTTGCGCGTCGTGTATCAACGCGCGCTTCAAGGAGAGGTGACCAGGGCTCCGGACGCAGCAGCCGGAACTGTGGAAGTGGTGGGACAGACCGTCACCGCCGATGCAACCACCCTCTTTGAGGGATTCACCTCGCCCGCTCCGACCGGTGAGAACTTCCCGCAGGACCTCGACGTTGGGGCCTGTGTCGAGATCAGTGGATTGCGTGACACCGCCGGGAATCTGTTGGCGACACGCATCGAGCGGATCGCCCCACCCTGCGCAGACCAGACCGAGATCCAGGGCGTCATCACGTCCCCGGTCGGCGACCTTGCGACGCGGATCACGGTCAGCGGGACCGCCGTGGACCTGCCCACGGACGTCGCGATCGATCCCGCGCCCGTCGCACTGACAACCGGCGCCTTCGTGACCGTCCGGGGCAGCTATGACAACGGCGTGCTTACCGCCTCCATGATCCGGGTGCCCACCGACGAATTCATCGATCGTGACGACGACGAGGCCGACATCGAGGGCCTCATCAGCACGCTGTCGAGGAACGGCTCGACAGCAAGGTTCACGGTATCCGGGATTTCCGTCTCGGCCACCGACGCCATCGAGTACGAGAACGGCAGCTTCGCCGACCTCGCCGACAATGTGCGCATCGAGGTGGAAGGTGTCTTCGTCAGCGGAGTACTGGTGGCAGAGGAGATCGAGTTCAAGCGTGATGGTCAGGTCGAAATGGAATCGATCCTGCTGAGCGCAGATGCCGCCAATGGCCGCTTGACCCTCGACTTCGGCCCGGACAGCGCGGTAGTGGTTACAACCGACGCCCTGATCACCCGGTTCCAGAATGATACCGACACGCCCGGAGTGACATTGGCCGACCTGCGTGCGGGGGATTATGTGAAGATCGTGGGATCTGTTGCCGACCCGCTCGGCGACACGCAACCCGTTGCCACCCTCGTCGAGCTTGAGGGGCTCGCAGGATCCAGCGACGACGACGTCGAGGATCGCGTGCTTCAGGGACCGGTTACGGATGTGACTGACCGTCCCGACTCGTTCAGCGTGCTTGGTGTGAGGATCAGTACCGCAGACCTGGAGGAGTGTGAAGACGCCCGCGACGAAACGCTTGAATGCAGTGTCCTGGTAGAGAGCCTCTCGCCAGGCGACATCGTCGAGGTACAGGGCACCAGTTCCGGCGCAGGAGGCTGGATCGACTGGGACGAACTCGAGTTGGAGGACTAGTGTCCTGTCACACGCCGAATGACGCCATCAGCACATTGACGTGTCGCTCCGACCCGGGTCCGGGGTCAATCGTCGTCGTGGATGACTCCATGTTCGAGGAAACCCAGCCCAACGACGATCACCAGAGAAATGGCCGTGACAAGACCTGCGAGGACGAAATTACCGACCCCGCAGGCCACGCCGACCGCACCGGCGATCCAGATCGCTGCCCCGGTCGTGATGCCCTGCACCGAACCACCCGACTGGATGATAGAACCGGCGCCAAGGAATCCGATACCGGTGATCACGCCCTCGACGATGCGTGTCGGATCGATCTGCGCCGAAGGGTCGCCGGTGGCGGTTGCAAAAAGGATCTCGTAACCGACCAGCAGGAACGTAGCCGCCCCCAGCGACACCAGCATGTGGGTGCGCAGACCGGCCGGGCGCTTGCGAAGCTCCCTCTCGATGCCGATCATCGCGCCCAGCACCGCCGCGGCCAGCAGCCGGATCACCATATCCAAGAGCGGAACTTCGTTTTCCATCGTCGGTTCCTGAACGCGCTGACGATCAACATCGAATAGAGTTTAGGAAGCTTGAAGGCCGATTTCTTCCCATCACGGTCACTTCGATAGCGGAAGCACCGGACCGGCGACGACGCGACCGTGTTCAGCCTCCGGGTGTTCACGCTCTTGCCCTGCGCGACAGCCTGCTCGCGCGCCGGATGCCCTAATCCGCCATGAGCCGCCGCATCAGCTCGCGATAGGTCAGCTCGGGCCGGAACGCGCCCGTCTGCAGAAAGATCACCGCCTGCGCGATCACCAGCGGGTTGTTCATCAGGAATGTATGCGTGACCGGCAGCACCAGATGGTCCGCCATCCCTTCGACCTTGGTACTCTCGACCGATACCTTCCCGTCATCCGGCCCCGGGATCATCCGCGAAAACACCGGGTTCAGCGACAGGTCACCCGCGATCACCCCCAGCTCGAAATCGACCGGCGGCAACCGCGCCGCAATTCCCGCCGCATCGGTCCCCAGCTGCAGCCCCGCAGGCCCCGTGATGAAACGGTACAGCCCGATATTGCCCAGCGCGTCGACCAGTTCCGACCCGTTGTTCGGCGGCCCCAGCATCACCACCCGGCCCAGGTTGTCCGGCGCATGCATCATGAGCCAGCCGCGCACCAGAATCCCGCCCAACGAATGCGTGATGAAGTTCAGCCGCTCCTCTCCGCATTCCGCCACTGCATCGTCCATATAACCGACCAGATCCTCGATCGGCGCCGTCCTTGAAGGATAGTCGAGCGTCACCACCCTGTATCCCGCCACGGGCAGAAGCTCGGCCATCAGGTAGAAGGACGATTCCGATCGCCCCAGCCCGTGCACCAGCACGACGCATTCCCCCTCGACCTGCGGAATGCGCGGCTCACGCTCGGCGTAGGCCGCTGTCCCGGCGAGCGCCCCGAACAGCACCGCTGCGAAAAGACCCGCGCGCATCAGTCGATGCGTGTACCCGGTCAGAAGCATCGTGGCAAACAGCAGCCCGACCGCATTCGCGATCATCATGGCAGCAGTTTGAAGCAGCAGGCGGATCTCACGGGCATCCTCAGGTCCGGCCGGTAGTGGCATGCCGCCAAGATACCAAGCGATCAGAAGAACCGTCCATCGTCCAGGCAGCATCAGCGCGATGATCCGCTTGACAGCACTCCCTCATCCGACCCCGTTCACCGAGAATCATGTCGATGCCCGCATCCCCTGACCGCTCACCACCAGACTGCGGTCCCACATTCGGCTCCAACGACTGGCCGCTCGTTCGGCAGCGACAGGAACATCTTGGCCGAATTGGTAATCATGGCACTTGTTGCGCCGCGTGCTTCACTCTCAAAATCTCAACGGTGCGGGCCTCGGCCAGCACACGATAAAAAACGATGTAGTTCGGATGCACGACCAGCTCGCGTAGCCAGTCGGGCAAGCCCGGCCGCCCTTTGCGGCCCAGCCCTGGATGCTGTGCAAGCGGCTTTGTCTTGTCGCGCAGCTCCTGGCCGAAGCGCTTAGCCCGCGTCGGGTTGTCCTTGCCGATATTGTCCACAATGGCGCGCAAGTCCTCGCGTGCCATAGGCCGCCATTCAATGCGGTAAGGCTCTGCCTTCACGCGTGCTTTTTCTTCGGCAAAGCGGCAATGTCGGCCTCCATCTCGGACATCACTTCATCGTGCCGAATGCCCAGCCGTGGGTCGTCAATGGATGCTTGAATCTCGCCGGCCAGCCACTGGTTATAGGCGGCCGCTTCGTGCGCCCCGCGCATGGCGTTTGCCCTGCCCCGGTTGCCCGCGTCCTGTTCCTTGTCGGCCGGGTCGTATTCGCTCGCGTCGAACTGGCCTACCGTGATGCCAATATCACGCAACACGTTCAATGCGGTCAGCGGATTGCCGAAACGGCGCGGCTCGGTACTGCGGGCCTTTGACAGCACGGCAGCGGAACCGCTGCGGGTGTCGATCTGAACGAGGAACGCCCCGCCCTGACCCTTTAAGGTCACGCCTGACACGCCGCCGGCAGTACTTGCAGCGCGTAGCTGCTCTAGGGTCATGCTTTGCATGGTTGGCTCCTTGTATGGATCACTCAACAACGCACTTCATTGTGCATGAAAACAAGGAGGCGTGCACTCATCTTGGAAGGACGCACAGCGGCAGCATCAAGGCAAAACAGGGTGTCCAACAGGCGGACTTCGACATCACCACCCCGTACCATCCGTTCCCACGGATCAGCCGCCGGCTTCCCGTGGGCTTGACTTGGCATCGCGGTCTCCCCAGAAGCTTGCGCCAGCGATGAAACCGTCGGGGGTCGAGTTGCGCGTTGATCGTCGTCACGTTCCATGCCGGAGGGCTCTACCAGAACACCGGATTGTTCAACGCCTCGACACAGCTGGAGGGACCTTTCAGCGGTGCCATCGCTCGGTCGGTCAACGACTGTGCCAGCCAGCCTTCGGGGTGATTCAGCGGGACGGGCGCTGCTGCATCCGCCTCGCTGATTGGGAGGAAGCCGACCTTGCGGTAGTAGTTCGGGTCGCCGTAGGTCATGGCGATATCGACCCCGGCGCGGCGCACCGCCGCCAGACCCTGGCTCAGCCCCCGCGGGCCGATGCCCTTGCCCTGCTGAATGGGTGCCACGGCGACGGGAGCGAGAACGAACACAGCCCGCTGGTCCTGCTCGTAGCGCAGCCGCGAGAAGACGATGCCGCCGATGATCGCGCCGTCTTCCTCGGCGGTGAAGACGAACAGGTCCTCCGGCGCCGTACCGCCCAGCAGATTGCGCACCAGCTCGCCGATCAGCACCCCTTCTTCCTCGCCCTCGGATGCGGTGAAGGTCGAGGTGAAGAGATCGATGATCTCCGCTTCCCGCCCCTTGTGTCCTGTCAAGACTTCCATACCGTCCTTCCATCGTGTCAAAGTATCGAACGTTCGAATCCGGCTGCATCAGACATGACAAAGGGGCCACAGGGGCCCCTTTGTCATG
>JAWLFM010000032.1:0-19688 GCA_041685565.1 Thioalkalivibrio sp.
CCATGGAAGGCCCCGGATCTGCATCGATTGCGCGTGATGGTACGGGATGCGATGCGCGCGGCCCATCCTGATGCGCGGCATCCCGGCGTGATGCAGGCGTTGGTGATCGGCGACCGGGGCGCGATGGCCCCCGATGAGTGGCGGCGTTTTCTGCATACCGGAACGAATCATCTGATGGCCATCTCCGGACTGCACGTGGGGCTGGTGGCCGGTTTTGCCCTGCTTTTGGGGCGCAGCGCCTGGCGCAGGCTGCCCGGGTTGCGCCGAGCCCTTCCGCTGGGCTGGTTCGTCGCCCTGGTGGCAATGGCCGCGGCTGCGGCCTATGCCGCGCTCGCCGGTTTCAGCATTCCGACCCAACGTGCGCTGATGATGTTGATACTCATCAGTGTAGCGGTCCTCGCGGGACGTGATCCGCTCTCCTGGCGCGTTTATGGCGCCGCGCTCATCATCGTGGTTACGGTGGCACCGGCCAGCGTCCTTGCCCCCGGTTTCTGGTTTTCCTTTGGCGCCGTCGCGGTGATTCTGGTGTTGCTTCAGGGCCGGCTGAGGCCGCCGGGACCCAAGGGGTGGCTGCCGATCCAGATGATCCTCGCCCTGGCGCTGTTGCCGCTCAGCCTCGCATGGTTTCAGTTGGGTTCCTGGATTGCACCGTTGGCCAATCTGGTGGCGGTCCCGATCGTCAGCTTTCTGGTGTTGCCGGCGTTGCTCACCGGGGCGGGCCTGGCGCTGGTCTGGACGCCGCTGGCGATCCCGTTCCTGTGGTGGGCGGACGTCTGGCTTGCGTTGCTGCTGTGGATGCTCGGGTTGCTTCTCGCCGTACCCGGCGCGGTCGGCGAGATGGCCGTGCCTTGGCCCGGTGCCGTGCTGGCCGGCCTGGGGGTGGTCCTGCTGCTGGTTCCGCGTGCGCGGCGCCTTCTACCCTGGGCGGGGCTGGCCTGGCTCCCTCTCGCCTTGCCTGTGGCCTCGCCCTTGCCCGAGGGCCACTTCCGGGCAGAGATGCTGGATGTCGGGCAGGGCCTGGCGGTGGTCGTGTACACGCGCAGACATGTCCTGGTGTACGACGCCGGACCGGCCTGGGAAGACGGCCTCGATACCGGATCGGCGGTGGTCCTGCCCGCATTGCGCCGGCGCGGCGTGCGCAGCGTCGACCGCATCCTGGTCAGCCATGAGCACGCGGACCACCGGGGCGGGGTCGCGGCCGTTGCATCGGGCCTGCCGGTAGGGGACATCCTGAGCCGCCTACGCGAGGCTGGAGCGGGGGAGCGGACCTGCGAGGCCGGTGTGATCTGGGAATGGGACGAAGTCCGTTTCGAGATCCTGCATCCGCCCCCCTTCTGGGATCAGTCCAACGTCGCTTCCTGTGTCCTTGCAGTGCAGGGACGGCACGGCCGGCTGTTGCTGACCGGCGACCTGGAGGGTCTGGGAGAGCGGGTGCTGGTCCACGGCATCGGTGAGCGCCTGGCAACGGATGTGTTACTGGTGCCCCACCACGGTGCAAAGGGGGTGTTGAGCCGGGATCTGCTCGCGGCGGCCGCGCCCGCCGTGGCCTGGGTCAGCACCGGTTTCGACAACCGCTTCGGGCATCCGGTCCCGGATGTGCGAATGCGGCTGGACGCTCGTTGTATTCCGCTGTTCGATACCTCGGAGCGGGGCATGATGTGGTTGGAAACCGGCCCCGACGGTATCAAGCTTGGCCCCGGCAGTCGGGTCGAGCGCCGCCGCTTCTGGCACCCCCCGGTAACCGCCGCACCTTCGCTTCCCGATCATTGCCGAAACGAGGCAGCAACCGCCTTGGGCCCAGCGAAGGCCGCGGGCGGTGTGGGCCCTGATGACCACCAAGGCTCCGGCAGTGTTCACACCGGTGTGGTTGCAGGGGATGCGCCTGTACGAGGCCAGCCCGCGCGCGAGGGGTTTGCCGGCGTTGGATCGCCGAGAGGGCTCGCCTCGCAAGGGGAGACGCGGAGCGTTGCTGCCGGGCAGGCTGTAGAATGAGGGCATGAATCTGCCCCTGCCAGACACCATTCGCCCCATCCGTTTCAGGGACGGGACCCTCTACCTTCTCGACCAGCGGCGGCTGCCGGTGGAGGCCCGGGAGAATGCCTACACCGACCCGCAGGCCGTCGCCGCGGCCATCCGCGACATGGTGGTGCGCGGGGCGCCAGCGATCGGGATCACTGCTGCCTTCGGCGTCGTGCTCGCCTGCGCGGCGGCGCGCCGGCAGCAGGAGGGTTCCTGGCGGGCGCAGGTCGATGTCGCGATGGCGGAACTCGCTGCCTCGCGTCCGACTGCGGTCAACCTGTTCTGGGCACTGGACCGCATGCGGCGGATCCTGGACGCCTGCGCTTCGGCGGACCAGGCCTGCGCGGCCTCCCTGGCCGCGGCGCAGGCCATGCTCGACGAGGACATTGCCGCCAACCGGCGCATGGGCGCACTGGGCGCGGCCCTGATCGCGCCCGGGCGGGCGGTTCTGACCCATTGCAATACGGGGTCACTGGCAACCGGAGGATTCGGTACGGCCTTGGGGGTGATCCGTTCAGCCTGGGCCGGGGGGCGCGTCACTGAGGTCTTTGCCGACGAAACCCGCCCCTGGCTGCAGGGCGCGCGCCTGACTGCCTGGGAACTGGTGCAGGACAAGATTCCCGTACGGCTGCTCTGCGAAGGTGCCGCCGCCAGCCTGCTGCGTTCCGGCGAGGTGGGCTGGGTGATCGTCGGGGCCGACCGCATCGCGGCGAATGGCGATACCGCCAACAAGATCGGCACCTACGGACTGGCGATCCTGGCGCGGGAGCACGGTGTGGACTTCATGGTCGCAGCGCCGGTCAGCACCATCGATTTCGCCACGGATGATGGTGCGGCAATCCCGATCGAAACCCGGCCGGAATCCGAGGTCCTGGAATTGGCCGGTCAGCCGGTAGCCGCCCGCGGTGCCCGGGCCTGGAACCCCGCCTTCGACGTCACGCCGGCAGGGCTGATCACTGCGATCGTGACGGAGCATGGGGTGGTACGGCACCCGGACCGCGAGAGCCTGACGGCGCTCAGGCGCGCCCTCCCGCGCTGAGCAGGGAGGCGCGCGCGCCCTGCGCGCCCCGCTATGGTAAGATTCCGCGTTTATCCCTCCCGGAAAATGCCGCAAGCCCATGGCCGAATTCGCCAAGGAAGTATTCCCGGTCAATCTCGAAGACGAGATGCAGCAGTCCTACCTCGATTACGCAATGAGCGTGATCGTTGGCCGGGCGCTTCCTGACGTCCGCGACGGTCTGAAGCCCGTCCATCGGCGGGTGCTGCACGCGATGCGGGAACTCGGAAACGAGTTCAACAAGCCGTACAAGAAGTCGGCCCGCGTGGTCGGTGACGTGATCGGTAAATACCATCCGCACGGCGACAGCGCCGTCTACGACGCCATCGTGCGCATGGCCCAACCCTTCTCGATGCGCTACATGCTCGTGGACGGGCAGGGCAACTTCGGCTCGGTCGATGGTGACGCGCCCGCGGCGATGCGCTACACCGAAGTGCGCATGGCCCGCATCGCGCAGGAACTGCTGGCGGACATCGACAAGGAGACGGTCGATTTCGTCGACAACTACGATGGCTCCGAGAGCGAACCCTCGGTGCTGCCCAGCAAGTTTCCGAACCTGTTGGTCAACGGTTCCGCCGGTATCGCCGTCGGGATGGCGACCAACGTACCCCCGCACAACCTCGGTGAGGTCATCGACGCCTGCGTTGCCCTGATCGATGACCCCGAGATCGGCGTCGATGGCCTGATGGACTACCTCCCCGGTCCGGATTTCCCGACCGCGGCCATCATCAACGGTGCCGATGGCATCCGCGATGCCTACCGCACCGGTCGCGGGCGGGTGTACATCCGCGCCCGCACGCACATGGAACCCCTGGAAGGCGGGCAGCGCGAGGCCATCATCGTCACCGAGCTGCCGTATCAGGTGAACAAGGCCCGGCTGATCGAAAAAATCGCCGAATTGGTGAAGGAGCGCAAGCTCGAGGGCATCAGCGAACTGCGCGACGAGTCCGACAAGGACGGCATGCGCATCGTGATCGAATTGAAGCGCGGCGAGATGCCGGAGGTGGTCCTGAATCACCTGTTCATGCATACCCAGATGCAGAACGTCTTCGGGATCAACATGGTGGCGCTGGTCGAGGGCCAGCCCAGGCTGCTGGATCTGCGTCAGATCCTGGAGGCCTTCCTGCGCCATCGTCGCGAGGTGGTGACCCGGCGTACCATCTTCGACCTGCGCAAGGCGCGCGAGCGCGCGCACATCCTCGAAGGGCTGGCGATCGCGCTGGCGAACATCGACGCGATCATTGCGCTGATCCGTGGCGCACCGAGCCCGGCCGAGGCAAAGGCCGGCCTGTTGGCGAGGACCTGGAGTCCCGGTGGCGTCATCGCGATGCTGGACCGCGCCGGGGCCCGTGCCTCGCGTCCGGAGGACCTGCCGGAGGCGTTCGGACTCTCCGATGACGGTTACCGTCTGTCCGAGAGCCAGGCCCAGGCGATCCTGGATCTGCGCCTGCACCGACTGACCGGACTCGAGCAGGACAAGATCCTCGACGAGTACCGGCAACTGCTGGACCAGATCGAGGACCTCCTGGACATCCTGGGATCCGGTGAGCGCCTTCAGGAGGAGATCCGCAATGAGCTCCTCGCGCTGCGGGAGCAGTACAATGATGCGCGCCGTACCGAGATCCGGGCGGCCCACGCCAACCTCACCCTGGAGGACCTGATCGGGGAAGAGGACGTGGTGGTCACGCTGTCCCATGCCGGGTATGTGAAGTACCAGCCGGTGACGGCCTATCGTGCGCAGCGCCGTGGGGGGCGCGGCAAGGCAGCCACCAGCTTCCGCGAGGAGGACTTCATCGACCGCCTGGTGGTGGCCAATACCCATGACACCATCCTGTGCTTCTCCAGCCGGGGCCGGGTGTACTGGATCAAGGTCTACGAACTGCCCCAGGGCAGTCGCGCCGCGCGCGGCAAACCGATCGTGAATCTCCTGCCGCTGGAGGCGAACGAGCGCATCAACGCCATCCTGCCGGTGCGCAGCTATGGCGAAGATCAGTTCGTGTTCATGGTGACCACCTCGGGCACGGTCAAGAAGACCCCGCTGACCGACTTCTCGCGGCCCCGCAGCAGCGGGATCATCGCGGTGGACTTGCGCGAGGGGGATCGGCTGGTGGATGTGGCGCTGACCGACGGCACCCGCGACGTGATGCTGGTCACCTCGGGTGGCAAGGCAGTGCGCTTCCCCGAAACGGATGTGCGTGCGATGGGGCGGACCGCCTGTGGTGTGCGCGGCGTGCGCATGGAGGAGTCGCAACAGGTCATCGCCCTGCTCATCGTGGAGGAGGGCGCGGCCCTGTTCGCCAGCGAGTTCGGCTTCGGCAAGCGCACCCGCTTCGACGAATTCCCGGTGCACCGGCGCGGTGGCCAGGGCGTGATCGCCATGCAGTGCGCCGGGCGCAATGGGACGCTGGTCGGGGCCGCCAGGGTGCTGGATGATCACGAGGTCATGCTCATCACCGACGGTGGCACCCTGGTCCGAACGCCGGTGGAACAGATCCCGCTCATCGGGCGCAACACGCAGGGCGTCCGGCTGATCCGTCTCGGTGAGGGCGAACGGCTGGTCGAGCTGGCGCGCGTGGAGAAACTGCAGGGCGAGGACGACCTGGACAGCGGTGACGGGCCGGCAGACGGGTCCGAAGGGGATACACCCCCCAGGAACGACTCCGGTGCGGATGTCACCGAAGCGGACAACGGAGATCAAGAATGAGTCGAGTGTTCAACTTCAGCGCAGGGCCCGCGGCCCTGCCCGAAGCGGTGTTGCAGCGGGCACAGGCGGAATGGATGGATTTCCGCGGGGCCGGCATGTCAGTGATGGAGATGAGTCATCGCGGCAAGACCTTCATGGAGGTCGCCGAAAAGGCGGAGAGGGATCTGCGCGCGCTGCTGTCGGTTCCCGATGATTACGTGGTCTTGTTCCTCCAGGGCGGGGCGACCGGCCAGTTTGCCGCAGTTCCCCTGAACCTGCGGGACGGCAGTCAGGGCATGGACTACATCGATACCGGCGCCTGGTCGGGCAAGGCGATCAAGGAGGCTCAGAAATACGGTCCGGTGAACATCGTGGCCAGCAGCCAGAGCCATGGCTATGCCTCGATCCCGGATCCGGCGACCTGGAAGCTGGATTCCGATGCCGCCTACGTGCACTACACGCCGAACGAGACCATTGGCGGTGTGGAGTTCCACTTCGTGCCCGAGACCGGAACGGTTCCGCTGGTTGCGGACATGTCTTCGACCATCCTGTCGCGTCCGCTGGATGTCTCGCGCTTCGGCGTAATCTATGCCGGTGCCCAGAAGAACATCGGGCCGGCCGGGCTGACCGTGGTGATCGTGCGCAGGGATCTGCTCGACCGCAAGTCGCCGATGGTACCGGCGGTCTTCGACTACGCCCTGCAGGCGAAGAACGACTCCATGTACAACACGCCGCCCACGCTGGCCTGGTATCTCTCCGGTCTGGTCTTCGAGTGGCTGCTGGAGCAGGGCGGCCTTGCCGCGATGGGCGAGGTCAATCGGCGCAAGGCGGAGAAGCTCTATCACTTCGTGGACAACTCCGAGTTCTACCGCAACCCTGTGGAACCCTCGGCACGTTCCTGGATGAATGTGCCCTTCATTCTGGCCGACGATGCCCTTGACGGCAGCTTCCTGAAACAGGCTGCGGATAGCGGTTTGACCGGCCTGAAGGGACATCGGTCCGTGGGCGGCATGCGTGCGAGCATCTACAACGCCGTGCCCGAGGCGGCCGTGGATACCCTCGTCGAATTCATGGCCGATTTCGAGCAACGGCACGCCTGATCAGGGACTCAGCATGTTTCGCATACAGACCTTCAACAACATCGCCGTGCGTGGCCTGAACCGCTTTCCACGCGAGCAGTACGAGGTGGCATCGACCCTGCAGGAGCCGGACGCGATCATGCTGCGTTCCCACAACCTGCATCAGACCCCGATTCCCGAGTCCGTGAACGCCGTGGGCCGGGCCGGCAGTGGTGTGAACAACATCCCCGTCGAGGCGCTGTCCGGGCGCGGGGTCGCGGTGTTCAACGCGCCCGGCGCAAACGCCAACGCGGTCAAGGAACTGGTTATCGGCGGCTTGCTCCTGGCGGTGCGGAATCTGATCCCGGCAAGCGAGTACCTGCGGGGACTGGACCCCAGCGATCCGGATTTTCAGAAACGGGTCGAGGACGGCAAGAAGCGGTTCGTCGGCTTCGAACTTCCGGGTCGAACCATGGGGGTGATCGGCCTTGGGGCGATCGGGGTGAAGATCGCCAATGCGGCGCGGGCCCTGGGGATGAACGTGATCGGTTACGATCCCAAGATCACCGTGGAGAGCGCGTGGCGCCTGGAGGCCGATGTGGATCGGGCGCGCACCGTGGATGCCGTGATCAGCCAGGCCGACGTGATCACCTTTCACGTGCCGCTGAACGATCAGACCCGCAACATCCTGGATGCGACGCGGGTCGGTTCCCTGAAGTCGGGTGCGATCGTGATCAACCTCGCGCGTGAAGGTGTGGTCGACGATGCTGCGCTGTGCGCCGCGCTGGACGCCGGAAGGATCCATGCCTTCGTCACCGACTTCCCATCGCCGGCCTTGCAGGGGAACCCACGGGTGATCATGTTGCCGCATCTCGGCGCGTCCACGGTCGAGTCCGAGGAGAACTGTGCCGTGATGATCGCGGACCAACTGCGCGCCTACCTGGAAGACGGCAACGTGCGCAACGCCGTCAACCTTCCCGACATGACCCTGGAGCGCAAGGGCGAAGCGCGGTTGGCGATCGTGAACCGCAACCTGCCCGACCGGGTGGGCCAGATCTCGCGTGTCCTTGGCCAGAAGGACGTCAACATCGTGCACATGATCAACGAGTCGCGTGGTGAACTGGCCTACACGTTGCTGGACGTCGAGACTCCGATCGACAGCGCAACCGCCGAGGCCATCGCCGGAATCGACGGAGTTCTTCGCGCCCGGGTCCTGTAATGGCGGACTCCGCCGATCTCGACCGTCTGCGTGAACGCATCGACCGGATCGATGCGGAGTTGCTGCGCCTGCTGAACGAGCGGGCGAGCCGCGCGGAAGAGGTCGCGGCCGTCAAACGCAGCGCGGGCGATCCGCGGTTCTACCGTCCGGAGCGAGAGGCGGTGATCCTCCGGCAGGTACGCGAACGCAACCCGGGTCCGCTGCCCGACGAGGCGCTGGTGCGCCTGTTCCGCGAGATCATGTCCGAGTGCCTGGCCCTGGAGGAACCCCTGCAGGTCGCCTATCTGGGGCCGGAGGGAACCTTCACACACCTGGCGACACGCAAGCACTTCGGTCAGGCCGCGACCCTCTTGCCGCTTGGCGCCATCGATACGGTCTTCGGAGAGGTGGAATCGGGCCGGACCCATTTCGGCGTAGTGCCCATCGAGAACAGCACCGAGGGGGTAGTCACCCACACCGTCGACTGCTTCATGGAGTCTCCACTGCTCATCTGTGGTGAGGTGGTTCTGCCGGTCCAGCACCATCTACTGTCCTGCAGCGAGCGCCTGGAAGACATCAAGGCGGTGATGGCCCACCCCCAGGCCCTCGCCCAGTGCAGGGAATGGCTGGACCGGGAACTGCCGGCAGCGGAACGCCGTCATGCCCCCAGCAATGGACGCGCCGCGCAGGACGCCGCCGAAAGGCCCGGTGTTGCCGCGATCGCCAGCGAGGTCGCGGCCGAGCGCTATGGGCTGAAGATCCTGGCCAGGAACATCCAGGACCGGAGCGACAACACGACCCGTTTCCTGGTGGTCGGCCGTCTGGAGACGGCCAGCACCGGACATGATCGAACCTCGATCATGCTCAGTACTGCCAACAAGCCAGGCTCACTGTTTGGTCTGCTGAAGCCCATCGCCGATGCCGGCATCAGCCTCACCCGCATCGAGTCACGCCCCTCGCGCTGCGTAAACTGGGACTACGTGTTCTTCCTGGATCTTGTGGGCCACCAGGCCGATCCGGCCGTGGCCGCCTGTCTCGGCGAACTGCGCAGGAGCGCGGACATGCTCAAGATCCTCGGCAGCTATCCGCAGGCGGCCACCTAGTGGGCCGTGCGGAAGGTTCGGTGATGCCTCCTCGATCCAAGGGATACCCCGCACATGGTTGATTTCAGTGTTCTGGCGGTGCCTGGTGTGCAGGCGCTCAGGCCCTATGAACCGGGCAAGCCGGTGGCGACCCTGGAACGGGAATTGGGCATCCGTGACGCGGTGAAGCTGGCCTCGAACGAGAATCCGCTGGGGCCGAGCCCGCGAGCCCTGGCGGCGATCCAGACGGTGCTGGGAGACCTGCATATCTATCCGGACGGCAATGGCTTCGCCCTCAAGCAGGCCCTGGCGGATCGGCATGGTGTGGTCCCGGAGCAGATCATTCTGGGGAACGGATCCAACGAGATCCTTGAGTTGGTGGCACGGGCATGGCTCGCACCGGGACGTAATGCCGTGTTCTCGGAGCATGCCTTCGCAGTGTATCCGCTGGTGGTTCAGGCCGTGTCCGCGGAGGGTCGGGCGGCCAGCGTCCTGCCGGCGGATGCCAGCCAGCCATTTGGTCATGACCTCGAATCCATGCTCGCGCGGGTGGACACCGATACGCGCGTGGTCTTTGTGGCGAACCCGAACAATCCCACCGGCACCTGGGTGTCGGCAGAGGACCTGGAGCGGTTCCTGTCCCGAATCCCGGCAGAAACGCTCGTGGTCGTCGACGAGGCCTACGCGGAATACGTGGAGGCAGCCGAGTATCCCGACACCACACAATGGGTTCCGCGTTTTCCCAACCTCATCGTTACCCGGACCTTCTCCAAGATCCATGGCCTAGCCGGATTGCGTCTGGGATACTCGGTGTCCTCGGCCGGGGTGGCCGAGCTGCTGAACCGGGTGCGCCAGCCGTTCAACGTGAATGCCCTGGCCCAGACGGCCGGGTTGGCTGCGCTGGCCGACACCGGGCATGTGGCGGAGAGCGTCCGGGTCAACCGCGAGGGGCTTGCCCAGATTGGGGCCGGGCTGCGCGAGCGGGGCCTGGACTTCATTCCTTCGGTCGGCAATTTCATCACCTTCGACATGCGTCAGCCCCCGGCTCCGGTCTACGAACGGCTGCTGCATCAGGGCGTGATCGTTCGACCCGTGGCCAATTACGGCCTGCCGACCCATCTGCGCGTCACCATCGGGACCAGGGGCGAGAACGATCGCTTCCTTGCCGCCCTCGATCGAGTGCTTCAGGCATGATTCAGCGACTGGTCATCTTCGGCGTCGGCCTGATTGGCGGTTCCCTTGCCCTGGCGCTGCGCGAGGCGGGCGCCGTTGCCGAGGTGGTCGGCTGTTCACGCAACCCCGCGAACCTCGAAGAGGCGGTGCGTCTGGGCGTGATTGACCGTTGGACGACGAATCCGATTGAGGCCTGTCGCGACGCCGACGTTGGCGTGCTGGCAGTGCCGCTCGGTTCGATGCAGGGACTCGCTGCGGCCATCGCGGCCCATTGGCCGGCGCAGGCCGCCTTGACTGACGTTGGCAGCAGCAAACAGGCCGTGATCGAGGCGGTGCGCGCCGGTTTCGGCCATCTGCCCCGCAATTTCGTCGCAGGCCACCCGATTGCAGGCACGGAACGCAGCGGGGTCGCGGCGGCGTTTGCCACCCTGTTCAGGGACCGCCTGGTGATCCTCACGCCAGCCGATGAGACCAGCCCGATGGCGACCGAGCGGGTCGCCGGGATGTGGCGCACCGCCGGGGCGCGCGTGGAGTTCATGACCCCCACGCACCATGACCACGTGCTCGCCGCCACCAGTCATCTGCCCCATGTGCTGGCCTTCGCCCTTGTGGAGTCCCTGGCACGGATGAGCGAAAGCGACGAGATCTTTCATTACGCGGCCGGCGGATTCAGGGATTTCACACGCATCGCCTCGAGCGATCCGGTGGTCTGGCGTGATATCTGCGTGGCGAACCGAGAGGCCATTCTCGCAGTCCTGGAGCGGTTTCAGACGGATCTCGACGGTCTTCGGGCGGCAATTGCGCGCGGTGACGGCGATGCCCTGGAGGCGCGTTTCGGGTTTGCAAAGCAGGCGCGCGACCGCTTCAGTGAAAACATGCAAGTGCAACTGGATCAGTAATCAAGATGACAACAACCTTCACCGTGGAGGCCGGCGGATCCCTGCTCGGGAGTCTCCGGGTCCCGGGCGACAAGTCCATCTCGCATCGCTCCATCATGCTTGGGGCGCTGGCCGAGGGCCGCACCACGATTACCGGCTTCCTCGATGGCGAGGACTGCCTCGCCACCCTGGCCGCCTTTCAGGACATGGGCGTCCCCATCGAACGTCCCGAATCCAATACCGTGATCGTCGATGGTGTCGGCCTGACGGGGCTGAAGCCCCCCTCCGGACCCTTGGACATGGGCAATTCGGGCACGGCCATGCGCCTGATGTGCGGGGTGCTGGCGGGCCAGGATTTCGACAGTACGTTGGTCGGCGACGCATCGCTGAACCGACGGCCCATGCGCCGCGTGACGGAACCGCTGGCGCGGATGGGGGCCAGGATCGATACCGAGGATGACGGCACCCCGCCGCTGCGAATCCACGGAGGGCAAAGACTGCGTGGCCAGGAGCACGCGCTTGCGGTCGCGAGCGCGCAGGTCAAGTCGGCGCTGCTGTTGGCCGGGCTCTGGAGCGAGGGCGAGACCTGCGTGACCGAGCCCGCGCCCACTCGTGACCATACCGAACGGATGTTACGGGGATTCGGCTGCCCGGTTCGCCGCGATCGCGGTACGGCCTGCGTCACCGGTGGCGGCCCACTCAGGGCCGGTTCCGTGGACATCCCCGCGGACATCTCCTCGGCCGCCTTCTTCATGGTCGGTGCAAGTATCGCCCAGGGTTCCGACATGCTGCTGCGACATGTCGGCGTGAACCCGACCCGCACCGGGGTGATCGATATCCTGCGCCTGATGGGGGCCTCGATCGAGGTCCTCGACCGGCACGAGATCGGTGGCGAACCGGTCGCCGACCTGCGGGTGCGCTGGGCGCCGCTGAAGGGCATCGCGATTCCCAGGGAACTCGTGCCACTGGCGATTGACGAATTCCCGGCCCTGTTCGTCGCGGCCGCCTGCGCCGAGGGGAAGACGGTATTGACCGGTGCCGAAGAGCTGCGGGTGAAGGAGAGCGATCGCATCCAGGTTATGGCGGATGGTCTGGCCGTGCTGGGTGTCGACTGCGAGGTCCTCCCCGACGGACTGCGCATACAGGGCCGTCCCACACTGGCCGGAGGCGAGGTGCGGAGCCATGGCGATCACCGCATTGCGATGGCCTTTGCGATGGCGGCGCTGCGTGCCGATGCAGCCGTCACGATTCGCGACTGCGACAATGTGGCGACCTCCTTTCCCGACTTCGCCCGGCTGGCCCGTCACGCCGGCCTCGGGATCACCGCCGCATGACCCCGATACTCACCATCGACGGTCCCGGGGGCGCCGGCAAGGGCACCGTGAGCAAGCGGCTGGCCCGGGAATTCGGCTGGCATCTGCTGGACAGCGGAGCCCTGTACCGCCTGGTGGGCGTCGCCGCCAGGAAACATGGCACGGATTTCGAGAACGTCACGGAACTTGCGGAGATTGCGCGGAACCTCGATGTCGAGTTCCGGGTCTCCGAGGAGGAGGAGCTGGTTCAGACCTGGCTGGAAGGGATGCGCGCGGATCATCTTCTGCGCGCCGAGACCGCCGGCTCCGATGCCTCCGTAGTGGCGGCGATTCCCGAGGTCCGAACGGCGCTGCTGGAACGGCAGCGGGCCTTCGCGGAGCCGCCCGGGCTGGTCGCGGACGGCCGTGACATGGGTACGGTGGTCTTCCCCGATGCCGCTTTGAAGGTGTTTTTGACGGCAAGTGCGGAGGAGCGGGCGAAAAGGCGCTACAAGCAGTTGATGGAACAAGGACTTAGTGCTAATCTTCGCGCCCTCCAGGAAGAAATGGAGACCCGCGACCGGCGTGATCGCGAACGTCCCACCGCTCCGCTGAAGCCTGCGGAGGATGCCTGGATCCTGGATTGCACCGGGATCGGTATCGAGTCGGTGGTGGCCATGATTCGCGAGCGGTTGCTCGTCGTCCTTTCTGGCCAGGAATTGCATTAGGAGTGCCTGCAACACGCGCTAGGCAAGCCGTAGAGCAGTAGATAGGAAGCGTAGTCGATAGGAAACGAATCGTTCCCGCTGATGCGGGGTTTGTCCAACCCATACCCGGATGCGGCATTGTGTCGCAGACCGTCTCAATCACAGGTTCAACAAATCCATGAGTGAAAGTTTTGCGCAAATGCTCGAAGAGAGCATGGCCTACACCCAGATGCAGCCGGGTGCCATTCTCAGTGCCACGGTCATTCACGTCGGTCCCGATGTCGTTCTGGTCAACGCCGGACTGAAATCGGAGGGAGTGATTCCCACCGAACAGTTCATGAATGAGCGCGGGGAACTGGAAGTGCAGGTGGGCGATGTGGTCGAGGTCGCACTCGAAGCCGCGGAAGACGGTTTCGGCGAAACCCGGATGTCGCGCGAAAAGGCCAAACGCGCCAAGGCCTGGGATCGTCTGGAAAGCGCCATGGAAGACGAAAAGTACGTCGTCGGCCTGATCTCCGGCAAGGTCAAGGGTGGCTACACCGTCGAGCTGGGCGACATCCGAGCCTTCCTGCCCGGCTCACTCGTGGATGTGCGGCCGGTGCGCGACACTGCCTACCTCGAAGGCAAGGAACTGGAATTCAAGCTGATCAAGCTGGATCGCCGGCGCAACAACGTGGTGGTCTCGCGCCGTGCGGTGGTGGAGCAGGAATACAGCGCCGAGCGCGAGGAACTGCTGAAGAACCTGCAGGAAGGCGTGGTCGTGAAGGGAATCGTGAAGAACCTGACCGACTATGGCGCCTTTCTGGATCTGGGCGGGATCGATGGCCTGCTGCACATCACCGACATGGCCTGGAAGCGGGTCAAGCACCCCTCCGACGTGGTCAACATCGGTGACGAGGTGGACGTCAAGGTGCTCAAGTTCGACCGCGAGCGCATGCGCGTCTCCCTCGGCCTGAAGCAGCTCGGCGAGGATCCCTGGGAAAACATCACCCGCCGCTACCCGACCGGTACCCGTATCTTCGGTCGCGTGACCAACATCACCGATTACGGCTGCTTCGTGGAGATCGAGGATGGGGTCGAGGGTCTGGTGCACGTCTCCGAGATGGACTGGACCAATAAGAACGTGAATCCCGGCAAGGCCGTGGCCATCGGTGACGAGGTCGAGGTCATGATCCTCGACCTGGACGAGGAACGCCGGCGCATCTCCCTGGGCATGAAGCAGTGCCTGCAGAATCCTTGGGAAGACTTCGCCTCCAACCACAACCGGGGCGAGAAGGTGCGGGGCGTCATCAAGTCGATCACCGACTTCGGGGTCTTTGTCGGGCTCGACGGGGGCATCGACGGCCTGATCCATCTCTCGGATCTCTCCTGGCAGGTGCCTGGCGAGGAGGCCATTCGCAACTTCAAGAAGGGCGACGAGGTGGAAGCGGTGGTGCTGTCCGTGGATCCCGAGCGGGAGCGCATCTCTCTGGGTCTGAAGCAACTGGATCGCGATCCCTTCTCCAGCTTCGTGGCCGAACACACCAAGGGCAGCATCGTCTCCGGTGTGGTCAAGGAGGTCGATGCCAAGGCCGCCGTGGTCGAGCTGGCTGACGGCATCGACGGTATCCTGCGAGCCGCCGACATCTCGCGTGACCGGGTCGAGGATGCCCGCAGCGTGCTGAACGTGGGCGACAAGATCGAGGCGAAGTTCATGGGCGTGGACAAGAAGACGCGCGCCATCAGCCTGTCGATCAAGGCCAAGGACTACCAGGAAGAGGCCGAGATGGTCAGCGACTACGCCAGCGCGGGTTCCACAGCGACCACCTCGCTGGGTGCGCTGCTGAAGGAAAAGATGCGAGGCAAGAACGACTGAGCGGGCTGCCCGACACCGGTGGAGCCGGGTGGCGCACCCTTGTGCGACACCCGGCCTATCCCCGGTAGCGGATGTGACATCGCCGGTCTGCAGACTGTACAGAGTGAGCCTTTCCGGCCCGCGGCCGAATCTGCCCTGAACAGGGCAGAAGGGCTGCATGCGTGTCCGATGCTACGGTTCGGGGCACGGATGGAGTGACGCCCGGGTGGAGACCTGCGGTGTGGTGTTACCGGTCCCGTTACGTCAATAAGAATAGAAAGGGGGGTGTATTGCCATGACGAAGTCTGAATTGATCGAAAACCTCGCGGAGAAGACCCCCCATTTGCCAGCCAAGGATGTCGAGTTGTGCGTGAAGGCCGTGCTGGAGCGCATGAGTCAGGCCCTGGCCCATGGGGATCGCGTCGAGATTCGCGGCTTTGGCAGCTTCGCATTGCATTTCCGGCCGCCACGCATCGGGCGGAACCCCAAGACCGGCAAGGGCGTGGCGCTCCCCGGCAAGCACGTCCCCCATTTCAAGCCCGGCAAGGAACTGCGCGAGCGCGTCAACCAGGCGGTTGCCAATACTGGCAGTTGAATCCTTCATGAGCGAGCCCTGGCTCATGCTCCTGCTGCCCGTTGCGGCCGCCAGCGGCTGGCTTGCGGCCCGCTTTGTCCATGACCGTCGCCGTGGGTCCCGAGAGCCGCCTCTGGACCGCTACCTCGAGGGCGTACGTTATCTGCTGGACGACCAGACCGACCGTGCCCTGCAGGCCTTCATCGAGGTGGTCGAGATTGACCACGAGACCTTCGAAACACACCTGATCATCGGCCGCCTGTTCCGGCGGCGGGGCGAGGTGGATCGCGCGATCCGCATTCACCAGAACCTGGCCGCGCGTCCGGCCCTCACCGATGCGCAGCGTGCGCAGGCGACCTATGAAATGGGCCGCGACTTTCTACTGGCCGGGGTGCTCGATCGCGCGGAGGTGGTCTTTCGCGAACTGATGGACTCGCCCACGGTCGGGATCAAGGCCCTGGAGGGTCTGCGCAACGTCTACGAAACCCAGCGTGACTGGGCGCACGCGATCGAGATCGGCCTGCTGCTCAAGGACCAGGGAGGGGCGTCGACGGCGCTGCGCATCGCGCACTATGAGTGTGAACTGGCCCTGGAACGACTGGAGGATAACCGGACTGATGTGGCCCTGGAACATGCTGATCGAGCCATGGATCTCTTCCCGGGTCTCTCCAGGGCATTGCTGCTGCGAGCGACGGTGGCAGAGCGGAACGGCGACATCCCGTTGTCGATCCGTCTGGAGCGCGAAGCGGTGGAACGCACGCCTGCGCTGGCGACCCTCGTGGTCCCCAAGCTGGAACGGCTCTACCTCAACTCCGGGCAGCCCGAGGCCAGCCACAACCTGGAGGAGACCCTGCGCGCCCTGGCCAATGAGAAGAACATCACCGTGGCCAGTATCGCCTTGATGCGCCTGTACCGGCGCACCAATCGCCTGGATGAGGCGCTGACGCAGTTGCATCGCATCCTGGCCCAGCGCCCGGTTCCCACCTCGGGACTTCTGGAGGCCGTTCGCTGGATGAAGATCCTGCCGGCCGTGCATACCTACAGCACGGAGTTCGCCGCCTTCGAAAAGGCGTTGATGGATCAGCTGCGCAGCCAGCCCCTGTACCAATGCAGCAACTGCGGATACCAGGGTCGCGCACATGTCTGGCAGTGCCCCAGTTGCCGACGCTGGGATACCCTGCGCGGCATGGATCTCGATCTCGACCAGCCGCCCAACCAGACCTTTCAATGAATATGGGAAGAGACATGAACGAGGCGCCTCCGCTGATTGTTGCACTGGATTTCCCAAACCGTGTCGCGGCCGAGCGGATGGCCGCCGAACTGGACCCGCACCGCTGTGCGGTGAAGGTGGGTTTCGAGCTCTTCGTTGCCGCTGGACCCGGTCTGGTGGAAGGGTTGCAGGCCCTGGGGTTTCGGGTCTTCCTCGATCTCAAGTTTCACGACATCCCGAACACGGTCGCCGGCGCCTGTCGAGCCGCCGCGCGCCTGGGCGTCTGGATGATGAACGTGCATGCCTCCGGCGGGCTGGAGATGATGCGAGCGGCCCACGACGCGGTGCGGGAGATCCGGCCCGAGACACGGCTCATCGCCGTGACCGTGCTGACCTCCAGCGATGCGGAAACCCTGCGCGGAATCGGCATCGACCGCAGTCCGGAACAGCAGGTGCTGCACCTTGCCGAACTGGCCGTGAACAAGGCGGGTCTGGACGGGCTGGTGTGTTCCCCGCTGGAGGCCTCGGTACTGCGTCAGCGTCTGGGGGACGCGCCCTGGCTGGTCACGCCAGGGATACGTCCGGGCGGCAGTGGTGGCGATGATCAGAAGCGGGTGATGACCGCGAGCGCCGCGTTGCGAGCCGGGGCCAGCCATATCGTCGTAGGCAGGCCCATCACCCAGGCCTCCGATCCCGCAGCCGCCGTGGCGGCGATCCTTGAAGAGATGGCGAAAGAGGCCTGAGTCCCCGAAGCCCAGAGGTCCGGAAGATGCCGTTCATGGTGCCGAATGATGGCTGTGCCCCCTTTGCCCACGGGGGGATTCGGGGTTAGGATAGGGTCGGTGCCGGGATTGGCACCGTAACACCTACGCAAAACATGGAGGTTGTCAACATGAAGAAGTGGATCCTTGCCGTACTGTTCCTGATGCTGGTCGCTGTGCCCGCTGCGTGGGCCACTGGCCCCGTGAATGTCAACACTGCGTCAGCCGAGGAATTGACTCAACTCGGCAATGTCGGACCGGCCAAGGCTGCCGCAATCGTGGCCTACCGTGAGGAGCATGGCCCCTTCCGGTCGGTCCAGGAACTCACCCGGGTGACCGGGATCGGTGAACGTACCGTCGAGATGAATCTGGACCGAATCGCTTTTGAGTAGGACCTGAGCCGGGGCGGGCCACCCGGTGTGGCCCGCTTCGCATACCAGACAAACGCACAGAGAGAGCATGACCAAAAACCCGCAGCAACGCATTCGAATGGCCGTATTCCCCGTGGCGGGGATGGGTACACGCTTCCTCCCGGCCACCAAGGCCAATCCGAAGGAGATGCTGCCGGTGGTCGACAAGCCGCTGATTCAGTACGCCGCGGAGGAGGCCGTCGCCGCCGGCATCGAGACCCTGGTCTTCGTCACCGGCCGGAACAAGCGCTCCATCCCGGACCATTTCGACAAGGCGTACGAACTCGAGACCGAGTTGGCTGAGCGCGGCAAGACCGCGCTGCTGGAACTGGTGCGCAATATCGTCCCGCCCAAGGTTACCTGCGTTTACGTGCGGCAGACCGATGCCCTGGGTCTGGGTCACGCAGTCGGCTGCGCCCGCCCGATCGTACAGCACGAGCCCTTCGCGGTGATCCTGGCGGATGACCTGATCGTGAGCCACGAAGGCGGCGCGCTGGCGCAGATGGTGGAACAGTTCAACGAGACACAGTGCAGTGTGCTCGGCGTCGAGGAGGTCCCGCCCGAGGAAACGGGAAAATATGGGGTCATCGACCCCGTAGCCACCGATACCCCGGGTCTTTGGGATGTCCGTGGCATCGTCGAAAAGCCACGCCCGGAAGACGCGCCCTCCAATGTCGCAGTGGTCGGTCGTTACATCCTGACCCCACGCATCTTTGAGCTCCTGGAAAGGCAGGAAGCCGGGGCAGGGGGGGAGATCCAGCTGACCGATGCCATCGCGCGTCTGTTGCAGGAGGAGCGCGTCACCGCCTTCGAATTCAAGGGCGAGCGCTTCGACTGCGGCAGCAAACTGGGCTACCTGAAGGCCACGGTGGAGTTCGCCCTGCAACACCCGGAACTTCAGGACGACTTCAAGGCCTATCTGGGATCCCGATTCGGTTGAATCGCAGGCGGCCTCCCGCGGCAGGCGGCGCAGGCGAGGCCGGAATCGGGGCTACCCCGACCTGGAGGCCCGTGAATCCGATCCCCTGGCATCGTACCCTCGGCGTTCTGCGTTCGCTGGTGATCTACTGGCGGCCGGGGCGACAGCGTGGGTTGCGCCGCCTCTATCGACCCTTCCTGCAGGAACCGGCGCTGGTGTTCGACGTCGGGGCTCACCTGGGCGATCGTACGCGCGCCTTCGCGAGCCTGGGCGCCCGAGTGGTGGCGTTGGAACCCCAACCGCATCTGTTCCGATGGCTGCAACGACTGGTCGGTTCCCGGGCCGGGGTCATCCTGCGTCCGGAAGGCGTCGGACGGCATGCCGGCGAGGCGACGCTGGCAGTGAGTCCCCGCACACCGACCGTGTCCACGCTGTCCCGCCATTGGCAGACGGACCTGGGCCGCAGTAATCCATCCTTCGGTACGGTGACCTGGGAGGAGTCGGTCCGGATCCCCATGGTCACCCTGGATCAATTGATCGCGGAATACGGGCTGCCGGACTTCTGCAAGATCGATGTCGAGGGCTTCGAGGCCGAGGTCCTGGCCGGACTCAGTCAGCCGGTACCGGCGCTGTCGCTGGAGTTCGTCGCCGGCGCACTGGAGATCGCGAAGGACGCGGTCCGTAGGCTCGCCGCGCTCGGTCCTTACGAATACAACGCCATCCGCGGCGAGCGGCGCCAGTATCTGTTTGCCCGCTGGCTGCCGGCCGAAGCCCTCCTGCAGTGGCTGGAACAGGGGGCCGATGCGCTTCCCTCGGGCGATATCTACGCCCGG
>JAWLFM010000204.1:0-4799 GCA_041685565.1 Thioalkalivibrio sp.
GCAAGAACGAGGTAACCGATGCCCAAGGAACGCTGCAGGCAGATGGAGCAACTCTCCCGCGAACACGACGAGGCCCTGACCTTTGCCGAGCGCATCGACCGGCTGGCCAGCGACGGCAGCAGCGAGAGCCTGGCAGAGGGCATCCGACTGGTGCAGCAGTACTACCGGGATGAGATGGAACAGCATCTGCAACATGAGGAAAAGACGATCTTCGGGCCGATCGTCCAGTTTCACCGCGAGCACTTTTCCCTCTGCGTCCGACTCGGGACCGAACACGGCCACCTGCGGACCCTGGCGACGGGCATCCGTCTTGACACCGCACAGCGCGACCTGCAGGCCTTCGCCGACATGCTGCGCAGACACACCGTAGCGGAGGAGGAGGAACTGTTGCCCCTGGTCGAATCGCTGTTCACGCCCGAGCAACTTGATGACGTGATGCACTTCACGCCCCTCCCCGGCACCGCCCCCGGGCGCGGCGCATCCCAGTGAACCACAGGCGGCGGGTCCGCACCCAAGACGCGCCTGCACCGACATGAACGCTCACGAGAGCGACCACGCAGCGCCACCGCCCAGCAAGTCCCAGCGCAAGCGGGAAAGCAGCGCACTGCAGGACCTCGGCCTGGCGCTGGTCAAGCTCCCCGAGGATCGCGTCAGGAACCTGGACCTGCCGGACGCGCTGCGCAGTGCCGTCCTCGAGGCCCAGCGCATCCGCAGCCATGGCGCGCTGCGCCGGCAGATGCAATTCATCGGCAAGCTGATGCGCGACGTCGATGCCGGGCCGATTGTCCGGCAGTTGTCGGAGATGCGCACGGCGTCGGATCGCAGCAAGGCGGCATTTCACGCGCTCGAACACTGGCGGGATCGGCTGCTGGCCGACGATCAGGCCCTGACCGAATGGCTGGCCCGCCACCCGGGGGGTGATGCCCAGCAACTGCGTCAGCTGATACGCAACGCGCGCAAGGAGGCCGCCGAAGGCAAGCCGCGGCGTTCCAGCCGCGCGTTGTTCCGCCTCCTCAGCCAGGCCGACGGCGGGTCCGGGGAGGAGGATGCAGCATCCGGGCATTCCCCGCACCCGGGAAGTGCCGCATGAGTCGATTCCGTTATCGGTTCGACAGGCTCATGACGGGCGCCCTTGATGTCTCGTTCGTCCTGAACCATTGAACGCGGACCCGCCGCATGACCCCATGAACCATTTGCTGCTCCTGGCAAGGCCCATCGGCCCATCACCGATGCCTCAGCTATGAAACAATAGGCGAACGGGGGCAGCAACGCCCCCACACTCCGGAGACCCAGGATCCCACCATCGATGGACAAGACCTCGTTCGACCAGGCAGCACTCGACTATCACCGCCTCCCCACGCCCGGCAAGATCTCGGTCGTACCCACCAAGGGGCTGACCAACCAGCGGGACCTCGCCCTCGCCTACTCGCCCGGCGTGGCGGTCGCCTCACGCCTGATCGCCGCAGATCCCACCGAGGTGGGACGCCTGACGGCGCGCGCCAATCTCGTCGGCGTGATCACCAACGGCACCGCGGTGCTGGGCCTCGGTGCCATCGGCCCGCTGGCCGCCAAGCCGGTGATGGAAGGCAAGGGCGTGCTGTTCAAGAAGTTCGCCAACATCGACGTGTTCGACATCGAACTGGATGAACGGGACCCGGACAAGCTGGTGGACATGATCGCCGCCATGGAGCCCACCTTCGGCGGCATCAACCTGGAGGACATCAAGGCACCAGAGTGTTTCTACATCGAGCGCAAGCTGCGCGAGCGCATGAACATCCCGGTGTTCCACGACGACCAGCACGGCACGGCCATCGTGGTGGCGGCAACCGTGCTGAACGCCATGCAACTGACCCGCAAGGACCTCAGCAGCATCAAGCTGGTCACCTCGGGGGCCGGGGCCGCCGCCATTGCCTGCCTGGACCTGCTGGTCACGATGGGACTGCCTGTGGACAACATCTGGGTGTCCGACATTCACGGCGTGCTCCACAGGGGCCGTCCCGAGGAAATGGACAGCTTCAGGGAGCGTTATGCCCAGGATACCGAGGCGCGCACCCTGGGGGAGATCATCGATGGTGCCGACGTCTTCCTGGGGCTGTCGGCGGGTGGCGTCCTGAAACCCGAGATGGTGGCCCGCATGGCGCCTCGACCGCTGATCCTTGCGCTGGCCAATCCGGACCCCGAGATCCTGCCCGAGGAGGTTCTCGAAGTGCGCGACGATGCCATGATCGCCACCGGCCGCTCCGATTATCCCAACCAGGTCAACAACGTCCTCTGCTTCCCCTTCATCTTCCGGGGCGCACTGGATGTGGGCGCCCGTGCCTTCACCCAGGAGATGCAGGTCGCGGCGGTCAAGGCCATTGCCGAGCTGGCGCGGGCAGAGCCCTCCGACGTGGTGGCCAAGGCCTATGGCGACGAGGTCCTGCGCTTCGGCCCGTCCTACCTGATCCCCAAGCCCTTCGATCCCCGCCTGATCGTCAAGATCGCGCCCATGGTGGCGAAGGCGGCCATGGATTCCGGCGTTGCGACCGCCCCGATCGAGGAGCTGTGGACCTACCGGGAGCACCTGAACAACTTCGTCTACCAGTCCGGCTTCGTGATGAAGCCGGTCTTCGCCGCGGCGAAGACCTCGCCGCGCCGCGTGGTCTACGCCGAGGGCGAGGACGAGCGGGTGCTCCATGCGGTGCAGACGGTGCTGGAGGAAGGCCTGGCCCAGCCGATCGTGGTCGGACGGCCGGAGGTGATCCAGTCGCGTATCGAGCGCATCGGCCTCAGCCTCAGGCCCGGAGTGGACTTCGAAGTCGTGAACCCGGCCTCCGACGAACGCTTCCGGTCACTTTGGAACGAGTACCACAGGATCATGGGCCGCAAGGGCATCACGCCGGACGTCGCCAAATACCGCATGCGTAGCAACAACACGCTCATCAGCGCCATGCTGCTACGCAACGGTGACGCCGATGCCATGGTTTGCGGCATGGTGGGGCAGCACGCCTATCACCTGAAGTTCATCGAGGACGTGATCGGCCTTGCCCCGGGGGTGCGCACCTTCGCCACCATGAACCTGCTGATGCTGTCGCACCGGACCCTGTTCCTCTGCGACACCTACGTGAACGAGAATCCGGACGCGGAGACCATCGCCGAGATCACCTTGATGGCCGCCGAGGCGGTGCGCAATTTCGGTCTCACCCCGAAGGTCGCCCTGCTCTCCCATTCCAACTTCGGAAGCGTGCCGTCGGAGGCGGCGCGGAAGATGAGCAGGGCCCGGGCCCTGCTCGAGCAGATGGATCCGAACCTGGAGGTGGACGGCGAGATGCACCCGGATGCCGCCCTGAAGCCGGAAATCCGGGACCGGATCTTCCCCGGCTGCCGCCTGCAGGGCGAGGCCAACCTCCTGATGATGCCCAACATCGACGCCGCCAACATCGCCTTCAACCTGATCAAGGCCACCAGCGGACAAGGCGCGAGCGTCGGCCCCATCCTGCTCGGCTCCGCCCGCCCGGTGCACATCCTGACGGAAACCGCCTCCGTCCGCCGCCTGGTCAACATGACCGCCCTCGCCGTCGTCGACGCCAACCAATAACCAACGGACCAACGGGGTCGGACCAAGGCAACACCTTGTTTCGACAAAGATAACTGCGATTTACGGCCTCATTTTTGGCCTTAGAACCCCGTTTTTGGCCCCAAAATGCCCGGCCTAAGATTCGACGGAGCCGGTCAAGCAGTGCAGCGCCTTGCGTCGGGTTGCGCTGCGCGAACCCAACCTGCACCGGCGGTGCCGGACCAGGATCCCCATTGGCTCAATGGGCCGATGTGAACTGCAGTGAGGCCAGACGTGCGTACATGCCGCCCTCTTCCAGCAACTGGGCATGCGAACCCTGGGCCACGATCCTTCCGCGATCGAGCACCACGATGCGGTCGACCGCCTGAACGGTCGCCAGACGATGCGCGATGGTCAAGGTTGTTCGGCCACGGCTGATGCGCTGCAATGCCGCCTGCACCAGGCGCTCACTCTCCGCATCCAGGGCGCTGGTGGCCTCATCGAGCAGCAGGATCGCCGGATCCCGCAGGATCGCACGCGCCAGCGCGATCCGGGCCCGCTGACCACCCGAGAGCCGCACACCGCGCTCCCCGAGGTGCGTATCCAGTCCCTCCGGAAGCGCAGCGATGAAGTCCATGGCATACGCCGCCTCCGCCGCCGCCCGAACATCGCTTTCCGAGGCTCCCGGCGACCCGTAGGCGATATTCTCGCGGATGCTGGCCGCGAACAGCACGGGCTGCTGTGGCACCAGTGCGATCCGTCCCCGGAGGACCGCCGTCTCCACATCGCGAATATCGACGCCATCGAGGCAGATCGAGCCGGAGTCGGGATCGTAGAAACGCAGCAGCAACTGAAACAGCGTGGTCTTGCCGGCCCCGGAAGGTCCAACCAGTGCCACCGAGCCACCGGCGGGGATCTCCAGGTCGATGCCCTGCAGGGCCGGGGGCTGCGGCCGGGTCGGGTAGGCGAACCAGACGTCATCAAAGCGGATGGCGCCCCTGGCAGGTTCAGGAAGGACCGTTGGGTGCCGCGGTCGGGGCGGCCCCGAGCGCGCCTGTAGCAGGGCGAGCAGCCGCTCGGCCGCGCCTGCCGCACGCAGCAGTTCGTTGGCGACCTCGCTGAGGGCGGCCACCGAGCCGGCAACCAGGACCGCGTAGAACAGAAACGCCGCGAGTTCCCCCGGCGTGATCTCGCCGGCAAGGACGTTGTGTCCCCCGATCCAGAGCACGCCGGTGATCAGCATGAACATCAGGAAGATCACGGA
>JAWLFM010000033.1:0-19504 GCA_041685565.1 Thioalkalivibrio sp.
GCCCCTGGCCGATGGGGTTTTCCGGCGCCGGCTTTTCGGCAGTGCCGGGCGTCAGGGCCGTCAAAAGCCCGCCGGTCATTTCCAGGTGTTTATTTATCCGATTGATTATAAAAGGAAAAAATTCCATTTTTTCCATGGCATGGCAATTGCTGAATACCCTGCAGAGTCGGGGAGGACCGCGAAGGCCATGATGATTGAAGAAGAAGAACTGGATCTGGAAACGGAACCCGCCAAGCCCAAGGGCGGGATGCGCAAGAAGCTGCTGGTGGTCCTGGCCCTGTTGCTGGTCCTTGCCGGCGCCGGTGGCGCCGCCTTCTACCTTTTGCTGGACACCGACGAGGCCGCGAATCCGGAAGCGGCCGAGGCGCCCGCCCTCATCTACCAGGAACTGGAACCCGAGCTGCTCGGCAACATCGAGGGGGCCGGGCGGGTGCGCTTCGTTCAGGTGGGGCTGGTCCTGGCCACGCGCGATCCCGGTGTCATCGAGGTGGTCAACGAGCATATGCCGGTGATCCGCAACGATCTGCTCATGCTCCTCAGCAGCAAGACCTACGACGTCCTGATCACCGCGGAAGGCAAGGAGGAGACGCGCGGCGAGATGCTCGAGGCCATCCGCGCCGTGGTCCGGGAGCACACCGGGGAGCCCGGCATCGAGTCCATCTATTTCACCGCCTTCGTGATGCAGTAGGCCCACCATGACCCAGACAGACCTGCTTTCCCAGGAAGAGATCGACGCCCTCCTGCACGGCGTTGACAGCGGCGACGTGGACACCGAGCCGGATCTGCGGGCACGGGACGGCGTCGCACGCGGTTTCGACTTCACCAGCCAGGACCGGATCGTGCGTGGGCGCATGCCCACCCTGGAGATGATCAACGAGCGTTTCGCACGGCTATTGCGCATCAGCCTGTTCAACCTGATGCGCCGTTCCGCCGAGATCTCGGTGAGTGGCGTGAAGATGAGCAAGTTCTCCGAATACGTCCACTCCCTGTTCGTGCCGACCAGCCTGAACATGGTCAAGATCAAGCCCCTGCGCGGGACATCGCTGTTCGTCGTGGATCCGAAACTGGTGTTCATCCTGGTGGACAACTTCTTCGGAGGCGATGGTCGCTATCACGCCAGGATCGAGGGCCGGGAGTTCACGCCCACCGAGCAAAGGGTGATCCGCATGACCCTGGATCAGGTCTTTGCCGACCTGAAGAAGGCATGGTCCCCGGTGATGGAGATCGACTTCGAATACATCAATTCGGAGGTCAATCCCCAGTTCGCGAACATCGTGAGCCCGACCGAGGTGGTGGTGGTCTCATCCTTCCATGTCGAGCTGGACGGCGGCGGCGGGGACTTTCACGTGACCATGCCCTACTCGATGATCGAGCCCATCCGGGAGTATCTCGACGCCGGGCTCCAGAGTGACCGCTCCGAGGTGGACGAGCGCTGGATCCGTGCCCTGCGCGAGGAGGTCAAGGTGGCCGAGGTCGAGGTGTCCTCGATGCTGACCGAGACCACCCTCAGCCTGCGTGAGGTCATGAACCTGAAGCCTGGGGACGTCATTCCGGTGGAATTGCCGGAACTCGTGCTTCTGCGCGCCGAGGGCATCCCGGTGGTACGCGGGAAGTTCGGCGTCTCCGATGGGAAGAATGCAATCAAGGTGGCCGAGCGCATCAAGCGCGCGGACTGAGCACGTCGAGGATCGCAAGCCATGAGCGAAGAAACGAAACCGAATGCCGCCCAGGAGGCCCTCGCGGATGAATGGGCCGCTGCCCTGGAGGAGCAGGAGGCCTCCCCCGAGCCGGCGCAGACGGCGGACGCGGGGGGACGCACCGGAAAGAACCACGCCGGCGCAGGCACTGGCGGCGCCAAGGACGAGGATCCGGTGCAGAAGGCCAATTTCGAATCCCTGTCGCAGGAGCCCAGCCGGGCACAGACGCAGGAAGACGTGAACCTGGACGTGGTGCTGGATATCCCGGTGACCCTCTCCATGGAAATCGGCCGGACCCGGATCCCGATTCGCAACCTGCTGCAATTGAACCAGGGATCCGTGGTGGAGCTGGATCGTCTGGCGGGCGAACCGCTGGATGTGTTCGCCAACGGCACGCTGATCGCGCACGGGGAGGTGGTGGTGGTGAACGAAAAGTTCGGCATCCGGCTGACCGACGTGATGAGTCCGACCGAACGCGTGAAGAAGCTGAAGTGATGGCGACGGTTCACACCAGTCGTTCGGGCTTGAACCGGACCTCCAGGGGGCCGCGGCGTCGGCATGGCCGTCGCCCGTCGGGACCGTGGCTGGCCGCCGCCGGTCGATGCTTGGCCTGGGGCGCGCTGTGCCTGCCGGGTGCGGCCCTGGCCGAGGCCGATGCCACGGGCTGGCCCATCGCGAATGGGGATGCGATGAGCGGCAGCTACCTGGTGCAACTCCTCGCGGGCCTGCTGATCGTGATCGCGGCGATCGTCGTGCTGGCCTTTCTGATGCGGCGGATGCCCGGCATGCAATCCCGTCTGGGCGGCGATTTCCGTGTCCTGGGCGGGATTTCCCTGGGCTCCAGGGAACGCATGCTGCTGGTGCAGGTGGGCGACACGCAGCTGCTGGTGGGGGTTGCGCCGGGGCGTGTGCAGACCCTGCATGTCCTGGATGAGCCGCTTCGCACCGAGCCGGGGCGGGCGGCCGCCGTCGGGCACCCGGAAAGCCCCTTCGCCCGCCGGCTCCGTTCCGTCCTGCAACGGAATCACCAGCCATGAGGGCGGTGGGTCTCCTGCTCCCCGTTTTGCTGCTGGCCTCGGCCGTGCAGCCCGCATGGGGCCAGGCCGGGCTGGAGGTGCTGAACGTCACCACCGACCCCGAAGGGGGTCAGACCTATTCGATGACCCTGCAGATCCTCGTCCTGATGACGCTGCTGAGCCTGTTGCCGGCCGCGCTGATCATGATGACCGCCTTTACCCGCATCATCATCGTGCTGGCCCTGCTGCGGCAGGGCCTGGGCACCACGCAGACGCCATCGAACCAGATCCTGATCGGTCTCGCCCTGTTCCTGACCCTGTTCGTGATGACACCGGTCTTCGATCGCATTCATGTGCAGGCGGTCCAGCCCTACATGGCAGAGGAACTGTCCGCGGAACAGGCCGTGCTCGCGGCCAGCGGACCGCTGCGGGAGTTCATGATGGCGCAGACCCGCGAGACGGACCTGGCCATGTTTGCGCAGATCAGCGGTCGCGACGGCTTCGAGTCGCCCGATGACGTGCCGTTCACGCTGCTGATCGCTTCCTTTCTGACCAGTGAACTGAAGACCGCCTTTCAGATCGGCTTCCTGATCCTGATCCCGTTTCTGATCATCGATCTGGTGGTGGCCAGCGTCCTGATGTCGATGGGCATGGTGATGCTGTCCCCGCTGATCATCTCGATGCCGTTCAAGGTGATGCTGTTCGTTCTCATCGACGGCTGGGCGCTGCTCATGGGCACCCTGGCCTCCAGTTTCTTCACCTGACGGATGCGGATGTGATGGCATCTCGCTCCGCCGGACACAGGGAGGGAATCCCCTCATGACCCCCGAGATGGTGATCGACGTCGGCCGCGAGGCATTGCTGGTGATGGTCCTCCTGAGCGCACCGGTGCTGCTGACCGCCCTGGGCATCGGTCTGGCCATCGGCATGGTGCAGGCGGCGACCCAGATCCAGGAGATGACCCTGTCGTTCATTCCCAAGCTGCTGGGCATGTTCGTCGCCCTGGCCGTCGTGGGGCACTGGATGCTGGGGCTGATGGTGGAATACACGGTGCGTCTCTACGACAGCATCCCCGGGGTCATTGGGTGAGCCGGGCCGCCCTGCGGCGCGGGCACTGGCACAGCAAAGCGGGAACGGGGACATGCACTTCACCACCGCCGAAATCACCGCCTGGTTGGGCGCATTCATGTGGCCCTTCCTGCGTATCGGCGCCATGCTCCTGGCGGCCCCGTTGTTCAGTGCGAGGACCGTCACGGTGCGCATCCGTCTCGGTTTCGCATTGATCCTGGCCATGATCGTGGCGCCGCTGCTGCCCACGCCGCCCGCCGTCGAGCCCCTCAGCATGGCGGGCCTGACGATTGCGGTGCAGCAGGTCCTGATCGGCCTGATGATCGGATTCGTGCTGCAGATGGTGTTCAGCGCCCTGACCCAGGCCGGAGAGACCATTGCCCTGTCCATGGGCCTGGGTTTCGCCTCCATGGTGGATCCGCAGGGCGCTCAGGTTCCGGTGGTTTCCACCTTTTTCCTGATCGTGTCCACCCTGCTCTTTCTCGCGCTCAATGGCCATGTGGCCCTGATCGAGTTGACCTTGATGAGCTTCCAGACCATGCCCATCGGGGTGGAGGGCATCACCCGGGTGGACCTCTGGAGCCTGGTGAACTGGGGCAGCACCATGTTCGCCTATGCCCTGTTGGTCGCGCTGCCGGCGGTCGCAGCCATGCTGGTGGTGAATGTGGCCATGGGCGTGGTCACCCGCGCCGCCCCGCAGCTCAACATCTTCGCGGTCGGTTTCCCCATGATGATCCTGCTGGGCTTCATCCTGATCCTGCTCAGCCTGCCGGCGCTGCTGCCCCAGTTCACTGAGTTCCTGGCACTGGCCTTCGGGCTGATGGGCCAGTTCATCGGACGCTAGCGATGGCCGAAAACGACACCTCCCAGGAGAAGAGCGAAGAACCCACTCCCAAACGGCTGCGGGAAGCCAAGGAGAAGGGGCAGGTCGCGAGTTCGCGCGAGCTGAACACCACCCTGGTCCTGCTCGGGGGCGGGGCCGCACTGCTGCTGATGGGCGGCGGTATTCTCGGCGGTCTGCAGGACATCCTGCGGGGCAGTTTCTCCGTGGAGCGGGAGCTGATCTTCGACCCCGGCGTCCTGTACGAGATGCTGCTGCTGCGCATCGGCGAGGCATTGGTGATGCTGCTTCCGCTGTTCGGGGTCCTGCTGGTGGTCGCGGTGGCCGGGCCATTGTCCATGGGTGGTGGCGGATTTTCCGGCAAGGCCATCGCCCCCAAGCTGAACAAGCTCAATCCGATCGCCGGCCTGAAGCGCATCTTCTCCGCGCAGGGGTTGATGGAGTTCGGCAAGACCCTGCTCAAGTTCATCCTGATCACGTCCGTGGGCGGGGCGCTGCTCTGGCAGATGTCGGACACCCTGCTGGGACTGGGTCATCAGCCACTGGAACGCGGGCTGATGCACGCGGGATACATCATCGGCTGGACCTTCCTGACCCTGGCCGCCGTGCTGATCCTGGTCGCGCTGATCGATGTGCCGTTCCAGCTCTGGTCGCACCAGAAACAACTGCGCATGACCAAGCAGCAGGTCCGGGACGAATTCAAGGAGACCGAAGGCAAGCCGGAGGTCAAGAGCAAGATCCGCCAGACCCAGCAGGACATTGCCCGGCGGCGGATGATGGCGGAGGTCCCGAAGGCCGATGTGGTGGTCACCAACCCGACCCACTATGCCGTGGCCCTGCGCTACGACCAGACGGGCATGCGGGCGCCGCGGGTGGTGGCCAAGGGCGCGGACCTGATTGCCGCCGAGATCCGCGAGCGGGCCCGCGCGGCGGGCGTGTCGCTGTTCGCTGCGCCACCGCTGGCACGCGCCCTGTATTACAGCACGCGTCTGGACCAGGAGATCCCGGCCGGGCTCTACGTCGCCGTGGCGCAGGTGCTGGCGTACGTCTATCAGCTGCGCACCGCTGCCCGCGACGGCGCGGCGCGCCGGCCGGAGGCGCCGACCGACCTGCCGGTGCCGGACGACCTGCTGCGGCGGACGCCGCCCCGGGAGGACTGACCCATGCCCGCCTTTCTGGATGCCCTGAAGAATGCCGGCAAGACCGGCATGGTCACCCCCATTCTGCTGATGGCCATGCTGGTGATGCTGGTCATCCCGCTGCCGCCGCTGGCGCTGGACGTGCTGTTCACCTTCAACATCGCGCTGTCGCTGGTGGTGATCCTGGTCGCCGTGTATACGCCCCGGCCCCTCGAGTTCGCGGTGTTCCCGACCGTGTTGCTGGTGGCGACCCTGTTGCGATTGGCCCTGAACGTCGCCTCCACGCGGGTGATCCTGCTGAACGGTCACACCGGCACGGAGGCGGCGGGCAACGTGATCCAGGCCTTCGGCGACTTCGTCGTCGGGGGCAACTACGCCGTGGGTCTGGTGGTCTTCCTGATCCTGGTGATCATCAACTTCGTGGTGGTCACCAAGGGCGCGGGACGGGTCTCGGAGGTGAGTGCACGCTTCACCCTGGATGCCATGCCGGGCAAGCAGATGGCGATCGACGCCGACCTCAACGCCGGCCTGGTCTCCCAGGAGGATGCCCGACGGCGGCGCGAGGAGATCGCCCAGGAGGCGGATTTCTACGGTTCCATGGACGGCGCCAGCAAGTTCGTCCGCGGCGACGCCATCGCCGGCATCCTGATCCTGGTCATCAACATCATCGGCGGCCTGATCATCGGTACCATGCAGCACGCCATGTCCCTCGGGGACGCCGCCACCAACTATGTGCTGCTGACCATCGGCGACGGCCTGGTGGCCCAGATCCCGTCGCTGTTGCTGTCTTCGGCCACCGCCATCATCGTCACCCGCGTCTCGGCCTCCCAGGATATGGGCAAGCAGGTGTTCCAGCAGATGTTCTCCACCCCCCGCGCCCTGTACGTGGCCGCCGGCGTGGTGGGTTCACTGGGGCTGGTACCGGGCATGCCCAACCTGGTGTTCCTGTCCCTGGCGGCGCTGATGGCCTCCAGCGCCTACCTGAACGCCCAGCGGCGCGTGGCCGAAGAGGCCGAGATGCTGGTGGAGCCGCTGCCCCAGGGCGGCGGGCCGTCGTCGAATCCCGAATTCAAGGAGTTGTCCTGGGACGACGTGCCGCCGGTGGACCTGGTGGGCCTGGAGGTTGGCTATCGCCTGATTCCCATGGTGGACCGCAGCCAGGGCGGACAGCTCATGGGCCGTATCAAGGGCGTGCGCCGCAAGCTGTCGCAGGAGCTGGGTTTCCTGATCCAGCCGGTGCACATCCGTGACAATCTGGATCTGGGACCCAGCCAGTACCGGATCGCGCTGATGGGCGTGACCGTCGGCGAGGGGGAGGTCTTCACCGACCAGGAACTGGCCATCAACCCCGGCCGGGTGTTCGGCGAGGTGCAGGGTACGGCGACCAAGGATCCGACCTTCGGGCTGGATGCGGTCTGGATCGATCCCGCGCTTCGGGAACAGGCCCAGGGCCTGGGCTACACCGTGGTGGACGCAGGCACGGTGGTCGCGACCCACCTCTCCCAGCTGCTGAAGGATCACGCCCACGAACTGCTCGGGCACGAGGAGGTGCAGCACATGCTGGATGTCCTCGGGCGGCATTCGCCGAAGCTGATGGAAAACCTGGTGCCCAAGATCCTCAATCTGGGGGTGGTGCTGAAGGTCTTGCAGAACCTGCTGGCGGAGCAGGTCTCCATCCGCGATCTCCGCACCATCGCCGAAACCTTGGCGGAGCATGGCAGCAAGAGTCAGGATCCCGGCGTTCTGACCGCCGCGGTGCGGGTTGCGCTGGCCCGTTCCATTGTGCAGAACATCGTGGGAACGGTGCCGGAGCTGCCTCTGATCGCACTGGACCCCTCTCTGGAACAGATCTTGCAGAAGTCCTCGCAGGGAGCCGGAGGCGGCGGCCTGGGTATCGAGCCCGGCCTCGCCGAGAGGCTGCAGAAGTCCATCGCCGAGGCCGCTCAGCGCCAGGAGATGGCCGGAGAGCCCACGGTGGTCGTGGTTTCGCCGGACATTCGGGCCTGGATGGCGCGCTGGCTGAGGTCCGCCGTGAGGGGGTTGCATGTACTGGCCTACACGGAGATCCCGGACAGCAAGCGCATCCGCGTGGTGGCCACGGTGGGACGAGAGGACGGCAAGTAGGTGCGGACATGGGGGATGCGGCGTGATGCAAGTACGGCAGATGACGGAACGGTGCGGCCCGGCGCCGCGAGCGGAAGCCGGCACCCCTCGCCCGGTACTTCCCCGGTCAACGGTCTCTGAAGGGTAGCCGCCATGAAGATCAGACGCTTTTTCGCTTCCGACATGCGCCAGGCCATCCGGATGGTCCGGGAAGAGCAGGGACCGGATGCGGTCATTCTGTCCAGCCGCCGGGTGGAGGGGGGCATCGAGATCGTCTCCGCCATGGACTACGACCAGGAACTGGTCACCGGGATGGCCGGGGAACAGGCGGCGGAGGCGCCCGCGCAGGCACCCGCCCCGGCCGGGGCCGACGATGCCATGGAGCTGCTGGATACGGGCATGCCCTGGGTGCGGCCGGCGCGCGCCCCGGAACCGGAATCGAGGGCTGCGCAAGGCGGGCCTCCGGCAGGCCGCACGCCTCCGGGCATCGTCTGGTCCCAGGACCCGGCACTGGTCGCCATGCAGCGGGAGATCGAGAGCCTGCGCGGGATGTTGCAGGATCAGTTGGCGAGCCTGGCATGGAATGATCTCTCCCTCAGGGAGCCGGAGAGGGCCCAGTTGATCCGCGACCTGGGTCGCCTGGGCATCGATCCGGCCCTGGCCCGGGACATCGCGCACACCGTGCGCCACCTGGACAGCCGGGAACACGCCTGGCAGGAAGCGTTGCAGCATCTGGCCCGACGCATTCCGGCAGCGCCCGAGAGCAGCCATGATCCGGAAGGTATCGTGACCCTGGTGGGGCCGAGCGGGGTCGGCAAGACCACGACCGTGGCGAAGCTGGCGGCACGTCACGTACAGGCCCACGGTCGGCATTCGCTGGCCCTGGTGACCACCGACGCCTACCGCATCGGGGCGCATCGTCAATTGCAGACCTTCGGGCAGATCCTCGGCGTACCCGTGCATCTTGCGCAGACGGCCAGGGAGCTGGGCGACATCCTGTCGGGGCTGCAGGGCAAGCAGCGCATCTTCGTGGATACCGCCGGCATGAGCCAGCGGGATCTGAGTCTTGCCGAGGAGATCGCCGGCCTGGCGGCGATCCCCCATCAACGATCCCTGCTGGTGGTCGCCGCCAATACGCAGCAGGCGGTCCTGGAGGAGACCTTCCGGGCCTTCGGCGGCCTGTCCCTGGAGGGGGTCGTGTTGACCAAGGTCGACGAGGCCGTCAGTCTCGGGCCGGCCATGTCGGCACTGTGCACGGGCGGGCTCCCCCTGATGTATGTCAGTGAGGGACAACGTGTGCCGGAGGATCTATCATCCGCGCGTGCATCGCGCCTGGTCAGCCAGGCCGTTTCATTCGCATCCGAAGACAGGGAAGAGGGGGACGGGAATGCGCACGGACACGGCCTTCGGCAACCGCAAACCAACCGGAACGGGCACGCCCATGTTTCAGCATGATGATCAGGCAGCGGGGCTGCGCCGCATGAACGCCCCCCGCCCGGTACAGGTGATCGCCGTGGCCAGTGGCAAGGGCGGTGTCGGCAAGACCAACGTCTCCGTGAATCTCTCGGTGGCCCTTGCCCAGAATGGACGCAACGTGATGCTCATGGATGCCGATCTCGGGCTCGCCAACGTCGACGTGCTGCTGGGCCTGCAGCCGCGGCACAACCTGTCCCACGTCCTGAACGGTGAGATCGGGCTGGAGGAAACCCTGGTCGGGGGTCCCGCTGGCATCACCATCGTTCCCGCCGCCTCCGGCGTGGCCCGCATGGCCGACCTGAATCCGGCCGAGCATGTCGGCATCATCCGCGCCTTCAGTGAATTGCACCGGCCCGTGGATGTCCTGATCGTGGATACCGCGGCCGGCCTGCACGACAGCGTCATCAGTTTCTGCCGGGCGGTGCAGGAGGTCCTGGTGGTGGTCTGCGACGAACCCGCCTCGATCACCGATGCCTACGCCCTGATCAAGGTGCTCAGCCGGGATCACGGCATCTCCAGGTTGCGCGTGCTGGCCAACATGGTGCGGGGTCCCGAGGAAGGCAGGTCGCTGTTCGGGAAGCTCACGGCCGTGTGCGACCGTTTCCTCGACGTGACCCTGGATTACGCGGGTGCGATACCCTTTGATGAATATCTGCGCAAGGCAGTCCAGCGACAGAAGGCGGTGACCGAGGCCTTCCCCGCGAGTCCGGCCGCCAGGGCATTCAAGGATCTGGCCCGTCGTGCCGATAAATGGCCCGTACCCGGCGGTACCAGCGGGCGGATCGAATTCTTCGTCGAACGGCTGGTGGGTTCCGGTCTCGGCGACCGGGGCATGCCATCCTTTCCGCTCTAGCCATGTATTCGCCCGATCCAGTGGACCGCAATCAGCTGGTCGACCGGCATGTGCCGTTGGTCAAGCGGATTGCCTACCACCTTCTCGGTCGCCTGCCCGCCGATGTACAGGTGGACGATCTGATCCAGGCCGGCGTGGTGGGTCTGCTGGAGGCGGCACGGCAGTATGACGCGGGGCAGGGGGCGAGCTTCGAGACCTATGCCGGCATCCGCATCCGTGGCGCGATGCTGGACGAGGTGCGGCGCTCGGACTGGACGCCGCGCTCGGTGCATCGCAATGGACGCCGCGTCAGTACGGCCATGCGCGCCGTGGAGCACCGGCAGGGGCGCGAGGCGCGGCCCCAGGAAGTGGCCGAGGAACTGGGCGTCGAACTGGACGAATACCAGCGCATGGTCGCCGATACGGTGAGCTGCCGTGTGCTCAGTTTCGAGGACATGTTCGAGCCGGAATCGGAGGGCGAGAACCGCTTGCCGGGCAGCGAACCGGATCCCCTGGAGCAGCTCCAGGCGGGGAACTTCCGGGATGCGCTCGCGCAGGAGGTCGATGCGCTGCCGGAACGGGAGAAGCTGGTGATGTCGCTGTACTATGACGACGAGCTCAACCTGCGCGAGATCGGGGAGGTGCTTGGCGTCAGCGAATCGCGGGTGTGCCAGTTGCATGGCCAGGCCCTGGTGCGCCTGAGGGCGCGCATGGCGGACTGGACGGGCCGGGATTCCGACCGTTGATGTACGCCCGACAGGCGCCTGGCGCCGGGTGATGTCTTTTGCAGTGATCGCTCCGATCGAGGGATTACGATCCGATCGAATCTGAAGCCGTGGGAGGTCAGCGTGGACAAGAACATGAAGATCCTGATCGTGGACGATTTCTCCACGATGCGCCGCATCATCAAGAATCTGCTGCGGGATCTTGGCTACAACAACACCGCGGAGGCGGACGATGGCAGTACCGCGCTGCCGCAGCTGCTGAGTGGCAGCTTCGATTTTCTGATCACGGACTGGAATATGCCCAACATGGCGGGAATCGATCTGCTCAAGGCGGTGCGGGCCGACGCGAAGCTCAAGGACATGCCTGTGCTGATGGTGACCGCGGAGGCCAAGCGCGATCAGATCGTGGAGGCCGCGCAGGCGGGGGTCAACGGGTACATCATCAAGCCGTTCACGGCCGATACCTTGCGGGAAAAGATCGACAAGGTCTTCGAGCGCATCAATGCCGGGGGATGACAGCCATGCAGAGTCCCGAGATTGCGCAGAAGGAATCGGCGATGCGAGCCAGGCAGCTGGAGAAGGCAAAGCAGCTGGTCATCCACATGGAGGCGGGCGATGACGAGGCGGCCAACCGCCTGATCGAGGAAATGGGGCGGATGCACGAGAGCCTCCTGTTCGAGGAACTGGGCAAGCTGACCCGCGACCTGCACGAGGCCCTGAATGCCTTCCGTCTCGATTCGAGGCTCTCGGAGATCACCAAGAACGACATTCCGGATGCCAAGGAGCGCCTGAATTACGTCGTGGCCATGACCGAGCAGTCCGCTCATCGCACCCTGAATGCGGTGGAGGAGAGCCTGCCGATGGCCGAATCCATCGCGCGTCAGGCCCGGGAGCTGTCCGAGGCCTGGCAGCGCTTCCGTCATCGCGAGCTGTCGGCGGAGGAGTTCCGGCTGCTCGCCCAGGAGGTGGGGGAGTTCCTGGAACGCACGGGCGGCGAGGGCGAGTCCATTCGGCGCAACCTGTCCGACGTGCTGATGGCTCAGGATTTCCAGGACCTGACCGGTCAGGTGATTCGGCGCGTGATTCATCTGGTCCAGGATGTGGAGGAAAACCTGGTGGGGCTGGTTCGGATTTCCGGGGAACGCCTTGCGGTCCCGGAACCGAAGCGGAAGGAGCCCAGGGAGGACGGGGACGGGAAGGGGTCCGGGCCAGCGGTCCCCAACACCTCGGACGGCGGCGACGTGATCAGCGGCCAGGACGGCGTGGATGATCTGCTGTCGAGTCTCGGCTTCTGAGTGGCAGGATGACCAAGGGGTAAGGCATGAGCCTGGATACCGATGACGAGATCCTTCAGGACTTCCTCGTGGAGGCGGGAGAGCTGCTGGACGGGCTCAACGAGCAATTGGTGGAACTGGAGCAGAATCCCGATGATACGGAACTGCTGAACGCCGTCTTTCGGGGGTTCCATACCATCAAGGGCGGCGCGGGCTTTCTGAATCTGCAGCATCTGGTGACCGTGTGTCACCGGGCCGAGGATGTCTTCAACCTGTTGCGCCAGGGGCAGCGGCAGGTGGACGGGGTCCTGATGGACGCCGTGCTCCAGGTGCTGGATGTGGTCACCCGGATGTTCGATGAGATCCGGTCCGGCCAGGAGCCCGGCCCCTCGGATCCGGCCCTGTTGGCCGTGCTGGAGGGGCTCGCCATGCCGGACAGCGCCGCGGGCGGCAATGCCCCGCAGGCCGCGTCGGCTGAGGTTCCCGAGAAACCGGCGACGCCGGCCACTGCCGGGGACACGCCCACGCCGGCTCCGGTACGGCCGGCGGATGATGACGGCTCGGCATCGGCGGTGGGCGACGACGAAATCACCGACGATGAGTTCGAGGCCCTGTTGGACGCCATCCAGGCGGAGCGCGAGGAAGCGCCGGCACGGCCGAAGGCCGCGGAACCCGCTGCAGCGTCTGCAGCGCCACCGCCCCCTGCCGCCACGGCGACGCCGGCCGCAGCTGCGGACGAGATCAGCGAGGACGAGTTCGAACAGTTGCTGGACGAATTCCACGGCAAGGGTCGGGCGCCACAGTCGCCGGCGGCTCAGCCTTCCACCCCGCCTCCGTCGGCACCGCCCGCGGGGGCGCAACGGGATGGGCCTGCCGCCGTTCCGCATGAGGCGCTCCGGGCGCCGCCTGGTGCCGCCGGCCCGTCTGCTGTTGGAACGGGGCAGTCGGCGGCGCCGGCTCCGGCATCAGCCCCGACATCAGCGCCAGGGAATCCGGCAGCGAAGGCTGCAGCCCCGGCCCGACCGACCGCGCCTGCGGACACCTCGGTCCGCGTGGACACCAAGCGCCTCGACGACATCATGAATCTCGTGGGTGAGCTGGTGCTGGTGCGCAACCGGTTGGCCACCCTGCGTTCCAGCATGGACGACGAAGAGGCGAGCAAGGCGGTCGGCAACCTGGATGCGGTGACATCCGATCTGCAGGCCGCGGTGATGAAGACGCGGATGCAGCCCATCAAGAAGGTCTTCGGACGCTTTCCCCGGGTGGTGCGGGACCTGGCGCGCAGTATCGGCAAGGAGGTCGATCTGGAGTTGCGCGGCGAGGAGACCGACCTGGACAAGAACCTGGTGGAGGCATTGGCCGATCCCCTGGTGCATCTGGTCCGAAATGCCGTGGATCATGGCATCGAGGCTCCGGACGAGCGGGAGCGCATGGGCAAGGCCCGGGCTGGCCGGGTGGTGCTCGCCGCCGCCCAGGAGGGCGATCACATCCTGCTGACCATTTCCGACGACGGCAAGGGGATGGACCCCGATGCCCTGCGCCGCAAGGCGGTGGAGAAGGGGCTGATGGATCAGGAGGCCGCGGCGCGGATGACGGATCAGAACGTGCTCAATCTCATCTTCATGGCGGGATTTTCGACCAAGACCGAGATCTCCGATGTCTCCGGCCGCGGCGTGGGCATGGATGTCGTCAAGACCAAGATCAGCCAGTTGAACGGTACCGTGGATATCGATTCCGTGCAGGGCCAGGGCAGTACCCTGCGCATCAAGGTGCCGTTGACGCTGGCCATCATGCCCACCCTGATGGTGGTGCTGGGCGACCAGCGTTTCGCGCTGCCCCTGGCGAACGTGAGCGAGATCTTTGATCTGGACCTTTCGGAGACACACCACGTGGATGAGCAGGAGGTCGTGATGGTGCGCAATCAGACGCTGCCCCTTCATTACCTGAGCAAATGGCTGATGGGTAGCGAAACGAAGACGGCCGAGCGCGGGCCGCAGCACGTGGTGGTGGTCTTGATGGGCGGGCGCCGGGTCGGTTTCGTGGTGGACCGGCTGATCGGCCAGGAGGAGGTGGTCATCAAACCGCTGGGCGCATACCTGCACGGACTGCCCGGATTTGCCGGTGCCACCATCACCGGGGACGGTGGCATTGCCCTGATCCTCGATGTGCCCAGCCTTTTGCGGGCCCATGCCCGAAGACATTGAGCCGTGCCGGGACTCACCGCAGCCGTGACCTCTACCGAGACCCTCAGGGGCCATCCATGGGCATTCATCCCAACCGCGAAGGACTCCGCAGCCGGGGGTTGCCGTGTCGTCATCGCCGCTGGCGCTGCCGGGACGCTCGACCGTTCCAGCAATGGGGCTGAGGCATGAGCGTGCGCGTTCTGGTGGTCGATGACTCCGGGTTCTTCCGGCGGCGGGTGGTTGCGATCCTGAATGCCGATCCGGGGATCGAGGTGATCGGACAGGCGGCCAATGGCCGGGAGGCGGTGGTCGAGGCACTGAAGCTCAAGCCTGATGTGATCACCATGGACATCGAGATGCCGGTGATGGACGGCATCACCGCAGTGCGCCACATCATGGCCCGGCGGCCGGTGCCGGTGCTGATGTTCTCGTCGCTCACGCATGAGGGTGCCCAGGCGACCCTGGATGCCCTGGATGCCGGGGCGGCCGATTTCCTGCCCAAGCGCTTCGAGGATATCGCCGGCGACCGCGAGGAGGCCCTTCGCGTATTGCGCCGCAGGGTGCGCACCCTCGGCCTGCGCCATACGCAAACGCGGACAGACGCAACACCCATTCCCCCGACGCCCCGGCGCGCATCCGCGCCCGCTCCGGCCCGCGCCGCATCCGCGCCGGCCAGCGCCGTCCGGTCGGGCCGCACGCCAGCCTTCCGGCTCCAGGACTTCCGGATCGTGCTGATCGGCACATCGACCGGCGGACCCGTGGCCCTGCAGAAGGTGCTGACGGCCTTGCCCGCCGATTTTCCCCTGCCGCTGCTGCTGGTGCAGCACATGCCCGCCAGTTTCACGCCCGCCTTTGCCCAGCGCCTGGACACCCTCTGCGCGATTCGGGTGAGGGAGGCCAGGAATGGAGACGGCCTGGAACCGGGCCTGGCCCTGCTCGCACCGGGTGGCCGGCAGATGGTCCTGGAGTCGCGTGCCGGCAAGGCGCGGATCCGCGTGATGGACAGTGACCCGGAGCAGCATTACCGGCCCTGCGTCGATGTCAGCTTCCAGTCGGTGGCCCCGGTCTTTGGGCGTCAGACCCTGGCCATCATCATGACCGGTATGGGCGCCGACGGACGCGAGGGCGTGCGTCTCCTCAAGGACAAGGGGGCCCAGGTCTGGACCCAGGACGAGGCGAGTTGCGTGGTCTTTGGCATGCCCGCCGCCGTGGCCGAAGCGGGCCTTTCGGACCGGGTACTGCCAGTGGATGAGATCGGCACCCTTCTGGCAAGCGGGATGAAGGCCCATGCCTAGCCGCCTGTCGGACGTGGGTGCCCGCAGCGAGCACGATCCCATCCTCCGGGACAGGCCATGGCAATGACGGAATCGGTGACAGGGCCTCAGGCCGTGGCGGGTCTTCCGCCCGGTGCGGGTCCTGCCTCGGGGTAACGGGACGCGATCATGGACATTCTCAGTCTGGTTGGCTTGACCCTGGCCCTGGTGGCCGTCGTCGGGGGCAGCATCGCCAAGGGCAGCGGTCTGGACGCCCTGTGGAACGGCGCGGCCTTCGTCATCGTGGTGATCGGCACCCTGGCCGCCGCACTGGTGCAGACCCGCCTCAAGGTCTTCATGCACGCGATGCACATCCTCCCCTGGCTGTTCAAGGCACCGCGGATCGATGTCGAGGAGACCATCGAGAAGCTGGTGAGCTGGAGCCAGATTGCGCGCAAGGAGGGCCTGCTGGGGCTGGAGACCCTGGCGGAACAGGAAACGGACTCGTTTGCCGGCAAGGGATTGCAGTTGCTGGTGGACGGGACGGAGGCAGAGGCCATCCGCAATATCCTCGAGGTGGATCTGAGCGCGCGGGAGCAGTTCGATATCCAGGCGGCAAAGGTGTTCGAGAGCATGGGCATCTACGCGCCGACCCTGGGCATCATCGGTGCGGTCATGGGCCTGATGGCGGTGATGCAGAACCTCGCCGAACCCGATAAGCTGGGCCCCGGGATCGCCGCGGCCTTCGTCGCGACCATTTACGGGATCGGGTTTGCCAACCTGTTCTTCCTGCCGGTCAGCAACAAGCTCAAGAATGCGATCCAGAGCCAGACCGCCTATCGGGAAATGATCATCGATGGCATCACCTCCATCGCCGAGGGCGAGAATCCGCGCAACATCGAAACCAAGCTGCGCGGCTATGTGCTCTGATTCCAGCCGTCACGGATGTCAAGAGACCGTGATGCCTGCCGATAACCCTGGATACCATGGCACGACGCAGGCGGCATCAGGAGGAACACCAGAACCACGAGGGGTGGGCCATTCCCTATGGTGACCTGATCACCCTGCTGCTCGCCTTTTTCGTCGTGATGTATTCCATTTCCTCGGTCAACGAAGGCAAGTTCCGGGTGTTGTCCGAATCATTGACCGCCGCATTCCGGGGCATGCCGATGGCCCCCGAGCCGATTCAGATCGGTTCCCCCACGCTCGCACCGCAGACGACTCCACTGGGCGGCATGGCGAGCAGCGGCCTGCGGGATATGGGTATCCCGGCGATGCCGTCCGATCCCGGGGCCATCCACCGACTGGAAGCCCTGGACGCATTCCTGGACGCCCCCGCGGACCGGGCGGCCGACGCGGGAATGCCTTCGAACCTTCAGGAGTTGCAACGATTCGGCGAGCATTTCGCCCACAGCCAGCAGGGACCTCTCGACCCCGCCCTGGAGGCGGCCCAGGGCATGAGGCGTGTGGGTGATGAGATCCAGCGGGCCATGGCGCCGCTGATCGATGCGGACCTCATCCGCGTGCATCGCGACCGGCTCTGGATCGAGGTGGAGATCAATACCAGCCTGCTGTTCGCCAGTGGGAGCGCCGATCTCTTCCCGGAGGCCGGACCCGTGCTCCAGGAACTGGCGGAGATCCTGGGGGCGTTTCCCGTGCGCATCCACGCCGAGGGGTTCACCGATGACGTGCCGATCAATACACCGTCCTTTCCCTCCAACTGGGAACTCTCCGCGGGCCGGGCTGCCACCGTGATCCGCCTGTTCGCGGAAAACGGTCTGGACCCCACGACGATGGCTGCCATCGGCTTCGGTGAACACCGGCCGATCGCCGACAACGACTCCGCCGAGGGGCGCATGAAGAACCGGCGTGTGACCATCGTGATCCTTGCCGCACCGCAGGTGCGCGAGGATCAGCCGCTGGAGCCCGAAGGTCTCCACGAAGATCTGGAGCGTACGCAGGGGTTGTCGGACCGTGGATGAAGGGCAGGGAGACGGTGATGCTGTGCGGCCCCGAACCAGGCGGTGCGTGCACCCGCCGGACGCGCGCGGGACGGAGAGGCGTCCGTGGCGTTGCAGGCCGGGCGGCGCGGCGATCGCATACGTCTGTGCGATACTTCCGGGACTCCATGCCGAATGGCCCTCCCGGCGTGCAGGTCACTACTGACAGTGTGAGAGGATCGTGAGCGATGAACCGAGAAACCAAGGCTGCGAGTCGTGGCCCAACCGCCCAGTACGTCACCTTCCGCCTTGCGGAAGAGACCTTCGCCATCAATGTCATGAAGGTGCAGGAAGTGCTGCGCATCAGCGAGATTGCCCTGGTGCCCGGAGCGCCACCGTATGTGTTGGGCATCATCAATCTCCGTGGTAACGTGGTCACGGTGATCGATGCGCGCCGGCGCATGGACATGGAACCCCAGGAGCCCGATGAGGCCTCCAGGATCGTCGTGATCGAGGGGGAGCATCAGGTCGTGGGCGTCCTGGTGGACAGTGTTGCCGAGGTGATCGAATTGGCGGAGGCCGATATCGAGCCCGCGCCGGACGTGGGCGGCGATGAGGCCTCCCGGTATATTCAGGGGGTGGCCAGCCATGACGGCAAGCTCACGATCGTGGTCGATCTCAACAGGCTGCTTTCGGACGAGGAATGGGCGGAAGTGGCGACGGCCTGAGGATGGGTCGGGACCGTGCCGGGCTGACTCCGACGCCTGCGTCGGCCAGGCCATCGTCCTTGCCTGGCCCGGTCTGACGGTTTCGAGTCATGGCCGGCGATCTTGAGCCGGTGCGTCCGGTGCATCCGTCCTGGCCCAGTCGCCCGGTTCCGGAGGACGGGGAGCGGCGCAAGGGCCCCCCGGTTTCGCCGAAGGAACGCGATCAGGGCGGGCATGGCTCGGGGCAGTCCCCGGGCGGCGAATACGACCCGCCGGCAGACGCGCATGAGCCGGCACCGGAGAAACCGAATGCCAACCCATTGGACGACGACCCCACGGGGCATCATGTGGATGAGTACGTATGAGTTCCTGGAGCGTTCTGCTGGGGCTATTCCTCACGGTCCTGGCCTCGCTGGGGGTCGCCTTGTGGTCGATGGTCGAGGTCGGGCGCCTGCGTCGGCGCATGCTGCTGCAGGAGGATGCCCTGTTGTCCCTGCGCGGTGCGCTGAGTGCGGTGTGTTCTGAGGAAACGGCCAACGATCAGCGCCAACCGGACCTGGACCTGGATCGGCGACTGCGGCAGCTGACCGAGCAGCAGGAACAGTTGTTGATGCGCGATCCGGAACTGGGTCCCTATCACCACGCCATGCGCCTGGCCATGAAGGGCTCCAGCCCGGAAGAACTCATGGAGACGTGCGGCCTGACCCGGGGCGAAGCGGATCTGCTTCTGTCTCTGCACCAGTCCAGGGGTCCGGCGGAGGGCTGATCGCCCCGATCCCGCATGCCTCAGGGGCGATCGCCCGGCGTGCGGCCGCTGAGGAAGTAGACGAAGGCGAGGACCTCCGCCACTGCCGTGTAGAGATTTTCCGGAATCTCGTCGCCAACCGGAACCTGTGCCAGGGCGGCCGTCAGCAGTGGATCCTCATGCACGGGGACACCGTGCTCCCGGGCGATCTCCAGGATGCGCTCCGCCACCAGGCCGCCGCCGCTCGCAGTGATGCGCGGGGCCCGTCCGCCCCCATAATGCAGGGCCAGGGCCCGCTGCGGCGTCTTCCCGTGCTCGCGGCTCACGCGCGATCGTCCAGGAGCGGTTGCATGGGGGCATGGGCCCGGGTCTCCGGCGGCCGTCCGGGGTTGCAGCCGAGATCGCGGACCCGAAGACCATGGTCCTGCAGGGCCTGATGAAGCCGGGGAAGCTCCTTCCGTGCCAGGTTGAGGGTGTCGTCCAGCTCCGTCCAGAGGTGCACCCG
>JAWLFM010000001.1:0-34670 GCA_041685565.1 Thioalkalivibrio sp.
CAGCCCCCGCAACCGCAACCGGAGTTCCTCCAGCCCGGCGAGCGACATGCCTTCCCAGAAGCCGCTCTCCTGTATGGCAGCGAGGTATTCGAGCTGGGCCGCAACCGCCGGAACCGCGCCTTTCTCCTCCAGCAGCATCGCGATCTCGACCACCCGCTTGCGGTGCTGCTCGAACGCGCGCTCGTCCGCCTCGACAAAGCGGGCAACGGCGGGGCCGGCAGCCCAGGGGGGCTGCTTTACCAGGACACCCGCTGGTCGTGTTCGTACTCCGGTGCGGGCTGGGCGTAGGGATCGCCAGCGGAACCTGAAGTGATCTACTTGTAGCGGACACTTGACGACGTTCTCGCCGCCGGTACGGAAGCGTACGCGGTAACGCTTGTCGCCGGACTTGGTGGTCCTTACAGTGATGCTAGCCATGGCCGACCCCTCTTGTCGGTGGCGGTTAGACGGGTCGCCGGTGCTGGAACACTTGCGGCCCGTTGTCCTATGTGGACGCCTATGAATGTAGTTGAAGGCGTGGTCCACCAGTGGTCCATGGACAGTAAAGCGAGGGTCAGCGGGTGAAGACGGAAGTATTTAAGTGCCTGTTTTTATTGGTGGGGACGGCCGGAATCGAACCGGCACGGGATCGCTCCCAGCGGATTTTAAGTCCGCTGCGTCTACCAATTCCGCCACGCCCCCCGGAAGCCCACGGCCGGACGCATGAAGTCCGGCCGGGTCTTGCCACGACACTCGGATGGTACCGGAATTTCCTCCGGCGCGGCAGCAACGGGCATCCGGCTCCCGCGGGAGCCTCGTTCCCTCCGAGGGTCCCCGACCCTCCGGGTCCACAATGATCGCGGCAGGTCCAGACAGGGCCGTTTCCACCGGAATCGAGGGCCTCGACACCATCCTCGACGGGCTGCGTATCGGAGACAACGTCGTCTGGCGCGTGGACGCCATCGAAGACTACCGGCGCTTCGTGGAGCCCTTCGTTGCCGCCGCATCGGCGCAGGGACGCCAGATCATCTACCTGCGGTTCGGACAGCACGATGCCCTGATACCGGAAGGTCCGGGCATCCGCACGGTGCGACTGGAAGCGCAGGACGGGTTCGAGGCCTTCACGGTCCAGGTCTACCAGTTGATCCAGGACCACGGGCGCGGCGCGTTCTACGTCTGTGACTGCCTGTCGGATCTCCTCTCGGCATGGGCCACTGACTATATGGTGGGCAATTTCTTCCGGGTGGTCTGCCCCTACCTGTTCGAGCTGGACACCGTCGCCTATTTCGCGTTAATGCCCCAGCGGCACTCGCACATCACGCTGTCGCGGATCCGTGAGACCACCCAGGTCCTGATTGATGTGCATCACGCGGACAACGAGTGCCAGATTCAGCCGGTCAAGGTGTGGCGGCGACAGTCTCCGACCATGTTCCTGCCGCACCGACAGCGCGGGGATCGCTTCCTTCCGGTCGTGGACAGCAGCGACGCCACCCGTCTGCAGGCGGCCCTGGAACAGCGGCGCGAAGGGACCAGCCGGCGCCAGCTGGACTGCTGGGACCGGCTCTTCCTCGAGGCCGCGGAGGTTGCGGCACCGGGCATGGAGGACCCCCGGCGTTCCGGGGTACTGGAGCATCTGCTGCAGGTCGTGATCGGACGCGAACCGCGCATCCTCGAGCTGGCGCGGCGCTACCTGACGCTGGAGGATCTCCTCGCCATACGCGCCCGCATGATCGGAACCGGCTACATCGGCGGCAAGGCCGTGGGGATGCTGCTGGCGAGGAAGATCCTGCTGCGTGAGGACCCGGAACGTTGGCAGCGGCACCTCGAGCCGCACGATTCGTTCCACCTGGGCTCGGACGTGTACTACGCCTACCTGGTGCACAACGGCTGGTGGCCGCGCATCATGCGCCAGCGCACCACCGAGGGCTATTTCGAGGAGGCCCGGTCATTGCACCGGGATATGCTCGAGGGTGAGATTCCCGGCGAGGTGCGTCTCGAACTCGAACGCGTGCTCGACTACTTCGGCCAATACCCGATCCTGGTCCGCTCCTCCAGCCTGTTGGAGGACGGCTTCGGCAACGCCTTCGCGGGCAAGTACGAGAGCACCTTCCGGGTGAACCAGGGCTCACCCGAGGACCGGATGGCACAGCTGGAAGAGGCCATCCGCCTGGTCTTCGCCTCCAGCATGAGCGAGGACGCCCTGGTCTACCGCCAGCAGCGGGGGCTGGCCAGCCAGGAAGAGCCGATGGGTCTGCTGCTGCAGCGGGTCAACGGTCGGTACCACGGACCGCTGTACCTCCCGGATGCGGCGGGCGTCGGCGTCTCGCGCAACATCTTCGCATGGGACCCGGGGATGGACCCTCAGGCCGGCATGCTGCGCCTGGTCGCTGGTCTCGGGACCCGCGCGGTGGACCGGATCGAGGGTGACCACGCCTGCGTGGTCGCCCTGGACCAGCCGCACCGGCGTCCGTTTCGGGATAGCGCGGATGCCTACCGCTACTCCCAGCATGCCGTTGACCTGCTCGACATCATGGACAATCGGCTGCGTTCAATGCCCCTGCGCCAGCTGGTCCAGGCCGCGCCCGACCTCCCCCTGCGCTGGCTGGCGGAACTGGACCGCGAGGCCACGGAACGCGCGCGGACCCGCCCCGACGGGGGACCGATCTGGCGCTTGACGTTTACCCCCTTGCTGCGCGACACCGACTTCGTTCCGTTGCTGCGGCGGCTGCTGGATACCCTGGAGCGGGCCTACGCCTATCCGGTCGACATCGAGTTCACCGTGCATCTGGCAGAGGATGGAACACCCTCGATCAACCTGGTGCAGTGCCGCCCGCTTCAGACCCAGGGCGAGGCACAACAGGTGCGGCTGCCCGCCCAGGTACCGCCGGAACGCCTGCTGTTCTCGACCCGGGGTCGCTTCATGGGCGGCAACATCGACCAACCGATCGACCGGGTCATCCATGTCGACGGCCCCCGCTACAGCGCACTCAACATCCCGCAGCGATTTGCGGTTGCGCGCCTGGTAGGCCGCCTGAACCGGGAGATCGGCGAGCGCAGTGAGTGCTCGATGCTGCTGATCGGCCCCGGACGCTGGGGCACCAGCAGCCCCGAACTCGGCATCCCGGTTCGCTTCGCCGACATCAACCGCGTGACCGTGCTGGTGGAGGTTGCCGAACTCGGGGCCGGGCTGATTCCGGACCTTTCCTTCGGTTCACACTTCTTCCAGGACCTGGTTGAGTCTAGAATCGCCTACGCGGCCCTGTTTCCGCAGGACTCCGGCACGGTCTTTCATCCCGAGTGGCTGGATGCCCTGCCCGAGGGACGCCGGGTCACCCTGGATACCGAGGAGGCCTCCGATCCTGCGATCGCGGATACCCTCCGCCTTTATGACGTTGGCGGGATGGGCCTGCGCGTGTCCGCCGACGTGGTGGCACAGCGTCTCTTCTGCCACCAGACCTGAAGTGCCAGCACCTTTCCATCGGGGAATCTGAGATGAAGACTGTAGTGGTAACCGGCTGTGGCCGGGGTATCGGCCTCGAATTCGTGCGTCAGTTACTGGCGCGTGGGGACCGGGTCTTTGCCGGCGCGAGACGCCCGGAGGCCTCCAGCGAACTCATGGCACTGGCGAAGACCCAGCGCGACCACCTCACGGTTGTGCCGCTGGACGTCACCAGCTCGCCCCATCGAGCCAATCTCGCCGCCACCCTGGGCGGCACGAGCGTCGATCTGCTCATCAATAACGCGGGGGTCTATGGACCGGTTCCCGACAGTCTGGGAAACACCGACGAAGAGGCCTGGCTGGAAACCTTTCGGGTCAATGCCATCGCGCCGCGCCAGATCGTGGAGACCCTGCTACCCCATCTGCGCACCGGCGCCCGCCCCTGCATCGCCTTGCTGAGCTCCAAGATGGGCTCCATGGACGACAACGGATCCGGTGGCGCATACGCCTACCGCTCGTCCAAGGCGGCCCTGAATGCGGTCGGCGTCAGCATGGCCCGGGATCTCGGCGACCAGGGCATTCTTACCCTGATACTGCATCCGGGCTGGGTGCTCACCGAGATGGGGGGTCCCAATGCCGAGATCGACGTCAGCGAATCCGTTGCCGCGATGCTGAAGACCCTGGACGCTGCCACGGACGCGGACAACGGGCGTTTCATCGACGTGGATGGCAGCACGATTCCTTGGTAGGAGAAGAAGGTGTCGGGTGACGGGATGCGGGCCTCACACACGCAGGCCGTCGTCCCCGTCACGCGGGTCGACTCGCGGCCTTTGCGGCTCCGGGACGTCGGTGGACAGTTCCACTTCGCGGGTCTCGCCTTCCTGCCAGATACGCAGGGTGGCAGGGGCGCCGGCGGGTGTCTGCCGCACCAGTTCCAGGAACTCCATCGGTGAACCCGGAACCTCGCCATTGACCTCGAGCACCATGGCGCCGGCAGCGACGCCCGCTTCCGCGGCCTCACCGACGGCCCGGCTCACCAGGACTCCGCGCTGATCCGGCAAACGCAGCGCCTCACGCAGATCCGCAGTCACCTCGCCCACGGTGATGCCGAGCGCCGTGACCACTTGCTGGCCCCCGGGCAGACCCTCGAACTCCAGCCCGCGCGTGGCCACCAGCACATCGGGCGCGACCAGGATGGTGGCGCCGGTACGTGCCGCCAGGGCCAGGGCATCGCTGGGCCGGCTGTCGACGAGAACCGTCTCGTCCCGATCGGCCAGGGCCAGTTCGATCAACCCTGTGTAGATGCTGCCCACCAGGGCATCCACCATGACCCGCTCCACCGACCCGCCGACGGAGTCGATCACATCGGCAAGGAGATCATGGGTCATCGGCCGGGGGGTGGGCACCTCGCGCAGGGCCAGCATGATGGCCAGGGCCTCGTTCGGCCCGATACTGATCAACACCACGTCTCCCGAGCCAGGCCTGCGCAGCAGCACCACCGGTGAACCGCTGACGCTCTCCACGCCCACGGTCGCCAGTTCGACGGCGATCATTTCATCCGGGGGTACCGCCGGCTCTCGGGCCACGGCCTGTAGGGACACCAGGGCCAGCAGCAGTATGGGAACACAGACCCTGATCCTCGCCAGGAACGCCACGGCCACCTCCCGTTGCTCTATGTCTGTGCGACCTCCGGCCGATCGGTTCGTTCCAAAGGGTCCAGGGCCTGGAGGCTCACCCACTGAAGGTCCCAAGGGTCTGCATCAGGATCACCCAGAGCAGATAGCCGCCGTAACCCAGCAGCATTCCCCCTGCCAGGATGGAGATCGGCCGGATCCTTCTCTGCTGGTCGGGCACTGGCTCGCCACGGTCATGCAGACGGCGCAGCCGCAGCCATTGCCGCAGCCGCCACCACGCGAACCCGACCAGCACCGCCAGCGTGAGAATCTTCCAAAGCATTCCGTTACCTCCGGGACCGGGGCGCGGTCCATGCCGCTTCTGCCGGCACCGGGCACTCATCCCTGAACTGCTCCAGCAGATATTCCGGGATGCGCCTTTGCAGGTAGCTGCGGCCAAGCCCCTCCAGGAAGCCGGCGTGCCCCCCGCGTGCATGGCGTTCCAGGCTCACGTGTTCGGACAGCTCTTCGGGTTGCGGCAGGCTCTCCGGAGTCATGAACGGGTCGTTCACGGCATTGATCAGAAGCGTCGGTATGCGGATGTCCCTGAGCACATGAATACTGCTTGCGCGATCGTAGTAGTCGTCCACGTCCCGGAAACCATGTACCGGGGCCGTGATCCGAGCGTCGAACTGCCGGAAGGTCCGTAGTTCATGGACCCCCTGCGCGAGATCCGGACGCGCGAGCACCCGGCACTTGTGCAGCCACTGACGCCGCAGCTGCCCCAGAATATGCCGCTGGTACAGCCGTGACAGACCCCGGTTCAGCCGCTCCGCGGCATGGTGGAGGCGGAATGGCACCGACACCGCCACTGCCGCATCGACCCCCAGGCCCTCACCGCCACGCGCCAGTGCATGCAACAGCGCGCTGCCACCGAGCGAGATCCCCACCGCTGCCAGGCCCCGGCCCTGGTAGCGCCGATGCAGCTCCGCCAGGACGTACATTGGATCATCGCTTTCGCCCATGTGATAGCTCCGCAGTTTCCGGTTGGGCGCGCCCCCGGCGCCGCGAAAATGCATGGTGCAGGACCAGAACCCATGCGCGTGCAGCGCACGCATCAGGCCGCGGGCATAGGCAGACTGGCTGCTGCCACCCAGCCCGTGCAGTATCACGACGATGGGTCCGCCCGGATCCGGCCCCCAGTCCAGCGAGAGAAAGTCCCCATCCGGCAGTGTCATCTGCTGCCTTCGCAGCAGGATGCCCCGACGCCATGAGAACACGTTCGGCACGACCGTCTGCAGGTGTCCGCCCGGCAACCACCAGACGGGCCGGAAGCCCGTTCCGCGATGCTCAACGACCATGCGGTACCGTGCGCGATGGCCTCCCGAAGATCCTCAACGGTACTGCCGCAGGTACCACCATTCAAAGGCCCGCTTCGCCCAGTGAAACACCGGGGTGGACGGGAGGATGACACTGCGCGTCTCCGTCCGCTTGACCAGGATCCCGCTGGTCCGAGTGTCGACGATGCAGATCAGCTCCGCCTTGAAGGTATGGCTGGGGGCCTTGCCCTGGAGCTCGCCGAGCAGATTGGCCACCGCGGCCTCGGCCTGGAGATCCGCCATGTGGGCCTGCTTCGGCAGCCAGTCCGGACCCGGGAAGCTGCCGGAATCGCCAGCGACATAGACCTTGTCCTGCCCCGTCACCTGGCAGGAGGCGTTGGCCTGCAGCAGCCCGCCGTCGGAGCGCGGGAGATCGGTCTTGTCGAACCAGGCGTTGCCGGTCATCCCCGGCATGAACACGATCAGGTCGGCTGCGAACTCGCCACCCTCGGTGGTCACCTTGTCCGCCTCGAAACCCTTGAGCTTGTGTCCCAGATGGGTTTCGATGTCCCGGCGCTTCATCTCCCGCAGCAAACCCTCGACCGCCTTGGGCCCCAGTCGGTTGCCCGGCTTGGGCGCCGGAGTGAAGAAGAACAGCTTGAACCGGTCGCGATCGCCGCGCTTGCGCAGATGCTGATCGATGCCGAACATGAATTCGAAGATCGGCCCCCCGCGCATCGCCGCCGGCTCCTTCGGGTTGCCGGCAAAGCCGAAGGCGATCGTGCCGCCCTCCATCCCCGCCAGGCGATCACGTATCCGCACTGCCGCCTCCACGCCCTCGCAGGGCGTGATGGCGTGTTCGATCCCCGGCAGCTTCTTCAGAAAGCGCCCACCCGAGGCGATGATCAGCCCGTCGTTGGCCACCTCCCCGGCGTCGGTCAGTACCACCCGTCCGGCGGCCTTCAGGCCGGTCACCGACGCCTGATGGTAGGTCACGCCCTGGCGCTCGAAGAAGGGCTTCAGATCGACCACCACGTCCTCGGGCGTGCGCAGGCCGGTGGGAATCCAGATCGTGCTCGGGTAATAGACCAGCTCCGGCCTTGGCGCGATGACATCGATGGCAAGGTCACGATCCGCCGCACGCAGCTTGCGGATGGCGGTCAGGGCGCCGAATCCGGCGCCGATCACGGTGATACGGGTCATGAGCGAGGTCCCTGATGGCGTTTACTTTCCTATTGTATTGGGTCGGAAGCACTCAGGGCCAATGGCCGTAATCGCCGGAACGTGCCGCTGTGCAAGGCCCCAATCGCTACCGGCATGGCCTCCCCGCCGGGTAGAATACCGGCCGCACCCCGTTGGAGGACCGACCGTGAATACCAGCCCCCTGCTGATCGGCGCCGCGGAGCATGCAGTGGCGATCGAGCCCCGGATGGCCAATCGTCATGGCCTGATCGCTGGCGCGACCGGGACGGGAAAGACCGTCACGCTGCAGGTCCTGGCCCAGGCCTTCTCGGATCTGGGCGTCCCCGTCTTCGTGCCCGATATCAAGGGTGACTTCTCCGGGGTGGCCGCGCCGGGATCCCCAAGCGACCGACTCACGGAGCGTGCGCGCCGCGTCGGCATCGAACCACTCGAACTCTATGGCGCACCCGTCGTCTTCTGGGACATCTTCGGGGAGCACGGGCACCCCTGGCGCCTCACCATCGCGGACCTCGGTCCGATGCTGCTGAGCCGCCTGTTGAACCTCAATGACACCCAGACCGGATTGATGCAGCTGGTCTTCCGGGTTGCCGACGACAAGGGCTGGCTGCTGCTGGATCTGAAGGACCTGCGCGCGATGCTCGGCTGGGTGAACGAGCATCGCCGCGAACTGACAGGCCACTACGGCAATGTGGCGCCCGCGAGCATCGGCGCGATCCAGCGCGCCCTGCTTACCCTGGAAAGTCAGGGCGGCGAACACTTTTTCGGAGAACCGGCTGTCACCCTGGAGGACTTCCTGCAGACCGATGCGGCAGGCAAGGGTGTCATCAACATCCTGCACGCCGAACGCCTGTACCGGAACAGCCCGTTGGTCTATTCGACGCTGCTGCTATGGCTGCTGTCGGAACTGTTCGAACAGCTGCCCGAGGTCGGAGACCCGGACCGCCCCCGCTTCGTGCTCTTCTTCGACGAGGCCCACCTGCTCTTTCGCAACACGCCGCGCTCCCTGGTCGATCGCATCGAACAGGTGGTGCGCCTGATCCGTTCCAAGGGCGTGGGCATCTACTTCATCACCCAGAGCCCGACCGACCTGCCGGAGAGCGTACTCGGGCAGTTGGGCAACCGCGTGCAGCACGCGCTGCGGGCCTTCACCCCGCGCGATCAGCGCGCGGTACGGGTAGCCGCCCAGACCTTCCGCCCCAACCCGCCACTGGACACCGAGGCGGTGATCACCGAACTGGCGGTCGGCGAGGCCCTGGTCTCCGTCCTCGACGACAAGGGCAGACCAGCCCCGGTGGAGCGCACGCTGATCCGACCACCATCCAGCCGCATGGGCCCGTTGTCGGATGAAGAACGCCAGAACATCGTCGCCGGATCGGTACTCGCTGGCATCTACGACGAACCCGTTGACCGGGAGTCGGCCTACGAGATCCTGAGGCATCAGGCAGAGGCTGCCTTGGCCGAGGAAAAGACCGTCCAGGCACGCCCGCAGGCCGCAACTCGTTCACGGCGCCGCACGCGCGGCGACAGCGTACTGACCGCCGCCGCGAAGAGCACGGCCCGGTCCATCGGCACGCAGATCGGCCGCCAGATCGTGCGGGGTCTGCTTGGTTCGCTGACCGGACGCAGGCGCTGACCCGCGACCGCGCCGCAACAGCGGGCGGATCGCCGTGCGCATGGGGGCTGCCCAATACATCCGGAGAGGAATGGATGCCCTTGGCGTGCCGCGCGATGGTGGCGTGTGGCAAAGCGTACCCGGCGCGTTACACTTGACCCGTCCGGAGCTCCGATACCGCTCCCGGTCGTGTCACGGCAACGCACCGGCACCGATGCCGGATGTCCTGTCCCGACAGGGCCCTGTGCCCGGATTGGGCTTCACCCCCGCCCCCGGCAAGGCATTCCGGGTTCGGACTTCTTCCAAATGAGGATCGTGCCATGCCCCCGTGGAAAGGAAGCATCAACGAATTGCTCACCCCGGAACAGGTTCAACGTATCGAGGAAACCCTGGCGGAAGCGCCGGCCGGTCTCTGCATCGACAAACGGGGCATGCGACTGAATCGTTACCCGGGACTACTCGCCAACCAGCATAGCGAGGATGAGCCCTTCAAGGTCATCGCGTCCGAGCGTCCCGTCACCGAGACGGGACTGGTGCTGGTCTCCAATACGCCCATACCCGAGATCCAGCGGGCAGTGCTGGTGATCCGTACCGACGACGATTTCCAGCAACAGTTCGAGGGCCGCGTCCTGCCCTCACGCCCCGGAACTCGCGAGGAGGACCGGCTCAAGGAGCGGAGCTTCCACTACTCGGTCTTTGAGACCGACGCCACCCCACGGCCGTAGGAAACGCCTGGTGTCCTGTCACCTGGGCTCAACGCTCAGTGGACCAGGCGCCAGCCGAGTGTTTCGCCGGCGCGCAGTGGCACACCGGGCTGGTCCCCGAAGCGCAGTTCCTCGGGCACCGTCCATTCGGATTTCTCCAGGACCAGCATGTCGCGGTTACGCGGCAGACGATAGAAGTCGGGGCCGTGAAAGCTGGCGAAGGCCTCGAGGCGCTCCAGCGCACCCGCCGCCTCGAAGACCTCTGCATACAGCTCGATTGCGGCGTGTGCGGTGTAGATTCCGGCACAGCCGCAGGCCGATTCCTTGGCGTGCCGGGGATGCGGCGCGCTGTCGGTGCCGAGAAAGAACTTCGGGCTGCCTCCCGTGGCCGCCGCCACCAGGGCCTGCCGATGCGTCTCCCGCTTCAACAGCGGCAGGCAGTAGTGATGCGGGCGCATCCCGCCCTGGAACATGGCGTTGCGGTTCAACAGGAGGTGATGCACCGTGATGGTCGCGGCAACGTTTGCGGTAGCCTCGGCCACGAAATCGACCGCCGCGCTGGTGGTGATGTGCTCCAGCACGACCCGCAACTCGGGGAAATCCCCCACCAGTGGCGCCAACACACGTTCGATGAACACGGCCTCGCGATCGAAGACGTCCACCGCGGGGTCGATGGACTCGCCGTGCAGCAACAGTGGCATTCCCTGGCGCTGCATCGCCTCGAACACGGGGTAACAGCGCCGCGGATCCGTCACCCCGCTCGCGGCGTTGGTGGTGGCCCCAGCGGGATAGTACTTTACCGCGTGCACGCAGCCGCTCTCTCGCGCCCTGGCAATCTCCGACGGCGGCGTCGCCTCGGTCAGGTACAGGGTCATCAGGGGTTCGAAGGACAGACCTGCGGGCAGTGCGGCGAGGATCCGATCCCGATAGGCCAGGGCCTGTTCGGTGGTCACCACCGGCGGCTTCAGGTTCGGCATCACGATGGCGCGGGCGAAACGCCGGGCCGTGTCCGGCAGCACGCTGGCCAGCACGGCCTCGTCGCGAAGGTGCAGATGCCAGTCGTCGGGGCGGGTGATCTTCAATCGGTTCATGGCGTCCGGGTGATCAAGGGCTGCGTTTTCGATTGCACCATGCCAGTCTACCCGAACCTGGGGGGTCGGTCGCTCCTCGCGCGGTGAACCAAGGAGACAGGGTTTGGTTCTGCAGGGCCGCGCAGGGAGGACGTCATTGACGCTTCGCTCCCCGTGAGTCCTTGGGGAGGCATTTTCAAGGCCAAAAACCGGCCTTCAAGCCGGGAAATGACCCAGAAAAACCCCTATAAATATATTACAATCATGTACTTGGGCTGGTCCGACCCCGACCACACCCGCAATCCCCAGCTTCTGAGGTATGCCATGAACACAGCAAAACTGATTGTCATCGGCGGCGATGCCGCTGGGATGAGCGCGGCATCCAAGGTCCGGCGGGAACATCCGGATCGCGAGATCGTGGTGTTCGAACGCGGGCGGCATACCTCCTATGCGGCCTGCGGCATGCCCTACTTCATCGCCGGCCAGGTGGAATCCTCGGATCGACTGATCGCACGCCGGCCCGAGGTATTCCGGGAGAAACAGAACATCGATGTGCGCACCCTGCACGAGGTACAGGAGATCGACACCGAACAGCGCCGCGTCCGGGTCAGGGATCTGGAACACGACACGACCTTCTGGGAGTCTTGGGATCACCTGCTGATCGCCACCGGGGCCGTGCCCATCGTTCCCGACCTGCCCGATATCGATGCCGAGGGCATCTTCAGCCTGTCGACCCTGCAGAGCGGCATCGAGGTCTTCGAGTACGTGGAGACGCGAAGGCCCAAAAGGGCCGTGGTCGTCGGCGGCGGCTACATCGGCATCGAGATGGCGGAGGCCCTGCTCGAACGGGGCCTGGAGGTGGCACTGATCGACATGGCGTCGGAGGTGATGGTCAGCATGGATGCCGATGTCGCGGAGTCGATCAGCCAGGCCATGAGGGATGCGGGCGTCAGCGTCTTTCTGCGCGAGACACTGGAGCGCTTCGAGACCGATGCGAAGGGTGCCCTGCGCGCCGTGGTCACGGACCGGCAGACCCTGGAGGCCGATCTGGTCATCCTGGGCATCGGGGTACGACCCAATGCCGGACTGGCGGAGGCCGCCGGCATCGATCTGGGTGCCAACGGTGCAATCCAGGTGAACAGGCGCCTGGAGACCTCGGTGCCCCATGTCTGGGCGGCGGGCGACTGCGCCGAGTCATTCCACCTCGTCAAGGAGAGGCAGGTCTTCATCGCCCTGGGGACGGTGGCCAACAAGCACGGACTGGTGGCGGGCATCAATATCAGCGGCGGAACGACGGAGTTCCCCGGGGTACTCGGCACCGCCATCACCCGCTTCCAGGACCTGGAGATTTCCCGCACGGGCCTGTCCGAAGGGGAAGCGGAAGAGCTCGGGATACCGTTCAGGGCCAAGACCATCGACTCCCTGACCCGCTCCCACTACTTCCCGGGTACCGCCAGGGTCAAGGTCAAGCTGCTGGCGGAGGAAGCAACCGGGCGCCTGCTCGGCGGCCAGATCGTGGGCGGCGGAGGGGCCGCCAAGCGGATCGACACCATCGCCGCCGCGATCACCGCAAGACTCACGGCGGAAGATCTCGTCTACATGGATCTCGCCTATGCACCGCCCTTCTCGCCGGTCTGGGATCCGGTGCAGACGGCCGCCCGAACGCTGCTCTAAGGACCTGCGATCGGGCCTGCCGGATCATCCCCCGCCCTCACAGCATCCCATCAGCGTCTGGAGCGCGATGATTCAGTCACCAGACTGATGGCCCGCAATCACGATACCCGGCACGGGGGGCCGGTGGCGTCCCCCTCCCGCCTATCTCTTCTTGACCCACCGATCGCCCTCCTTGGTGTAAGACTGCTTCACGGCAGACCAGGCCACGCGATGAGCCGTTTCTTCCCTCGACGCGTCTCCCTTGCGGTCTTCCTCATCCGCGTATTGGTCCCAGGCGTTATTGAAGGCGCTTCGATAAATGCTCTGCGCTGCGTCGGGCAGGGCGTCCCGCACCTGCCTGGGCAAGTCCGCATTTCGATCGTAGGGCATGGCTCATCCTCCTGTGCGTGACGGGATTGTTCCTTGATCTCAGGCCACACGGCCGGGTGCAGACGGCGGCCAGAACATGCGTGCCCGGGGCGGACTCTCCGCTGGAGCACCGCGGCAAATCATGCCTTGCGCCCCAACCCTGGCATCACGGCGAGCAGGACGCGGTGCGTCAGCCACCAGGCCGACAAACAGACGGTCAGCACGATCCCGAACCAGACGTAGGGCGACGTCCAGTCCTGCGCCTGCCCCCACGGACCCCACACCCAGTTGATGTTCCGCTCCGGAGAGGGGAGCCAGACGCTGAGGAGCAGGATCGTGCAACCCGCTGACGCCCAGATCTTCCATGCCTCCCGATCGTAACCCAGCCGCCATACCATCCATAGCAGCACGAAGGGCAAGAGCAGGTGATAGAGCGAGAGCAGGCGCAGGTGCAGCGCGATGTCCGGGTTGTACATGTAAGCGACGATACCGAGCGGCGTGGACCCGCCCAGTGCCAGGCTGAGCAGGAAATCGAACACCCAGGGCATCTCCAACAGGGCAACCGCAACCGCCATCATGCTCGCAAGACGGGGGCTCTCCAGCCATGCGGCCAACAGACCGCCGATCAGCGCCACATTGGAGAACCAGAGAAAATGCACCGGGCCGTATTCCAGCGCATACGCCGGAACCAGCACGGCCACGAAGATCAGGTAGCACAGCCTGAACCAGAGGGGGATCAACCGATCGCCTCCGCGTTCCCCTCGCCGGCCTCCCCGGGCTCGCGTGCGGGCATGGGACAGCCAGACTCGCGACCCTCGCGGGGCGGATCCACTCGCAGCCGCCCATCACGCATGCGCCCACGCCAGAGCAGGAATCCCGGGAGGATCCTCACGGCGGCCGGATCCAGCCACCAACCCCCGGCCATCGCCGGGTCAGCGCCCGGATGCAAGGATCTTGTCCAGCGCGTTCGATCCCTCGGGCAGGTAGCGGGACCTGGCGACGCGCTCTGCCAACACTCGCCAGTTCCGGGAGGTGTCAAAGAGTTCCAGGAACAGTGGTTCCGCCTCCTTCTGGAAGCCCGCCACCGCCATCGCCAAGGCCTGCCAGAAGACCAGTTCCTCCTGGGTCGGAGCCATGGCAACGGCCATGGAGAACTCCCGCAGCGCCGCATCGACATCACCATTACGCAGGTGATGATCGCCCCGACTGTTGTGATGAAAGGCCTTCTTCAGGGTGATCAGACGCTTCAGCTCCTCCAGCGGCTGATCGTGGTCCTCCACGCGGAGATTGAACAACACGTCCAAGGCTGGATCCCCCGAAGCCTCCGCGTTGACCACGATGACCGCCGCAGACCGTCGACCGCGCAGGTCGCCGCCGGCCGATCGTGCGGCCTCCAGGGACACGATCAACCGATCCACGAGCTCCCCCTGGGCTTCCATGAAGGCAGCTCCCATCTCGTCCCAGACATCCGCCTTGAGCAGCATGTTACCCAGGCAGGCATAACCATCGCCGGCGTGATGTCCCGCCTCCGGGATGCAGCGTTGACCGGTATAGACGGCGACCCGCCCCTGGCCATCGACCATCGCCGATTGTCGGTATGCGGCATGGTCATCCCTGCCCCGCAGCGTCGCCAGCGCCTCATGCGCCGAGGCACCCTCGCGAATCAGGCGCAGACCTTCCGTCCCATAGCTGGGTTTGGCGAAGGACTGGATGGTCACGGCCCCCACGCCGGCCTCCGCATGGGGGCTTACACTGCCCACCGAGAAATAGTGCGACTGCACGGCCACACCCAACTGGCCGGTGCTCGGGTCACGCGCCACGATCGAATAGGTCGCGACCGGCATTCCCCGCGGTCGCGAGCCGGCGTCCCGCAGCGCCGCTGCGTCGCCGCTCCGACGGGCTTCTAGCATGGCTCGCCGCCTGCTCCGGACTCGGCAACCGGAACCCCGAGAGTGGCGATGGACAACGGCTTCAAGCGCCCAACTCGTGGTACAGGCGTTCGACATCCTCCGCGCGGCACATCTCGGTGCCCTCGCTTAGCAGCGCGGCGGCACCGGCGGCCACGGCGTACCGGGCCGCGTCCGGCAGGGACCTTCCATCGGCCAGGCGAAGCACCAGTGCCGCCACGAAGCTGTCGCCCGCCCCCACCGCGCTGCGGGTCTCCACCGCTGGCGCCGCCATGTGGAAGACACCGTCGGCCGACGCAAACAGCGCCCCGTCCGCGCCCAGGCTCAGGGCCACCAACACGGAGCCACCGTCCTCGACGATTCGGCGCAGGGCATCCTTCTGCTGCTCCCTGCTGTCCAATTCCGCGCCGGTCACATCCGTCAGTTCACGGAGATTGGGCTTGATCAGAAAGACCCCCTCCTGCAGGGCCTCCTCAAGGGCAGCCCCGGAGGCATCGACCACGCATCGGGCGCCCGCCTCCTTCGCCAAGCGGGCCACCCGCGCCGGAAAATCGTCGGGAACGCCCTCGGGCAGACTGCCGCTGACCACGACATAGGCACCATCCGAGAGGCACTCCTCGACACTTTCCAACGCGCCTCGCCATTCCTCTTCCCGCCACTGCGGGCCCTTCAGGACGAAGCGATACTCCTCGCCGGTCGAGGTCTCGGACACGTTCAGGCTCTGGCGGGTATTGCCTTCGATCGCAATAGGCAGGGCCCCGTCCAGTTCCGCCTCGAGCAGACCCTGGTACACCTCCCCGAGCGGACCGCCGACGGCATAGAGCGCGCTGGCCTGGCCGCCCAGGCGCTGGATCACGCGGGCGACATTGACGCCACCTCCGCCCGGATCGAATCGCGCGCCTGCACAACGCAGCTTGTGTTTGCTCACGACCTTGTCTACCGACGTGCTCAGATCAAGTGCGGGGTTCATGGTGAGCGTGACGATCGATGGCATGGCATACCCTCCTGCATCCCCGAGCCGGATCAGAACCCCTGCCCGGTGGCGACGGTTTCGTGCCTAACTTAACCCATCCGCGCTCCCGCTTGCCCGTGGGGGTTTTCCGGACTGTAAAGGCTGGAAGACATTATGCTAGCGTCACAATAGGAAACAGAGCGGCACCGTGCGGCCTGCCGAAGCAGGCTCCGCTCAGCCCCGTGCTGGAGCGGGACGGCACGATTTCTGACCAATCCGAAGAGGAGATGCCATGAGTTCGTTACTGAAGATGTGGATATCGGTGATTTTCGTTTCCATGATCCTGCTGGTCGGATGCTCCGACCCCGGTCCGGCCGAAGAGGCGGGCGAAGACATCGATGAGACGGCGCAGGAAACGGAAGAGGCCATCGATGACGCCGTCCAGGAAGCGGAAGAGGCCATCGATGAGGCCGCCCGGGAAGCGGAAGACACCATCGACCCCCCGGGTCCCGGCGAACGGACCGGTCGGGCCATCGATGAGGCCGCGGAGGATGCGGACGAGGCGATCGATGAGGCCGTGGAGGATGCCGAGGAAAGGATCGACGAGGCCACCGACAATCGGAATTGAGCCACGGCTCCCGCCCTCGGTGCGATCGCATCGCCGAGGGCGGGCCTTCCAATCCCCGACCCTTTTTGCCCCGTGCCCGCGATCCTATTGCATCGGCTCCACTGATAGTACGGTGTAGGCCCCGTCGATCTGGCCGAAGGTGACCAGCACCTCGTCCCCCACCGCAAGCCCTTCCAGCAGGCTCGGATCGGCCACCTGGAAGACCATCGTCATCGGCGGCATATCGAGGTTGGGGATCTCCCCGTGTCGAAGCGAGACGGTATTCGCACGGGTGTTGATGCGACGAACCTCCGATTCCACCTTCGGAAGATCAGGTTGGGCGGACCCAGCGTGCGATCCCTGCGCCAGCAGGGCGTGATCATGACGCTGCATGCCATCGTCGGCACCAGCCCCGTGCTGAGACCCCTCCTGTGCGTGGACGCTGTTCAGCGTGGAAAGCCCAAACACGACAACAAGCAGCAGGTACGGTAGCGTTCTCTTCATAAACAGGTTCCTCCGGTCATCCTGGTGAACATCTGCAGGGTTGCCGCGGCCCCGATCCGGCTGGTGCCCCCAAGCACGGCACGTCCGGGGCGCGACATCCTGCCCTTTAAGGCCGTCAGTGATTGTGCGCACCCGGTATTGGCTTGCGCACCTGCATTTCCAGAGCGGGACGGTTCAGGTCGGGAACCTCGCCCTGGTGGAGCCGTTCCGCGGCGAAACGCTGCGGTTCCGGCATGGCCCCCGCCCATTCATAGGCCTGGGTTCCGGCCGGCTGCTGGTACCAGCCCGGGTCGGAGTAGTCCCCGGGCTTCTGGTCACGACGTACCTTGAGCATGGTGAACATGCCGCCCATGCCGATCGGCCCGTGCGGCCCGAAGCCGGCCATCATCGCAAGGGTCTCCTCCGGCAGCATCATCTGCATGTCCTTCATGTCGGCCATACCCCGTTCGCCCATGAGCATGTAGTCCGGCACGAGCTCCTGGATGCGACCCACCAGGCCCCGATGATCGACACCGATCATGGTCGGCACGTCGTGACCCATGGGATTCATGGTGTGATGGCTCTTATGGCAATGAAAGGCCCAGTCACCCTCCGCATCCGCAATGAATTCGACCTGACGCATCTGGCCCACGGCAATATCGGCGGTCACTTCCTGCCAGCGTGATCCAGGTGGGGTCGGACCACCATCCGTTCCCGTGACCGCGAATTCATGGCCGTGCAGATGGATCGGATGGTTGGTCATCGTGAGGTTGCCAACCCGGATACGCACCCGGTCGCCGAGGCGGACATTGAGGGAATCGATACCCGGAAATGCCCGACTGTTGAAGGTCCACAGATTGAAATCGAGCATGGTGTTGATCTTTGGCACCACGCTGCCAGGATCGATGTCGTAGGCGTTCAACAGCAAGCAGAAGTCACGCTCCACATCGTCGATCCACTCGTGCTTCTGCCGTGGATGGGTCACCCAGAAGCCCATCATCCCCATCGCCATCTGAACCATTTCATCGGCATGCGGGTGATACATGAAGGTGCCCGGGCGGCGCGCCACGAATTCATACACGAAGGTCTTGCCCACCGGGATGGCCTTCTGATTCAGGCCGGCGACGCCGTCCATGCCGTTCGGCAGACGCTGGCCGTGCCAGTGAATCGAGGTCTGTTCGGGCAGACGGTTGGTCACGAACAGGCGGACGCGGTCGCCTTCCACCACCTCGATGGTCGGACCCGGGCTCTGGCCGTTGTAACCCCAAAGGCGAGCGACCATACCGGGGGCGATCTCGCGTTCGACCGGTTCCGCAACCAGGTGGAACTCCTTCACGCCATCGTTCATGCGCCAGGGGGCGGTCCAGCCATTCAGCGTGACCACCGGGTTGTAGGGACGACCCGTGTCGGGCATGCGTGGCGGTGCGGTGTCCGGCGAGGTCATGATGGCGGGCTCGGGCAAGGCGGCCATTGCAACCTTGCTGACCCCCGCCACGGCCACGGCACCCAGTGCTGCTCCGCTAATAAAATCGCGTCGATTCATGATCTTAGTGCCCTCCTGCGGCAGCGTTTCGGCCCGTAGCGGCAGTACCGGCATCGGGTCCGGAATACTCGGCCCCGGCGAGTACGGCCTGCAGATTCGCGTGCGCCAGCCAGAAATCGCGCCTTGCCTGCATCGCGGCATCGGCACGTTCCACCCGATCGCGCGCGCTGGAAAGCAGGTCCCAGGTGCTCTTCAGCATGCCGTTGTAGCGCAGCGCCATATCGTTCTGGAGTTCCTCGCTCAAGCGCTGGTTGTCCTCGGCCCCTTGCGCAATGGCGTACGCGACCCGGTACTGATGATAGGCCTCGCGCACCCGGGAACGGATCCCGACTGCCAGGGCGGCTGCCTCGGCCTGGCTCTTGGCGGCCTTGGCGGCGTCATGACCACGGGGCAGACGGCGCTGCTCCAGGAGCGGGGCCGATGTGATGAGCTGGAGCATGGCCTCGCCCTCGCCTTCGTCAGGCGCAGGCGCGAGCGCATCGGAGAGCGCCCTCTGGGTGGCATCGTTCCACATGTCCAGCGTCCTCGACGCCAATCCCCGACGAGCACGTTCCGCCTCGATGGCCAGGAGAGAGAGTGTGGGGTGCTTCTGCAGCGCTGCAGTCTCCAGTCCGTCGGCGCCAAGCGGCGCATCGGGTAGCGCCGGAAGCTGATCGGGCAGCTGCAATTCCGTGGCATCGCCCCACAGGCCGAGTGTGCGGATCAGCGCCTCCCGCGCGCTCGTGGCGGACTGCCGCGCCTGCAACAGGTCGATGCCCGCGTCGGACAGGCTCAATTGTTGGTGCAGGAGGCGATCCTGCCCCCAGTTTCCGACGCGGGTCATGCGCACACCGAGTTCCGTCGCGATCTCCGTGGCCTCGAATGCCTCCTCGGCACGACGCAGCCGCGCCGTGGCGGCGACCGCCTCGATCCATGTCCGCTGCACATCACGGGCAAACTCCAGGACCGCGACATCGGCCCGCGCCCGCTCCAGCCGATTCATGTCCTCGGTGACAAAGAGGTCAGGCCGGTTCGACAATGCGATCCGCAGGGCCTCGGTGGGCGACAGCGGCGCGTCGTCCGACGGCACCTCGGTGGTGGTGGCAGGCCGATTCTCGGCCTCCCAGCGGATGATGTCGATGTGTCCCCGCGTGAAGGCTCCGACCGTATCATTCGCGGACCGCCAATCGTCCTCCCCCATTGCATCCCCCTCCAACAGGGACGAAGGAAGTGGCACGAAGGTCGGTTCCGGGACCGGCACCGTCGGCTCGTAGGGCTGGCTTCCAGCGGCAAGCATCGGCAACAGGCCCAAGGCAAGAGGGAGGTAGACCGCAATTCGATGCATCGATGCAATTCTCCTTTCCGTTCGATTTCACCCGTTGGGCGAAGTGGTGGTTGTCATCAGGGCAGTTACAAACAGGATCAGCAGCACCAAGAGCCCTTCTCCCAGAATGCTTCGGCGCAGGCGCCTGTCCGCGCCCGGCTCGCCCCGTTCAAAGGCCGGAACCAGGCGCCACTTGTTCAGCGCGGCGAGCGCCAGGAGCAACAGGACCAGCAGGATCTTGAGCAGCAGGGTCTGGCCATAGTCGGTCTCCAGCAATGGCGCGACGCCCCCGAGAAGCAACCATGACAGCCCCACTGCGGCCGCCACCAGGAGCCCGACCGTCACCGACGCCACCTGACCAAAGACCACAAGGACCCGCGCGACCACCTGGCGCGGGATTGCCTGTCCAGCCATCCGGTATAACGGAAGCAGCGCACCGACCCAGAAGGCCACGGCCGCCAGATGGACCAGAAGCAGACCGGCCAGCAGCCAGCGAGGCTCATCCGTGGTATGCCCGACCTGCGTGAAGGCCAGGAGCACCAGGACCACTCCGGTCACACTCAGAGCGAATCCCAGGTAACGCATACGCCCCGAGTCGATCAGGACACCATGCAGCAGGAGCAGGCCGCTCGCGGCAAGCATCATGCGGGTGCCCTGCGCGCTGTCGAAGATCACGCCGAGCAGCATCGGATCCAGGGCCGCGGCAAGGGTGCTCCCGCCCAGGAATCCCGCCTGTAACGGCCACTGCAGCAACAAGAGCGCCAGGGCAAGCCAGGCGGCCGCGACGACGGAGCGACGCAGTCCAACCCGGCCCGGCTGCCAGGGAAGGGCCAGCCTGAACAGGACCCCGCCCGTCGCAACCAGGGAACTCGCGTAAAAGGCCCCGGCTGCAAGAACCATCGACAGCGTCCAGGCATCCATGCCGGCAAGGACCGATGGCCAGATCACCGTCAGCGCACCGAAAAGCGGAACTCGTCGAGCATGACATGCCCGTCCTCGGCCAGGCCCCGCCATTGGACGGTATACTCGCCGGGGGCCAGCGTGCTGCTCGGCGCGGTCTCGAAATGACGGGCCGGGGTCCTGTCCGGACGCTGGCGCAGGGCCACCGGGCCGTCGGGACCCGACACCTCGAAGGAGACAAGACGCAAGTCTTGATCGAACCAGACCGCGATCCGTTCCGGACTGCCGTCGACAGTCGATTCGTGTTCAGGCTCTGACCGTTCCTGCTGTACATGCGCCATAAGGCTCGGTGGCAGCATCAGCATGAAGGCCGCAATCACGGTGGGCAGCGCCCCTGTCGAGCGTGTCATGGCGAATCCTCAGATTGGTGTCCGGAACGAAGCGGAATGCCCGACATCTGCCGCGGTTCCTCAGATCATCGGGTGCAAACCCGACCAAAGCATGCAGCAAGCAACTGAACACCTGCCTGACAGGAGCATTACATCTTTGTCATCTTTCCGACCGTCGCCTGACCCGGTGGCAGAATGCAGGTCTTGCTGGCGGGCCTTCCGGGGCGTGCGTGTCCAGTGGGCCATGCGGAGAGTGCGGTGACGATGGAGCACAGCCAGAAGGGGCGGAGCAAGGCGGGCAGGTGCAGAAGAGTGGACCTGTTTCCAACGTGCCCAACGTGGCGCCGGGGCTTCTGGCGAAGCGATCGGGTACCGGACCTTCCTCATGACCCACTAGAGAACATGAAGGCAAGCACATGAAGATCCTGATCGTGGAGGACGAACCGAAGACCGGCGAATACCTGCGTCAGGGCCTGAGCGAGGCCGGCTTCGTGGTGGATCTCGCGCGCGACGGGCTCGACGGGCTACACCTCGCGACCACAGGCGATTACGACCTGCTGGTGCTGGATGTGATGCTGCCGCGCATGGACGGCTGGGCGCTTCTACAGGCGCTCAGGCTCTCCGGGCACCAGGTACCGGTACTGTTCCTGACCGCGAGGGATCAGGTCGATGACCGGGTCCGCGGCCTTGAGCTCGGGGCCGATGACTATCTGGTGAAGCCCTTTGCCTTCGCGGAACTGCTTGCGCGGGTACGCAGCCTGCTGCGGCGCGGCCGCAACACGGAACCGGAGATCCTGGCCGCTGCCGATCTGGAGATCGATCTGTTGCGCCGGCGGGTAAGGCGCGGCGGCCTGCGCATCGACCTCACGGCCAAGGAATTCGCACTGCTGGAACTTCTGGTCCGTCGCCAGGGAGAGGTCCTGCCCAGATCCCTGATCGCCTCGCAGGTCTGGGACATGAACTTCGACAGTGACACCAATGTGATCGAGGTCGCCGTTCGCCGGCTGCGTGCCAAGGTCGACGAGCCCTTCGAGCCGAAGCTGATCCGCACGGTGCGGGGAATGGGGTATGTGCTGGAAACCCCGGAGGCGTCGTGAGGGCCGACCCGCCGCCGGCGCTGGCCCAGAAACGCCATTCGGGCCGCACACCGCTCTCGCTGACGGCCCGGCTGGCCATCCTCTTCGCGCTGCTGGCCGCCAGCCTCCTGCTCGGGGTGGGCATCCTGCTGGAACGGGCGGTGGATTCCCATTTCGACGAGCTCGACGCCTACGATCTCGGCGCGAAGATGACGGTCATTGGCCATCTCATCGGGACCACTGATGATCAGGAGGCATTCGAGTTCCTGCCGCAGCGCCTCAAGGACGCCTTTGCCGGCCATGACAATGTTGCGGTGCTGGTGCGCGATGCCGACGACGTGGTGGTCTTCGGGCGCCGGCTGTCCAGCTTCGAGCCTGAGCAGTTGACCGGAGAATCACCGGCGGCAACCGAGCGCGGCTGGGTGCGCGACGGACGGCATTTCATCAGCCGCGTGCGGGAATTCCAGGTGCCGCTGCCCGACACCCCGACACTGCGGGCGATGGTCGCCCTGGACATCACCCACCATGTGCACTTCCTGCAGGAGGTTCGCGCGCGTCTCTGGTTCGGGGTCTCGGTGGCGACGGGCTTCGCGGCGCTGCTGGGATGGCTTGCGGCGCGCCAGGGCCTTGCCCCGCTTACGCGGGTCACTGCCGCGGCTCGCCGGCTGTCCGCGGAACACCTCGGTCAGCGCATTTCCCAGCAAGACGCCCCGGCCGAGGTTCGCGAACTGGCAGAGGCCTTCAATGGCATGCTGGACCGACTGCAGGCGTCGTTCCGTCGGCTCAGCGACTTCTCCGCAGACATTGCCCATGAACTGCGCACGCCGGTTTCGAACCTGATGACCGAGACCCAGGTGGCCCTGAGCCGCGCGCGAAGCGCCGAGGAATACCGGGAGACCCTGCACTCGAACCTCGAGGAGTTCGAACGCCTTGCCCGCATGATCAGCGACATGCTCTTTCTGGCCAAGGCCGACAATGGGCTGCTTCCGCGGCCCGGCGAGGCCGTTGCGCTGGAGGTCGAGGCTCGTGCCCTGCTTGAATTCTACGAGGCGCTCGCCGACGAACAGGGGGTGCAATTGCGCCTCAGCGGGGAGGCGACCGTCATTGGCGATCGGCTGATGCTGCGCAGGGCACTCTCCAATCTGCTGTCGAACGCACTCCGTCACACGGCCTCGGGCGGTTCCGTGGAGATCGAGATCGACGGGGAGAACGGCCAGGCCATCCTCGCAGTGCGCAACCCCGGAGCGACGATTCCGGCGGACCGGCTGTCGCTTCTCTTCGACCGCTTTCACCGCCTGGATCTTTCCCGGTCGGGAAGGGGCGAAGGCGCCGGTCTCGGCTTGGCCATCACCCGTTCCATCGTCGAGGCCCACGGCGGCTACATTCAGGTCGAATCCGCGGATGGATTCACCACATTCTCCCTACACCTTCCGCTGGACGTTCCCGTCCAGACCCGTTCCTCCCAAGGAGCCGAACCACGATGATATTGCAACGAATCAGCCTGTCTTTCGGAATCCTCTCTCTTGCACTGCTCAGCGCCTGCAGCGAACCGCCGGGTGATGCACCCGGAGCCCAGGATCGCAGTGCGGCTGCCCCCACCGCGGACGAGGGATCGGCCACGCCGCGCCGCGAGTTTCGCATCCCGCCGGAGGATTTCCAGGCCGTTCCCGCGCGAGGCGCCGATCTCTTCGCCGCCCACTGCGCGGTATGCCACGGCGACGGCGCCCTCGGCTCGGATCAGGGTCCGCCGCTGATCCACCGGATCTACGAACCGTCGCATCACGCCGATATCTCCTTCTATCGGGCCGTTGCCCTTGGTGTGCATCAACATCACTGGGAATTCGGCGACATGTCCCCGGTGACAGGCGTATCCGGAGAGGACACCGCCCACATCATTGCCTGGATCCGTCGCGAACAACGTGCCGCAGGCATCCAATGACGGAGGGGCTCGCGCTTGCGCCCGGGGGGCGCAGCTGGACCCTGTTCACGCCCCCCTCCATGCCGCGCAGCCGGCATGGCCAGACCCAGCTGCGGGCCGGCTCCGGGGTTCCGGCCCCGCTCGGCCCTCGTCTCGCGAACGCGCTCAGCGAAAACGGTCGGCTGCGTCACGGAACGCCTTGCTCATGGCGAAGCGATCGGGTACCAAACCTTCCGCATGGCCCACCAGGTCAGGACGGGCGACCGTTAACCGCCTGCTACAGCGCTTGAGCGATGCTTAATCGCCCCTTTTCTGGGCCAAAATCGCATTCCTAAGGCCTGCATGGAGGCCAAAATAACGCCTTTTTTCTTTATTTTCCGCATCTTGCCTTGGTCCGACCCCGTTGTATGTCTTATGCTGCCAGGGTCGCCATTTCAGACGATGAACATGCCTGGACGATGTGGCCGGGCGCAAAGGGGGCCAGGTGAGCGAGAGATCCGAGACCCAGCCGGCGGCCACGACCGTTCTCCCGGGCGAACCCTACCCCCTGGGCGCCTCGTTTGATGGTGAGGGTACGAATTTCTCGCTGTTCTCGGAGGTGGCGGAACGGGTGGAACTCTGTCTCTTCGACGCAGACGGCCGGCAGACCGCTTCCCACGACCTGACCGAGGTCACCGCCCTGTGCTGGCATGGCTACCTCCCTGATGTCGGCCCCGGGCAGCGTTACGGATACCGCGTGCACGGGCCCTGGGATCCCGATCAGGGCCATCGCTGCAACCCGGCCAAGCTTCTGCTCGATCCCTATGCCAAGGCCGTGGATGGCGCCGTTGCATGGGACGAGGCCGTCTTCCCGTATCATTTCGATGATCCCGACGGATCATTCAACGACGCCGACAGCGCTCCCTTCGTGCCCAAGTCCGTGGTCATCGACCCCGGGTTCGACTGGGAAGACGACCGCCATCCCCAGACCCCCTGGCACGAGACCGTGATCTACGAGACCCACGTGAAGGGTCTCACCGCGCGTCACCCGGCAGTCCCGGAGCATCTGCGCGGGACCTACGCCGGTCTCGCGCAGCCCGCGGTGATCGACTACCTGACCGATCTCGGCATTACCGCGGTCGAACTGATGCCGATCCACCAATTCATCCACTACGCCTTCCTCGAGGAGCGTGGCCTGCGCAACTACTGGGGATACAGCAGCATCGCCTACCTCGCGCCCCACAACGAATACGCGGCCGACGGGTCCCTCGGGGGTCAGGTCCTGGAATTCAAGAACATGGTCAAGGCCCTGCACCGCGCTGGGCTGGAGGTGATCCTGGACGTCGTGTACAACCATACCAGCGAAGGCAATCACCTTGGCCCGATGCTGAGCCTGAAGGGCATCGACAATGCAGCGTACTACCGTCTGCTGACGGACGATCCCCGCCACTACATGGACTACACCGGGACCGGCAACAGCCTGAACATGCGGCATCCGCATGTGCTGCAGCTGATCATGGACTCGCTGCGCTACTGGGTGCTCGAGATGCACGTAGACGGCTTCCGCTTCGATCTCGCGTCCACACTGGCCCGCGAGCTGCACGAGGTCGATCGCCTCTCGGCCTTCTTCGACATCATCCAGCAGGACCCGGTCATCAGCCAGGTGAAGCTGATCGCGGAACCCTGGGACGTCGGCGAAGGCGGCTACCAAGTGGGCAACTTCCCCCCGCTCTGGTCGGAATGGAATGGCAAGTACCGCGACACCGTCCGGGATTTCTGGCGGGGCGAGGACCAGACCCTGGGGGAATTCGCCTACCGGCTCACCGGCAGCTCCGATCTCTACGAATTGTCCGGACGCTGGCCCCACGCAAGCATCAACTTCATTACCGCCCACGACGGTTTTACGCTGCGCGACCTGGTCTCCTACAACGAAAAGCACAACGAGGCCAACGGGGAGGACAATCGGGACGGTGAAGACCACAACCGTTCGTGGAACTGCGGTGCCGAGGGCCCGACGGACGACCGGGAAATCAATGCACTGCGGGAACGACAGCAGCGCAATTTCCTGGCCACGCTGATGCTGTCCCAGGGGGTCCCGATGCTGCTCGGTGGCGACGAGATCGGACGTACCCAGCAGGGCAACAACAATGCCTACTGCCAGGACAACGAGATCGCCTGGTATGACTGGGAGAACGTGGATGACGATCTTCTGTCCTTCACCCGCGGTCTGATCAGGCTTCGCCGGGATCATCCGGTGTTCCGACGCCGCGGCTGGTTCCAGGGCCGCCCCATTCATGGCGAACAGGTCAAGGACATCGCCTGGTTTACTCCCGATGGCGTACAGATGGCGGAAGAACACTGGGGTGAGGGCTACGCCAAGTCCCTTGGGGTGTTCATCAACGGACGTTCCGTCACCGGTCCGGGGCCCGACGGCGAACGCGTGATCGACGATGGCTTCTATCTGATCTTCAACGCCCATCACGAGGCCCTCGAATTCGCGCTGCCCGGCAGCAACTGGGCCGAGGGTTGGGTCCGGGAACTGGACACCGATGCCGGCTGGAGCGACGAAGAACGGCGCTTCGACGCCGGGGACATCGTTCCCGTCGAGGCCCGTTGCATCGTGGTGCTGCGCTGTGCCCGCTGAACCCCTGGCCACCTACCGCCTGCAACTCCATCCGGGCTTCACCCTGGACGATGCCGCCGGGGTGGTCCCCTATCTCGCAGCGCTGGGCATCAGCCACGTCTACCTCTCCCCATTCCTGCAGGCGGTGCAGGGCAGTACCCACGGATACGACGTGGTCGACCCCTTCCGTGTGAACCGGGAACTGGGTGGAGAGGAGGCACGCCAACGCCTCTGCGCCAGGCTGGAAGAGGCCGGCATGGGTCAGGTGCTGGACATCGTTCCCAATCACATGGCCATCGCCGGCGATCAGAATCCCTGGTGGTGGGACGTTCTGGAGAACGGTCCCGCCAGCCGTTATGCACTCTACTTCGACGTGGACTGGGAATCTTCAGAGGAGCGCTGGCCGAACAAGGTCCTGCTGCCGGTCCTGGGGGACCACTACGGCCGAGTGCTCGAGGCGGGCGAGCTTCAGCTGCGTTTTGGCGCAGGCCTGTTCACCCTGCACTACTATGAACACCGCTTCCCCATCGATCCCTCCTCCCTGGGTGCCCTGCTGCAGCGGGTCTACCGGCGCAGTGGGCTGGAACTGCTGGGCTTCCTGGGGGAATCCTGCGCACGCCTGCCGCGCCCCCAGGTCACCTCTCGCGACCTCGTGGAGCGGCGTCAGCGTGATCAGGCGGTGATTCGCGAGCTACTGGAGGAGGCCTGCCAGAGGGATGCGGCAGCCCTTGGCGCAATTCACGCAGAACTGGATTGGATGAACAGCAACGCCGATGCGATGGATGCGCTGATCGACCGGCAGAACTACCGGTTGAGCTGGTGGAGGAGCGCCGCCCAGGACCTCGGATATCGGCGTTTCTTTGATATCAATGATTTGGCCGGTTTACGTGTGGAAGAACGCGAGGTATTCGAGGCCATACACGCCCTGCCCATCCAATGGGTGCAGGAAGGGGCAGCACAGGGTCTGCGCGTCGATCACCCCGACGGGCTGCGGGATCCGGCCCAATACTTTCGACGCCTGCGCGAGGCCTGCCCCGATGCCTGGATCGTCGCGGAAAAGATCCTCGAACCCGGCGAACGGCTACGCCAGAACTGGCCCATCGCGGGCACGACCGGCTACGACTTCCTGAACCGGCTGCAGGGACTCTTCGTGGATCCGTCCGGGGCCTTGCCCCTGACCTGGCTCTACGAGGAAATCGCGGGCGAGTCGGCGGATTTTCAGGCGGTCGTCCGCGACAGCAAGCATCAGATCCTGCGGGAACTCCTGGGCAGCGAACTCCAACGGCTGACTGCCCTCTTCGTCACAATCTGCGAACGGCATCGCCGGCATCGCGACTACTCGCGCGAGCAGCTCTACCAGACACTTCTCGAGGTGGCGGTCTGCTTCCCCGTCTACCGCACCTACGTCATGAGGGGGGTGGACCTCGCTGAAGCGGATGTCGGCTTCGTCCATGCGGCGATCGAACAGGCTCGCACACAGGCCCCGCACCTGGATGGCGAATTGCTGGACTTCCTGGAGGCGCTGCTGTTGCTGCGCATCGAGGGGGACCTGGAGACGGAGCTGGCGCTGCGCTTTCAGCAGCTGACGGGGCCGGCGATGGCGAAGGGGGTGGAGGATACCGCCTTCTACCGGTTTCATCGCCTGGTCGCCCTGAACGAGGTGGGCGGCGATCCTGAGCACCTCGGGCTGTCGGTGCAGGACTTTCATCAGGCCTGCCTGGACACCCTGCGTCGACACCCCACGACCATGCTCGCAAGTTCGACGCACGACACCAAGCGCAGCGAGGACGTGCGGGCACGTCTGGTGCTGCTTTCCGAGATCCCCCAGCACTGGGGCCAGGCCGTTCGGGATTGGATTCACCGCAACAGTGACTACCGAACGGGGGTCTGGCCCGACCCCGCGACCGAATATCTGCTCTACCAGACGCTGGTCGGTGCCTGGCCCATCGAGGCCGAACGCGTCACCGCGTATCTGGAAAAGGCGATGCGCGAGGCCAAGCTCCACACCAGCTGGACTGAATCCGACCCCGCCTATGAAGAGGCGGTAAAGGACTTCGCGGCCCGCCTGCTGAGTGATGCCGGCTTTCGGAAGGCGTTGGAGACCTTCGTGACGCCGCTGGTCCGCCCCGGTCGCGTAACCAGCCTTGCACAGACCCTGATCAAGTGCACCGCGCCGGGGATACCGGACATCTACCAGGGGATGGACCTGTGGGACCTGAGCCTCGTGGATCCGGACAATCGCAGACCGGTGGATTTCGATCGGCGGCAGCGCCTGCTTTCGGAACTGGACACCCTGTCGCCGGCACAGATCCTGGCCCGTGCCGACGAAGGGCTTCCGAAGCTGTGGGTCATCCGCCAGGCGCTGGCCCTGCGTCGCCGCCAACCGGAGACGTTCGGCCCGAAGGGCCTCTACGAGCCGATCGCCGCGCGCGGGCACAAGGCCGAACACGCCGTGGCCTACCTGCGTGGCGGCCGCGTCCTGACCCTGGTGCCCCGCCTGATTCTCGGGCTTGCCGATGACTGGCGGGATACCGTGCTGCCGCTTCCGCCAGGACGCTGGCACAACCGGCTTTCCGGCGCATCGCTGGACGGTGGCGACCGTTCGGTCGCGGAGATCCTGGCCCCGTTCCCAGTGGCCCTGTTCGAAAGGGTCGAGGAGGAACCATGACCCGGCTGAGCATCTGGGCACCGAAGGCGGAGCGTGTCGTGCTGGAATGTGCCGGATCGCGCATGCCGATGACACCCCTGAAGGGCGGCTGGTGGAGCGTTGAGGCCGAAGCACTGGCGCATGGTGTCGACTACGCCTTTCTCCTGGATGGCGACGGCCCGTTCCCGGATCCGCGCTCGCCCTGGCAACCGCATGGCGTGCACGGGTCTTCGCGCTGGGTGGCACACGATACCTTCGAATGGAGCGATGCCGGCTGGCGCGCACCGCCCCTTGCCGCGGCGGTCATCGCCGAAATCCATGTGGGCACCTTCACCCCCGCGGGCACGTTCGATGCGGTGATCGGCAAACTCGATCATCTCGTGGCCTTGGGCATCACGCATCTGGAACTGATGCCGGTAGCGGAATTCCCCGGTGAGCGGGGCTGGGGCTACGACGGCGTAAACCTCTTCGCACCCCATCACGCCTATGGCGGCCCCCATGGGCTGAAACGACTGGTCGATGCCTGTCACCACCGGGGGCTGGCCGTGCTGCTCGATGTGGTCTACAACCACCTGGGACCGGACGGCAACTATCTCGGCCAGTTCGGCCCCTACTTCACCGATGCCTACAACACCCCCTGGGGTGACGCCGTCAACCTGGATCGCGCTGACAGCGACGAGGTCCGGCGCTTCTTCATCGACAATGCACTGATGTGGCTGCGCGACTACCACTTCGACGGTCTGCGCATCGATGCGGTCCACGCCATCATCGACACCTCCGCCGTGCACCTGCTTGAGGCCCTGTCCGGAGAGGTCCGAAGGCTGGAAGGCCACACCGGCCGCCCCTTGGTTCTGATCGCAGAAAGCGACCTCAATGATCCCCGGTTGATCCGCCCCGTGGAGATCGGCGGTTTCGGCCTGGATGCGCAGTGGAACGAAGACTTTCATCATGCCCTGCATGCGGCACTCACCGGGGAATCCGATGGCTATTACGCCGATTTCGGCAGCCTTCGCCACCTCGCAAAGGCGCTGACCCGTGGGTTCGCGTACGACGGTGCCTATTCCCGCTATCGCCGGCGCGCCCATGGGCGCCCGGCCACCGGATTGCCGGGCCGCCGCTTCGTCGGCTGTCTGCAGAACCACGACCAGGTGGGCAACCGGGCCATCGGTGAACGCAGCAGCCACCTCCTCTCGCCGGGACTACTGAAGGTGGGCGCAGCACTGGTCCTGACCTCGCCATTCGTGCCGATGCTGTTTCAGGGCGAGGAATGGGCCGCGACGAGTCCGTTCCTGTACTTCACGGATCACCGCGACCCGGAGCTTGCCAATGCCGTCCGTAAGGGCCGTCGGGAGGAATTCGCCGCCTTCGGCTGGGATCCCGAGAGCATCCCGGATCCCCAGTCCGCAGACAGCTTCGAACGCTCCCGCCTCGACTGGGATGAACCCTCGCGGCCTGCGCATGCGGAGATCCTGGCCTGGCACCATGCACTCATCGCGTTGCGACGGGGACACCCAGCCTTCGCCGACGACCGTCTCGATCAGATCGAGGTCCGGTTCGACGAGCATCTGCGCTGGCTGATGCTGGTGCGGCCAGGTGTGGTGATCGCCTGCAACCTGGGGACAAGGGGGCAATCCCTGGAATGCCCCGAGGCCCATGATGCCCCGTTATTGTTGCAATCGAGCCCCGGCGTTGACTGGCAAGGCCACCAGCTCCGGCTGCCCGGTGAGTCGGTCGCGGTCCTGGGTCGCCCGCCAGCCCGTGACCCCAGATGACCGGGAAAAGCGAACCGCGGAGCCCGTTCGATCGGTGGTTCTCACTCTGCTGTACCCAATAACCGGCCATCCCGACTGGATCCGCGGACTGCAGGATCTGATCATCTGAAGCGGTCTGCGGCGTCCCGAAAGGCCTTGGTCATGTCATCCCAGGCCGCCTCCATTCCTTCACGCAATCGTTTCCACGAGTCCCCGCTGGCCTCCTGCAGTTCACGAAGCCGTTCCTCGGCCTCATTGCGCTGCTCGCGCAGTTCCTTGATCTGCTCGTCGTATTTGATCCGCATCTCGGCCTCCGCCTCCTTCGACTCCGCCTCCAGCCTGTTCAGATCCGCGCTCCACTGGTCGATCTTCGCCTTCATCTTGTCAACGTAGGCATCGCGATCACTCATCGTCTTCGTCTCCTTGGTTGGAAAGATCCGTGGTCCCTGCGGGCACGCCCGCACCCAGGAACAGAACCGCCCGACCTTCGCCACGGGGGCATCGTGTGCCGACGCAACCGCGTGGATCGTCGGTCTCTCCCCTTCTGTATAGAGGTGGAGGCCGATATCTTCAAAGCATTTTCTGCAGCATCGCGAGATCGACCGCATGGACGCGTTCCCGCCCCGCTCCAGAAATCCCATCCACGGTCTCAACCCCGAGATCCCGGCGGCAATTCAGGGCGACGCTGTGCTCGTTGGTGACCAAGGCGGCCAGGAAAGGCGGACCCCGGGCCTGTGCCCCGGGGCACGCCCCGTCAGACGCGCCTGATCCAGGACCAGTCGAGCCTTTCCGGATGCTCGATATAGTGGTCGCTGTCGTCGACGACCGATCTCAGAAACGAGCGCCTTAGCGTGAACCGGGTCTCCGGGTCGCGCTCCCCTGCCTCCACCGGGCCGAACTGGCCATCCACGAAGCGTGTGGTGTAATGCCCGAGCGATCTGTCTTCATCATCGACGAGTTCGAGCGCGATGATCCTGTTCGGCGTCGCCTTCACCACCAGGGACTCGATCAGGCTGACGACGGGATTCGCATCGGGCGTCGCGAGGGCCGTGTTGCACACGTTGAAGTACCACTTCACGAGATCGAGGTCGCTCAGTTCATCGTTCATGGTCGTCTCCTGATCACCACCGCGCGCAACGGCGCGTTTGCATTTTCCACCCGATCACGCATCTCGTCGATCTCCTTGTTGTTCCTCGTGAAGTACATGGGCTCGCTGCGAACGGACGATGGGCAGCGGGTAGCACCCGACCTTGCATCCAGCCGGTGCTTGCACTGGCCGCGGCGCAGGTCGAGGGCCTCCATGCCCGGTCCTGAAGCCCTCTCCTGCACGCCCGGCGGCATCATCCCACCTTTTCGAGCAGGGCCCGGCAGAATGCGGGCAAGTCATCCGGCGTGCGGCTGCTGATCAGGTTGCCGTCCTGCACGACCTCCTCGTCGCGCCAGTCGGCTCCGGCGTTGACCATGTCATCGCGGATCGAGTGGAACGACGTCGCGCGCCGCCCACGCAGGATGTCCGCCGATACCGCCATCCAGCCGCCGTGACAGATCCAGGCCACCGGCCGGTCACGCGCATGCACGGCGCGAACCAGGTCGACCATGGCCCGATGGCGGCGCATCTTGTCGGGCGCCATGCCGCCGGGAATGATCAGCGCATCGACGTCGTTCGCATCGATCGCGTCGGCGCTGACGTCCGCCTTGACCGTATAGCCCTTGGCGCTGGCGTATTCCGGCTTGCCGGCGCCCACGACAGAGACCCGCAGTCCGGCCTCCAGCATGCGCAGACGGGGATAGTGCAGTTCCAGTTCCTGGTAACCATCCTCGACAAGGATGGCGACGTGCTTGTCATCAAGGCTCATGGTGCTGTCTCCAGTCGTTTCGGTTTGCAATAAGGGCTGGATGCCGCTGGTGCCCGGCAGCGTGACCCCGAATGGGTGCGCGGGAAGGGGTACGCCGTCTGGTGATGGGGCGGGGTCGAAACGGATTCATCCCTGCCCTTTGCGCACCTTACCCTTGAGAATCTCGCGGATTTCGTCCACCTCCAGGGTCTCACATTCCTCCAGGGCCTCGGCGGCCATCCTTCGATCGCTCTCCCGGATTCCGCTCGCGTCCCTGATTCATCGTCGTGAGTCTCCTCCTTCGATCAGCGCCGGGCATTGCCCCATATTCAGAGGCATTGCCCCTATACTCATAGGTCCATCGTCGCTCCGCCATGTTCCGTTTCCTGCGTGATCGGTGGCCGGATCCTGCTGCAGCGCGCGGGCATCCCGACGACCCTCCGACCGTTGGCACCCGCGCCACGATGGCGCGCCCCGCGCGAATCGGCCCGTGGACTCGGGTGGCGATGCCGACACACCCACGCTCATGACCTCCACCGGCATGGCCGGGTTGGGGCGTCCACGGGAGGAAGGCACCATGCCTCAGTTGATCCTGCTGCGACACGGAGAGAGTTCATGGAACCGCTCCAACCTGTTCACCGGCTGGACCGATGTCGATCTGACCGATACCGGCAGGCAACAGGCGATCGATGCCGCTGCCGCGCTGGCTTCGGAGGCCCTGGTGCCGGACCTCTGCTTCACTTCGGTACAGATCCGAGCCATACGCACCCTGTGGATCATCCTCGACGAAATGAATCTCGCCTGGCTGCCGGTGGTGCGCGAATGGCGCCTCAACGAGCGCCACTATGGCGCACTCCAGGGCTTCGACAAGGGCGCGATGGCGGAGCTGGCCGGCCATCGGCAGGTCCATGCGTGGCGACGCTCCTGGGACGTGCGGCCACCGCTGCTCGACCCCGAGGATCCGCGTTTTCCGGGGCATGATCCGCGGTATGCGGAAGTCCCCCGAAACCGGCTGCCTCGCGGAGAGAGCCTGGAGGACACCGTTGCGCGCATGAAACCCGCCTGGGAGGGCCCGGTGATGCAGGCGCTGAAGAAGGGCCGCACCCCGCTGGTATCGGCACACGGCAACTCGATCCGGGGCATGGTAAAGATGCTGGATGCCATCCCGGATGATGTCATCGCCCACGTGGAGATCCCGGTGGGGGTGCCGCTCGTCTACGACCTCGACGACGCACTGCGGCCTCGGTCGAGCCGCTACATCGGCCAACCACCGGACGAGGTCGAACTGCCGTACGACATCGCTCGCCGCATGGAAGCGGCTGACTGATCCAGACCCGCGATCGAGGTTCGCTCCTGGCCGACGGATCCGGGCCCCGGGCTTCCCGGCACATTACGACAGCCCCGTTCGCTTCAGCTCACGTTGGCGGTGCCTTCCGCCAACGCGGCTTCCGGGCCTGCCAGGTTGCGACAAGCAAGGCGGGTGCAAACACCAGCAGCAGGAACACGATCGAGGGCAACAGGCGCTCCAGCGCCGGCGAAAGCCCCAGAAGCACCGCGAGCCAGGACAGGACCGCGAACAGGATCCCGGCAATCAGTGTGAAGATCGACACGAAGATCAGGTACGCGGCGAACGGTCTCTGATCGGGATGCCGCATGCGCAGGACCAGCGGAATGGCGAGGATGAAGAAGGCGATCCAGATCAGAAGGACCGCAACGAAGGTTCCATTTTCCATGAGCATGTGTCCCGTTGTTTATGGTGATTTCAAGAAAGGTCCGCAGCTTGCGGGCCGCCCCGT
>JAWLFM010000001.1:34770-60120 GCA_041685565.1 Thioalkalivibrio sp.
CACCCAGCCCGAAGCCCCGCGTCAACCCGCGGCTGCCCGTTCCGCCCGGGCGACGATGCGTTTCACGGCAATGAAGCTGTCCGGGCTTACCGAAATACTGTCGATTCCCTGCTCGACCAGAAAGGCGGCGAACTCCGGATGATCGCTCGGCGCCTGACCGCACAGCCCGGTCTTCACGCCGACCTCCCGCGCCTTTTCCAGCAGGTCGGTGATCGCCGCCTTGACTGCCGGATCGCGCGCGTCGAAGAGGGACGCGAGCAGATCGTTGTCCCGATCGACACCCAACACCAACTGGGTCAGGTCATTGGTACCGATGGAGAAGCCATCGACCCGGGCCCCGAAATCGCGCGCCAGGATCACGTTCGACGGAATCTCGACCATCATGTAGATCTCCAGACCGGCCTTGCCCCGCACCAGCCCGTGTTCCGCCATCGTCGCCAGCACGCGGTCCGCCTCGTCGATGGTTCGGCAGAACGGAATCATCACCCGGATGTTCTCCAGCCCGATCTCCTCCCGGGCACGGCGTACCCCGGCACACTCGAGCGCGAAGGCCTCGGCGTACGGCCCGTCCACGTAACGGCTCGCACCGCGCCAGCCCAGCATCGGGTTGGCCTCCTCAGGCTCGAAGCCCCGCCCGCCGATCAGGCCGGCATATTCGTTGGTCTTGAAATCCGAAAGCCGGACGATGGCGGGATTTGGCCACTGGGCCGCCGCCAGCCGGGCGATTCCCCGCGCCATGCGGTCGACGAAGAACGCGGCACCATCCTCGTAGCCTCGGGTCAACTCGGCGATGGCCTTCTGGGCGGCCTTGTCCTCCACACGATCCGGGTGCATCAGGGCAAGCGGGTGCGCCTTGATGTCGTTGCCGATGATGAATTCGATTCGGGCCAGCCCGATCCCCTTCGCGGGCAATCGCCACCAGCGATAGGCGGCACCGGGATTGGCGAGGTTGATCATGATGTCGGTCCGCGTGTCCTCGATCTCGTCGGGATCGGTCTCGCTCACCTCCACCTCGGACTCGCCCTCGTACACGAACCCCCGCTGCCCCTCGGCGCAGGAGACCGTGACCTGCTGCCCGTCCTCCAGGCTCGTGCTCGCATCTCCGGCGCCCACCACGGCCGTCAACCCGAGCTCACGGGAAACGATTGCGGCATGGCTGGTGCGGCCGCCATGGTCCGTCACGATGGCCGCCGCCTTCTTCATCACCGGTACCCAGTCCGGATCGGTCATGCCGGTGACCAGAACATCCCCCTCCCCCAGCTTGTCGCTCTCCTCCGGGGTCTTGAGGACCCGGATGATGCCGGTCGCCACTGCATCGCCGATGGCCACGCCTTCGGCCAGCTTCTGGCCCCTGGACAGCAGCCTCCAGGACCGAAATGGTTCGTTCGCCTTCTGGGAGTGCACGGTCTCCGGTCGCGCCTGCACGATGAACAGGTCGCCGCTCTGGCCGTCCTTGGCCCATTCGATGTCCATGGGCTTGCCGTAATGGGCCTCGATCATTGCCGCCCAGCGGCCCAGCGTCAGGATCTCCTCGTTCGCGAGCACGAAGGCGGCGCGTTCCCTCTTCGAGGTGTCGACGGTCCGTGCCGGGGCGTCGTCCCCCTTCTTTCGGCCGTAGACCATCTTGGTCTCCTTGCCGCCGCGCCGTTTTTCGATGATCGGCAGCAACGGACCTTCAGGCTTCGCCCGGGACAGCAGCGGCTTGAAGACGTGGTATTCGTCCGGATCCACGCTGCCCTGGACCACGGTCTCCCCCAGGCCCCAGGCGGCATTGATCAGCACCACGTCCGGATATCCGGTCTCCGTGTCCAGCGAGAACATGACCCCGGACCCGGCCTTGTCGGAACGCACCATCCGCTGGACACCGACGGACAGCGCAATCTGCAGATGATCGAAGCCCTGCCGCTCCCGGTAGGCGATGGCGCGATTCGTGAACAGCGAGGCGTAGCATTTCCGACAGGCCTCGAGGAGCGCGTCATGTCCGCGTATGTTCAGAAAGGTCTCGAGCTGGCCCGCGAAGCTGGCCGTGGGCAGATCCTCCGCAGTGGCCGATGAGCGTACCGCAACATCGAGTTCCTTCCTGCCGGTCTCGCGGCGCATCGCGTCGTAGGCCTCGACGATGGCGTGCGCGATATCCTCCGGCCAGTGCGCCTGCTCGATCATTTGCCGGACCTTGGCACCCACCCGCTTGAGGTTGGACTGATCGGATTTCAACTCACCCATGGCCTCGGCGATCGGGTCGCGGAGCTCGTTGTCATCGATGAAACGCCAATAGGCCGTGGCCGTGGTCGCGAAGCCCCCCGGCACGCGGATCCCCTGTGCCTCGAGGGTCGCGATCATCTCGCCGAGACTGGCGTTCTTGCCACCGACGTCATCCGAGTCCTTCTGGTCCAAGGAAGCGAGTCTTCGGATCAGTGGCTTGTCATTCATTGTTCAGGTACTCCCGTCGTTTTTTCGATGGCTTTCGATGCCCGGGTACGCCCACTCACCGCTCTCGGTCTTGAGCGGGTCCGGCGTACGCGGGCCTACCCCCCCGACTTCAATGATGTGCCCAGAGCCTCCAGCACCGACTGCAGCTTCTCCACGATCTCCCGCTCGTCATCCCCATAGGCCGGTTGGGACACAGGGTCGCCGATGACCACGTGCACCCGTTTGCCCAACCGCGGGAAACGCCGACCCGGTGCCATCACCTCCCGTGTGCCCTCGATCCAAACGGGCACCACCGGTACTGGCTGCGCCGCGAGGACCAGCCCGATGCCGGGCCGCAGGCGCTGAAGTTGGCCGTCCGGAGAACGCTGTCCTTCCGGAAACCAGATCAGACTGTGTCCGCGCTCCAGACACGCTGCAGCCAGCGCGAGGCTCCTGCGCGGTGCGGACCCGGGGTCGATCGACAGGATGCGCGCGATCCGGCTGAAGGCCCGGGAGACCCGGTTCGAGAAGAGATAGTCCTCCAGGCCGGCCCAGTACAGCGACTCCAGTTGCTGCCTGCTGAAGGCGGGCAGCAGCGCCAGCGGGTCGACGAAGCTCAAATGGCGCGGTGCGATCAGGTACGGCCCGTCTTCCGGAAGACGACCCCGCACCTCCACACGCATCAGAAGACGGCTTAGCATCCGTGTGGGGCCGAGCAGCATCCGGCCCCCGATCCGATCTGCCCACCCCGGAGGCCTAAGGGCCCTTTTCTGGTCGTCGTCGAGGAGCGACTCGGGGTCTTCGAGCTGCTTCTTCAGTTCCCCTTTCCCTTCCTTCGCCTCGGATGCGCCGGCCGCCTCCTGAAGCAGGTCCCGGACCGTCTCGACCCTCTCGATCGCCGAGTCATCGAGGTCGATTCCGGCACGATCCTGTAGCGCCAGCGTCAGGTCCACCCAGCTGAGCGAGTCGATCCCCAGTTCCTCGGCGAGGCTGCTGTCCGGCGTGAGACGGACATCGTGGAAGCGCTCCGCCAGGTAATTCCACGTCTGTTCCGCCGCAGGATCCGAGAGCAGCTGCTGGTCGTCGGGTGCCATGGACTCGGGGGACACCGGCTCCGGCCTGGCCTCGGATACGGCGTCGCTCTCACCCAGTTGCTCGAACAGCGCCTCGAGCTTGTGCCGGCGCAGCTTCCCCAGGCGCGTGCGCGGCAAGGGGTCCATCGCAATGCGCAGGATGCCCGGCCGATGATGGCTCGGCAGTTCCTTGGCCGCCTTCTTCACTGCGTCCTTGACCCGCTTTTCGAGCGCCTCGCCCGTCACCTCGCGCAACAGTCCCGAGTCCGGGACGACCACCGCCGCCAGACGATCCTCATGCGCAAGGACGCCGAGCTCGCGCACCTCGTCGACCGCCTGCAACGCATCCTCCACGCGTTCCGGGTCGACGTTCTCGCCGCCCGAGAGCAGGATCATCGAGGACTCGCGTCCATGCAGGTGGAGATAACCCTCGGCATCCAGCTCGCCGGTGTCCCCGGTATGAAACCAGCCATCCTCGTCGAAGACCTCTTCCGTCTTCTCCGGAAGATTGAGGTAACCATCGAACACGCTGGGACCCCGGGCCATCACCTCGCCGCGTCCCTCTTTGGAGTCGGAGTCAGCGATGGCGATTTCGACCCCAGGCAGGGGGAGACCGGCCGCCTCGAGTCGCAGCCGGTCGGGAGGATTGTAGGTCAGGATCGGAGAGGTCTCGCTTAGCCCGTAGCCAGTGGCCACCTCCCAGCCCAGCGCCTGCAGCCTCCGACCGAGTTCCGGGTCGAGCGCGGCACCGCCGGCGACCACCAGCCGCAGGCGCGGGGCCAGGCGCTGGTGCAGGCCCTTGAACAGTCTCCGGCCCAGGCGCAGGCCCAGTCGGCGGCGCGCGAGCTTCGAGACGCCCAGCATCTGACGGAACAGAAGGGCTGCAGCCCGGCCCCTTCCGGCAATACGGTCCCCCAGGGCCGTCCAGATGGCCTCGTAAAGCCGGGGAACCCCCAGCATCACCGTCGCGTCGCCGTCGCGCAGCGCGCGCACGATCTGGGGGCCCACCAGGGAGAAGGGCACGATGATCGGCGCACCGATCGTCAACGGAATCAGGATCCCAACCGTGAAGGGATAGACGTGGTGGAAGGGCAAGGGGACCAGGACCCGGTCGCGGCCATCCGCGAGCTCCTGCTCACACAGGGCCCGCACGTTACTGCTCAGATTCCGGTGCGTCAGCGGCACACCCTTCGGAGGCCCTGTAGTGCCGGAGGTGTAGAAGATGGCCGCCACATCGTCGTGTTCCGCGGCTGCCGCCGCAGCATCCTGCCTCAGCAGCCCTTGCCACGCATCCGCGGCGTCCGGCTCGGCATCGAACCAATAGCTGCGAGCGTCGCCCAGGTCCTCCGGAAGACGGTCCTGGAGCCTGGAGGTGGTGAAGATGAACCGCGGCTCCGAATCGGCGAATGCATGCTCCAGGTCCTCTCCCGGCATCTGCGTGTCCAGGGGTACCAACACACCGCCGGCATTCATCACGCCAAGCGCCGACGCCACCCAGTCGGCGCTGTTGGGAGCCAGAATCACAACCCGATCCCCGCGCACCAGCCCAGCCGCCAGCAGCCCCCCCGCCAGACGTCCGGCCCGTTCGAAAAGCTCCTCCCGAGAGGTGGTCTCAAGCGTGTCGCGCCCCATCGCGACGATCGCCGGCTGATCCTCAGACACGGATCGGGAAGACAGGATCTCGCCAATGGTTTGAGCACTCATGCCGAAACCTCCACTGTCAGGGTTGCTCGAACAGTCGCGGTTCTTCCTCCCAACGCGTTCACCAGCGTGATCCGGAACGGGTTACGCAGCGATTCCCACTAGGATGCGATTTCCTCCACCTCGGGCGCCTCCAGCGATTCGTCGGGAACGGGATCGAACTCGAAGTGCAGCGCGTGCAGGATGCGGTTGTATTTGTCCAGCAGTGCCTTTCGGTCCCGGGCGCCCAGATGGATGTGTGCGATGTCGTAGCTGTAGCTGTCCTGCTCGATCATCTCCGACAGGCGCGTTCCCTGTTCGACCTTGAGATCGATCAGCGTCTCCGGAAAATCCTTCTGTATGCGCTTAATATCATCGGAGTCGGGAGCCTGGGTGACGATTCCATCCTCGAACACGCGCACGTGGAACTTTGCGGCACATCTGAAGTGACCGCGTCGTAACGGAAAATCGGGTTCTCTTCCAAGCGCCAGTTCGAGCATGATCTGAAAGTTGGAGGCACCGTCCACCTTTTCGAACATGTCACTGTGCGATTGCGACAGGCGTGGATTGATCTCCAGCAACATGAGCCTTTCGGTCTTCGGCTGAAAAAAATACTCCACGTTGTAGGTTGCGTTGTCGTACCCGAGATGCGGCAGGAGCCTGTCGGTCGCTTTACGGATCCTCTCCTTCACACGTTTTGGAAGGAGTGACGGATATTGGTAGCGAAGGAAGGACGAGCGCTTGGGATAGTTGATGGAATCGATGATGCCGTGATGATGCGGCTCGCCGCCAAAGACATAACCCTCGATCGTGCACTGGCGACCGCCTACCGCTTCCTCGATGATGCAATGATGCCCGCCGATGCCGGCAATCTCCTCGGGGAGGTCCGCGTGGGAAAGGATCTGATCGAAGGGCCTTCCAATCCGGTCGATCCGCTCCCTGATCTTATCGATGCTATGGCGCAATTCGCGCCGGTTTCGCACCTTGAAGGCGAGGAGCGAATCCGTTCCCTTTACCGGCTTGATCCAGAAGGGAAAGGGAATGTCGATGGCGTCCACCGCTGCGTCGTCGAACGGATCCACGGCATCGAATCGCGGGGTCATTTCAGGGATGACCCTTTGCTGCTCGATGCGGCTCCAGTACTTGTGCTCGCAGCGCAGGACGCTCTCGAGCGAAGGTGATGGAAGTCCGTATTCCCGGCAGAGAATCGGAATCATCGTGGTGACCGGAAAGTCCCAATAGCCGAGGATGGCATCAATCGAACCGTCGAAGGCCTGCAGACGTTCCCGCGCCTTCGCAAGGCATTCCTCGACGGGATAGAAGCCTTTGCCCTTTACTTCGTCAAAGCTTAGCAACTCATGCAGTTGATAGTCGGCATCAATCTCGACCTTTCTCATCTTCTGCATGTTGAACCGATCAGCACCAACGACAAAAACGTTTTTTGACACATCGCCTCCCGCATCAGTGATATTCCATGATGGAGGAGATCCGCTCCCTGTACCATACACCGCACCAACGGGATTCCATCTTGCACAGACCCGCGCGGATCTTGTGCCACTGAGTATAGTATGTTCGAACACCTCCGTGAAATGATGACTTGGTGCTGGTCACAAATCCCATCTTCTTATTTTGTAAATAGGTATGACTACACCCCGCGCGCGGAAGGAGGGTTGACGAATCCTGATTGGCACGGAAGCGCCGCGGCGAGTGAACCATTGGGAGCCGGTCATTGCCAGGAAGCCTTCAGCCGCGCGCTTCCGCGCCAACTGGCATGGCCCTGCGCCGGCCGCGCCGATGAGGCCCCTCACCCCCAGGCGGGAGAAGGGGGCAATGCGCGACCTTCCCGCCAATCAAGACCGCCTTAGCCTGCAAACCACCAACCGGCCTGTTGGCGCAGGCGCTGAATCAGTTCCCAGTGAAGGTGCGCGAAATCGCGGCCTCGTCCCTGCAGCGCCAGGGCCAGTACGCAGTGCAGGTTCAGGGCCTCTCCCCGCGCCGCCGCGCGCGGAAAGGCCGTGGCGTAGTCCCGGGGCACCCGCAGGGTCCAGTTTTCGGCATCGACGACGCCGGCGCGGTTGTAGATCTGCTCCTGGCCGAGCAGGTCGGCGAAGAACACCATGACCTGTTCTGCCGGGCTGGCGAACACGTCCGCCCACTTGGCATGCACCAGCTTGTTGCGATCCCCGGCCAATTCACGCGCGAAGCGCTCCCGTTCCGGGGGCGGGACCAGTCGGGCGGCAAGTTCGTCCGCCTCCTGCCGGGCCCGGTCACCGTCCTCGACCCACTGGCGCGCCAGATGCCAGATCGGCGGCGTGTCGTGCGTTCCCACCATGATCCAGTCCCTGGCTTCGGCATTCTCGCTACGGTAGACGTCGTCACGGTTGAACAGATCCGCCTTCTGCGTCACCCGAAACCGCCCCAGGCCCTGGCGCCTGATGGCGCTCGCCACGGGATAAGGCAATGTGCTCAGCACCTCGCAGGGGATGTCCTCGCTCGAACCGCCATGCTCCCTCACCACGCTCACAACCGTATCCAGCAGCAGGGCGTAGCGGCCGACCTGATCCGGCCGCAGCCATCGCACCCAGCCGTCCGCATAGCGGGGAACGGCCTGGTCCAGCTGTTCCACCTTGGCGATGGCGAAACGGCCAAGGTCCGGATGGTCCACGAGCTGCGGCGACGAGAACAACCGCGCGCCATGCTGCACGGCGTGATACGGGTCCGGGTCATCGGCGCGGTATACCCAAGGACAGACGAAACCATGCGGGTGATCGATGCGCAGACCATCGAGTTCCTCGAGCATCTTTTCGACCCGGGCGTGCAAGAAGCGCAGCACCGGCCCCGGTGCACCATCGGCCTCGAGGTACTGATCCGGGTCATACACCCCATAGCCCCAGGGCTGTCCTTCGCGATTGGTGCGGCTGGGCGGCGCCCCCATGCGGTAATCCGCCAGGAGCAATCCGCCACGGACCCACTCGTCACAGCCCGAGAGACCGACCTGGAGATCCCCATAAAGGCGCAACCCGAGCCCCTTGGCCTCGGCGTGGAACAGGGCATGCTGCCGCTGCACCAGGAACTGTCCCAGGCGATAGCATTCAAGCGCGTCGCGATGCGCCGCGAACAATGCCTCTCGGCGAGACCTGCATGCACCCTCGCGTTCGCCCCCATGCTGATACAGGGCGGCATCCGGGCAGTCGGCGTCGGTCACCGGCCAGTCCCGATGATGCCTTCCTCCATGGTGCCGCCTAAGCACGTGATAGAGCGCCTCGGGTTGGAGCCAGCCGCGATTCCGGCCCGAAAAAAGGCGCAGTTCCGCATCGAGCTTCAAGGCCCGCGGGTCGCCCCGGTGACGCGCGGCGGCGAAGTTTCGGTGGATCTCCTCCAGCATGCCCTGCCCGGCGTCGAAGGCATGGCCGTGAACGCTGCGCGACCCGTCACCACAGGGGGCATCCCGGACCCGGCGTTCGAGGGCGCCGGGATCGAGCAGGCCGGCCCCTTCACCCGCGGCCGCCAGGCCACGCAGATCCAGGTTCAGGATGTTCCTGGAGAACACGGTGGCGTTGTAGGGCGAAGGATCGTCGCGGGGCGTCTGTCCCAGGGGACCGAGCTGGATGGTGTCGAAACCCAGGCCACGGATGAAGGCCAGGAACTCCAGCGCCCCCCGACTGTAGAGCGCGCCCCGTCCGATGTCGTCGCCAGGCAGGCCGGGAAGACAGCTGTCGTGGATGGCAAGGGCCAGACGCCGCTTGCCGAGCAGTCGCAATGCCTCGGTGATCGCCGGGTCCGGTCGCGAGGCCGCGTCGGGTTCGTGGTCGCTCACGGGCTTCGGCATTGGCGCCTTCCGATCCGTTGCGTGAGCGGATCTGACACCGGGCCAGGAAGCAATGCTCCGGCCGCACTCTGGCAGCCGGAGCCGACCCCTGGGCCCTCAGGCCTCATCAGCCTCTCCCATGCGGCTCTCCTCCAGCAGGCTCAGGAGACCGTCGATCGGGATGCCGACCCAGTCCAGCCGGTGATCCAGTTCGTAACGCAATTCATAGAGCGCCTTCTCCATCACGAACAGACGGATCAGTCGATGGCAGGCAGCGATGGCCGCCGGCGAGGAAGGGCAATCGGCAGCGGTCTCCCGATAACCGGCGAGAAAGGCATCAGCGCTGATGCGTTCCCACTCCCGGGCATGCGGCAGCAGACGTTCGCGGTCGGCGGGTCGCTCAGCGGTACCGTTCGCCAGCGCCGCGGCCCCGGCATAGCTGAATGAACGGAGCATTCCGGCCACATCGCGCAGGGGTGAATGCTTGATCCTGCGCTCATCGATCGGCCGGGCGGGTTCGCCCTCGAAGTCGATGATCACGAAATCGTTCTCGGTCAACAGGACCTGCCCCAGATGGTAGTCGCCGTGATAGCGGGTCTTGAGGGCGTCCACCGGCTCACTGATCAGTGCCATGATGCGCCGGAGCAGCGGCTGCCTCGCGTCCAGCAAACGCTCCACCGCTGGTTGGAGCTCATCCACCAGACCTTCCCGACGTCCGGCCAGCAGGTCGAGGCTGGTGTGCACGTCCTCGCACACCCGGTTGCCCCACGCCTCCAGATCGCTGGACTGCATGGACTCAGGCGCGAAGGCGGGATCGGTGCCTGGCCTGGCCAGCGCGACATGCAGTTCGCCGGTGCGCGTCCCGAGGGTCTGCATCAGGCGGGCGTAGTCACCGTGCGCCTCTGCGGACATCACCTCGGGCCGGGTCAGGCAATCCTCGAAGTGGCGGGTCAGGTAGTCGACGCTGTAACTCCAGCCGTCACCCTGGTTGGTGACATGGCCCTGGAGAAGGGCCAGCGTCGAGGGATCCTCGCCCGCAGCCTGGTATTCCATCGATCCCGCCAGCGGCGAGATGTTGGGGAAGGGCGAGACCTCCGTCAGGTATCGCCCCATTTCCAACTCGGGACTCACGCCCGGCTGGATGCGCCGATACAGCTTGAGAAACAGGCGTTCGCCGAGGACGACCGTGGTATTGGTTCCCTCGGCCCCGGGTCGCTGCAGGCCCTGCAGCGGGCCCGCACCCAGCACCTGCGGATATGCGGCGGTGGGACGGAAGCGCAGCACCCCGGAGTCCTGTGGATGGTCCGATCCCCTTGCCATCGACGCGACCAGGGCCTGAACGAACTCTTCGGCCGCCGCCGCGTCGTGCAGGACACCGACCCTGGCCCGCTGCCGCACGCGGGCCAGCGCGGCGGGCAGCAACGGGCGCACCTGTTCCTCGTCGATGTCGCCCCACACCAGCCCCAGCGGCAAAAAATAGGTCTGTACCGGCCCCCGCTCGAACCGGCACCGCACCCACAGCAGCAGCCATTCGCGATCCGCGGCGTGCCACGGCAACGCGCGCGCCACCTCCACGGCCTCGAGTACCTGACCCTTGGCTGCGAACCAGCGCTGATCCCGCAGATAGGCCGGCAGGACCTCTCCTTCCAGCCGGCTTCTCAGCTTCGCGGCGACACTCGCCTCCCGCGACCCTGGCTGCAGCTGTTCGGGCAGGAAGCTCTGCCAGCCACCGGAAAGCACCAGCACCGGCAGCTCCTTGGAAGGCAGCCCCTCCTGGTGCCAGGCCGGCGCCTCGACATGCCGGGCCAATTCGAACCAATAGAAACCATGCCCCGGAAGGGTCAGAAGATAGGGTAGATCGCCGATGGGCGGAAAGGGCGTGCGTCCCAGCAACTCCATCGGCACCCTGCCCTTGAAGCGGGCCAGATCGAGTTCCACCGGCTGTGCCGAACGCGCGAGATTGGCCACACACAACACCGACTCTTCGCCGTACTCGCGTACGTAGGCCAGGATCTTGCGGTTCCCCGGCTGCAGAAAGGTCAGGGTACCGCGACCGAAGGCAGGATGGACCTTGCGCACCGCGATGAGTCGCTTCATCCAGTTCAGCAGCGACGACGGCTCGCGGCTCTGAGCCTCCACATTCACCGCCGCGTAACCGTAGACGGGATCCATCATCGGCGGCAGGTACAGAAACTGGGGATCGGCCCGGGAGAAGCCGCCGTTGCGGTCCGGACTCCACTGCATCGGTGTGCGGACACCGTTGCGATCCCCGAGAAAGAAATTGTCCCCCATCCCGATCTCGTCACCGTAATAGATGATCGGCGAACCGGGCATCGACATCAGGAGGCTGTTCATCAGCTTGATCTTCTCGGGATCGTTGTCCATCAGCGGCGCGAGCCTGCGGCGGATCCCGACATTGACCCGCATGCGCGGATCCGCCGCGTAACGCTCGTACATGTAGTCGCGCTCGCGGTCGGTGACCATCTCCAGGGTCAGTTCGTCATGGTTGCGCAGGAAGATCGCCCACTGGCAGGTATCGGGGATCTCCGGGGTCTGGCCCATGATCTCCAGAATGGGATAGCGGTCCTCCTGCGCCACGGCCATGTACATGCGGGGCATCAACGGGAAGTGATAGATCATGTGGCATTCGTCACCATCGCCACAGTACTCCTGGGCATCCTCAGGCCACTGATTGGCCTCCGCAAGGAACATGCGCGACGGGTAATGCGCGTCCACCGCGGCACGCATGCGTTTGAGCACCGCATGGGTCTCGGGCAGGTTCTCGTTGTTCGTCCCCTCGCGCACGCAAAGATAGGGAATGGCATCCAGGCGCAGGCCATCGACGCCCATGTCCAGCCAGAAGCGCATGATCCGGATCACGGCCTTCACCACCTCCGGATTGTTGTGGTTCAGATCCGGCTGGTGGTGGAAGAACCGGTGCCAGTAATAGGCGCCGGCCTCGTCGTCCCAGGTCCAGTTCGACACCTCGCTGTCGGTGAAGATCACGCGGGTCTCGGGAAACCTTTCCCTGCTGTCGCTCCACACATAGAAGGCGTGCTTCCTGCTGTCCGGCGGCGCCTTGCGGGCTGCCTGGAACCAGGGATGCTGGTCCGAGGTGTGGTTGATCACCAACTCGGTGATCACGCGCAACCCGCGCCGGTGGGCCTCGCGCATGAAGGTACGGAAGTCCCTTCGGGTGCCGTAATCGGGGTAGATGTTGCGGTAGTCGGCGATGTCATAGCCGTCGTCGCGCATGGGCGAGGGATAGAACGGCAGTAGCCACACGGTGTTGACACCGAGATCCTGGATGTAGTCGAGCTTGCTGGTCAGACCCGGAAAATCGCCGATCCCGTCATTGTTGCTATCCAGGAACGCCTTGACATGCATCTGGTAGATGATGGCGTCCTTGTACCACAGCGGATCGTCCTCCAAGCCGGTTTCCTGCGCAGCCATCCAGCCACCTCTTCATAGGTAATAGTCGAAGTCATGCTCGGTCCGCACCCGTCGCCGGAGACGGAATACATGGGCCGCGCCGGCCCGCGGATCGAGCGCCACATAGTTGCGCGATCCATGCCACAGATGCCGCGAGTTCCCGAGAAGATCATGCACCTGATAGGGGCGGGCGGGATCCAGCCCCCATTCCTCCAACGGGACCTCCACATACCCCGACTGCACATGGACGGGATCGAGATTGACCACGACCAGGATGGCATCGGCCCCGTCCCCCCATGTCTTGCTGAAACCCAGGATTTCCTCGTTGTCCACGGCATGGAAGCGCAGATTCCAGTCGTGCTGCAACGCCGGGTTCTCGCGGCGGATGCGGTTGAGGCGGGCCAGATAGTCCCTGAGGCTGTCCGGTCGCTGCAGATCCCAGTGCCTGATCTGATACTTCTCGGAATCGAGGTATTCCTCGGAACCCGGTTCCCGTGCCCGGTTATCGATCAGTTCGAAGGCCGGGCCGTAAATGCCATAGCTGGCACCCAGCGTCGCCGCAAGCGTCGCCCGGATCATGTAGGCCGGCCGGCCGCCAAACTGCAGGTACTCGGGCAGTATGTCCGGCGTGTTGGGCCAAAGATTGGGGCGCAGGTATTCCCGGCCCTCGCCCCGCGTGAGCTCGGTGAAATACGCGGTCAGTTCCTGCTTGGTGTTGCGCCAGGGAAAATAGTTGTAGGACTGGCTGAATCCCCTCTTGGCCAGCCCATGCAGCACGGCAGGCCGGGCAAAGGCCTCGGACAGGAACAGGGTCTCGGGAAAATCGCGCCTGATCGAGGCGATCACCCATTCCCAGAATGCGAAGCTCTTGGTGTGGGGGTTGTCCACCCGGAAGATCTGCACGCCCTGCTCGATCCAGAAGCGAAAGATGCCCTCGAGCTCGAGCCACAGGCCCTGCCAGTCGTCGGTCTCGAAATCGAAGGGATAGATATCCTGGTATTTCTTCGGCGGGTTCTCCGCGTACTGCACGCTGCCGTCTGGCCGGTGGCGGAACCATGCCGGGTGTTCCTCAACGTAGGGGTGGTCGGGGGCACACTGGAAGGCGATGTCCAGGGCGATCTCCAGACCGTGATCGCGGGCGCTGGCAACCAGGCTGCGAAAGTCCTCCAGCGTTCCCAGGGCGGGGTGCACACTGAGGTGCCCGCCCTCCGACGAGCCGATCGCCCAAGGGCTGCCGGGGTCGTCGGGCCCTGCCGTCAGGGTGTTGTTGGGCCCCTTGCGCTTGATGCGGCCGATGGGATGGATCGGCGGGAGGTACAGCACGTCGAAGCCCATTTCGGCGATGTATGGCAGCCGCTGCTCGCAATCGCTGAAGGTACCGTGCGCGCCCTCGGTCGTGGCGCAGGAACGAGGGAAGATTTCGTACCAGGCACCAAACCGGGCCCGTTCCCGCTCCACCGTCACCACCAGTTCCTGGGGATGCACGCTGGCCAGGCTGCGATCGGCATGGCACTCCATCAGTTGACCCAGCCGGGTACCGTTGGCCAGCGCCAGCCGGGCCTCCAGGTCCTCGCCCATGGCAAGCGCCTCCGCCAGCCCCGCCAGGATCTCGGCATCCGCCCCAGTGGCCCGGTCGGCCGCATGTCGTACCAGCTCTGCACCCATCAACAAGGCCACGTGAATGTCGTCCGGTTCGGTGCGGAGGTCCAGGTCGTGGCGCCAGGACAGGAAGTGGTCCACCCACCCGATGACGGTATAGAGATAGTTCCCGAGATCCGGCACCGTAAACTCGGCGCGCCACCAATCATTGATGGTCGGCTCCATCGGAGTCTCGTGCCAGCGGGCGCCATCCTCCCGCCGATGGCGCAGCAGGCACCGGAGCCGGTCGTGACCGTCGGTGTAGGCCCGGGCCTCAACCATTACGGATTCGCCCACTGTCCGCTTGATCGGAAACCGCCCGCCATCCACCCGGGGCCGGATCTCTTCGATCGCCACCCGGTACCGGCCTTCCTCTGGAAACATGCGCGCCATATGCAGTCAGGCTCCCGGTTGCAGAAACAGGACCGCCAGCGGCGGCAGGTCGAGGACCAGCGAATGGTAGTGGCCGTGCGCGCCCACGGGTGCCGTCTCCACACCGCCCCGATTACCGCGCCCGCTGCCGCCATAGGTACGGGCATCGCTGTTCAGCAGCTCCCGCCACCATCCGCCGCGCGGGACGCCAACGCGGTAATTCTCCCGCGGCACGGGGGTCAGGTTGCAGACCACGAGGATCATGTCGTCGGGGTTTCTGGCCTTGCGCAGGAAGCTCAGGGTGCTCTCCTCGACATCCTGGCGATCGATCCACTCGAAGCCGGCCGAAACGAAGTCCTGCTCGAACAGGGCGGGCTGGCTCCGGTAGAGATGATTCAGGTCGCCGAGCCAATGCCGCAGGCTGCGGTGCGCGGACTGTTCGAGCAGTTGCCAGTCCAGTGCGCGATCGTGATTCCATTCCCGCCACTGGCCGAACTCGTCCCCCATGAACAGCAGCTTCTTGCCCGGGTGCCCGTACATGTATCCAAACAGCGCCCGCAGGTTGGCGAACTTCTGCCACTCATCGCCGGGCATCTTGTTGATCAGCGAACCCTTGCCGTGCACCACCTCGTCGTGGGACAGGGAGAGCACGAAATTCTCGTTGAAGGCGTAGGCCAGGCTGAAGGTGAGCCGGTCGTGATGATACTTGCGGTACAGGGGGTCGTTAGCGAAGTAGGCCAGGGTGTCGTGCATCCAGCCCATGTTCCATTTCATGCCGAAGCCCAGGCCGCCAAGATAGGTCGGCCGCGAGACCATGGGCCATGCGGTGGATTCCTCGGCGATGGTCTGGGTGCCGGGCAGATCCCGGTAGATGGCCTCGTTCAGGTCCCGCAGGAATGCAACCGCGGCCAGATTCTCGTTGCCGCCGTGTTCGTTGGCAATCCATTCGCCCTCCTTGCGACCATAGTCCAGGTAAAGCATGGAGGCCACGGCATCCACGCGCAGTCCGTCCAGATGGTACTTCTCCATCCAGAACAGGGCGCTGCTGAGCAGAAAGGATCGAACCTCGTGCCGGCCGTAGTTGAAGATGTAGCTCTGCCATTCCGGGTGGAAACCGCTCCTGGGATCGGCATGCTCGAACAGATGGGTGCCATCGAAATACCGCAGCCCGTGCTCATCATCCGGAAAATGCGAGGGTACCCAGTCCACGATCACACCGATGCCGTGCTGATGCAGGCGATCCACCAGGAACATGAAGTCCTGGGGCGTTCCATAACGGGCGGTCGGAGCGAAATATCCCGTGGTCTGATAGCCCCATGACCCGTAGAACGGATGTTCGGTGATCGGCATGAATTCCACGTGCGTGAAGCCGAGCTCACCCAGGTAGGCAGGCAGCCATTCAGCCAGTTCACGGTAGGTGGGCATGCGATTGCCCTCCTCCGCCACCCTCCGCCAGGAGCCCGGATGCATCTCGTAGATGGACCAGGGCGCATCCAGCCCGTTGGCCCGGTGGCGCCGATCCATCCACGCGGCATCGTCCCACTGGTAATCCAGTTCCTGGACCCGACAGGCCGTCGCCGGCGGCCTTTCCCAGGAGAACGCGAAGGGATCCCCCTTGTCCGCGGCGTAGTCTCCAAGCCGGGACGAGATGTGGAACTTGTATTGAGATCCCGCCGTGAGGCCCGGCGCGAAGCCCTCCCAGATCCCGGAATCGTCCTCACGGATCTGCAGCGGATGGCTCCCGGCACGCCAGCCGTTGAAGTCACCGATGACCGAAACCTCACGTGCATTCGGTGCCCACACGGCAAAGCTCACACCAGCAATACCGTCGACCTCACGAACATGGGCGCCAAGCCTCTCGTGAAGCCTGGTGTGTCGTCCCTGTTTGAACAGGTAGACATCATGCTCGGTGAGCATCGGAAACCCGTGTCTGATCGCTGCCACATCGTTTGTCATCGGTCGCCCTCCGCGCTGCCGCCATCGACCCGCACATGCGGGGGTTCCGGTGCCTCCGCAGGCTTCGGCCGCGCGCGATTCTCGTCGCGGAGACGCTCTTCCGGCTTGAGCAGGCGAAACCGGCAGCGGTCGCCCGGGGCCATTTCGCGGTAGTGACCGCGATAGGCCACGGTGATCGATCGCGTGGTGTACGCACCGCTGCGGATCTCCAGCGCATCGTGGTTGGCCTGCACCTCCAGTGTCTGGTTCCGGTACTGCAATCGGACCTGGACCCGGTGCAGTTCGGAGGGGAATGCCGGATCAAAGTGCAGAACGTTCCCCCGCATGCTGATGCCGAGATAGCAGCGCTGCACCAGATCGACGCTTCCCGCCATGGCGCCGACATGGATCCCCTCGGGGGTCGTACCCCCCTGGATGTCCGCGATGTCACTGTCCAGCACACGCTGGAAGAGATCCCAGGAATGGGATCGGTCGGAACGTGCCATCACCCAGGAGTGCACGACCTGACTCAGGGTCGATCCATGCGAGGTGCGTCCCAGGTAGTAGTCGACGTTTCTCGGGATCGTCTCGGGATCGAACGGGTAACCCAGCTGCTCGAAGAGCATCGCCAGTTCCTCCGCCGAGAAGAGATAGAACAGCATCAGGACATCGGCCTGCTTGGAGACCTTGTACCGGTTCGGCGAATCGCCCTCGGCCTCGAGGATTCGGTCCAGGCGCTGGATGTCGCCATATTGGTTCCGGTAGCCGTCCCAGTCGAGTTCCTCGAGGTCTTCATAGCCCTCGAACTGGCTGATGATTCCGTCGGCCTGAATGGGAACCCGCAGCTTCCGGCTGACCTCGTCCCAGAGACGCAGGTCTTCATCGTTCAGGCCCATGTCCTCCCGCAGCTCCCGCCAGCGGATCTCCGGAAGCAGATCGATGGTGTCCCGCGCGCGCGTCAGCACCCAGGCCGCCATCACATTGGTGTAGGCGTTGTTATTCACACCACCCTCAGCCTCGGGATCGACATCAGGATAGGCGGTGTGGTACTCGTCCGGTCCCATCACCCCCTTGATCTCGTAGCGGTCCAGCGCGGGATTGTAGATCGCGATGCTGGCCCAGAATCTCGCGATCTCCAGCAGCATCTCCGCCCCGTAGAAATTCATGAATTCCTGATCGTTCGAGGTCTGGAAGTATTGCCAGACGTTGTAGGCGATGGCCGAGTTGATGTGGCGCTGCCGGTGCGAGGTGTCCGGCAGCCAGCGGCCCGACGCCGGGTTCAGGTGCAGTCGCTGGGTTTCCTCGCGGCCATCGCTGCCGCTTTGCCAGGGATACATTGCGCCTTGGTAACCGGCCTCGGCCGCCGCCTGCCTGGCCTCGCCGAGACGCCGGTGACGATAGCGCAGCAGCGCCCGCGTCAGCATGGGAATGCGCAGACTGAGAAAGGGAAAGATGAAGAGTTCGTCCCAGAAGATGTGCCCCCGGTAGGCCTCCCCGTGCCAGCCGCGGGCGGGGATGCTGGTGTCGAGATCCACCGAGTGCTTCGACGCGGTCTGCAACAGATGGAAGATGTGGGTGCGCAGCTTCAGCTCGGTGGTGGGTGCCGCTTCGTCTTCGAGAGCGATATCGCACTCGCTCCACAGATGTCTCCAGGCCGTTTCGTGCCGGGCGCGAACCGCATCGAAACGGCCGGTGCGGCCGAGCGCCCTCAATGCCTCGATGCCGGGTTCGGAAATCGCCCAGTCACGGGAGGAGTGCAGCGCGACGATCTTCTCCACCCGGACGGTCGCCCGCGCGGAGAGATCAAGGGCAATGTCCTGCGCAATACCCTGCCCTTCCCGGATGGTGCGCCGCTCCGCATCCAGCGCCGCCCCGTCCCGGTACACGCGGGTACGCGCGGCCTGCGCAAGCCCGAGCAGCGACTGGTTGGTGCGTGTGCGCAGGAACAGCGTGTCCTCGCCCCGATGACCCGCCTCCAGGATTTCGAGATGACGGTTCGCAAGACCCCGGTAGCGGGCGACACCATCGTTCACCACGCCGCCATCGAGAGAGGCCCGGACGGTGAGCCGTCCCGACCAGTCTTCGGGGGTCAGTTCCACGCACAGGGCCGCGATGTTGGGGGTGTCCATGCTCACCAGCCGATGCTCACGCCAGAGCGTCGTGCGCCCTTCGGCGTCGCGAAAGCGCAGCGTGCGCAGCAGCAGGCCGTGCACGAGATCGAGTTCCTGGTCGAGGGAGAGGATCTCCACATCATCGAGCCGGAACCAGTCGCCACGATCGATCCGGAAGGTCAGGGGCAGCCAGTTGGGCAGATTGACCAGGTCCTCGTTCTCGACCTTGCGGCCGGCGACATCACTGCTCAGGCGGTTGTACCCGCCCGCGAGATAGGTGCCCGGATAATGCACGTCATCCGCACGCGCATCCGGCGCGGCGCCACGGGTTGCGCAGTAGCCATTGCCCAGCGTGCACAGGGCCTCCCGCAGACCCTCCTGTTCCGGGCGGTAGCCGGAGTAGCGCAGCGCCCAGTCACCGCGATCACGCAGGGTCGGACCACTGCCACCCCCTGCCTCGAGAACGCCCGTCAGTGACTGGAGCAGGCGTTTCACGCCCAGGGTATCGTCCACCGCGCAGTCCGCAGCGGTCGAGCGCGTTTCCTCATGGCGCACGGCGATGCAGATTCCCTCCCCGGCGAGGGCCTGAAACGCGTCCTCATCGGTGATGTCGTCGCCCACATAGACCGGCACGATGCGCGCGGGATCGGCATTCAGCTCGCGCAGAATCCAGTTCACGGCCTTGCCCTTGTTCCAATCGATATCGGGGCCGACCTCCACGACCTTCTTGCCATGGCCCAGACGGAGATCCGGGTATTCCGCCAGGGCCGAATCGACCACGGACCTGAGCCGGTCGACGTCCGCGGATGCGACATTGCGGTAATGCACCGCGATCGAGAACTTCTTTCGTTCCAGCGCATGCCCCTCGATGCCGGACAGCCGATCCTCCAGTCTTCCCTCCAGTTCATCGAGATCGGGAAGAAACCGGTCACCCTTCTCCAATCCCTGGGTGACGCCCTTTGGGCCGGCGATCTCGAACCCATGGCTACCGGCGAGCCACACGGAGTCCAGGGCGACCAGTTGCCGCAGCCTCGCCAGATCCCGGCCGCTCACGATCACCACCGTGCAACGTCGGGCAAGCGCCGCCACCGTTGCCCGCATGTCGTCGGCCAGGAACGCCTTCGTATGGTCCTCGACGATGGGGGTCAGGGTACCGTCATAATCGAGAAAGACCGCCGGGTGCCGGTCCTTCAGGCGATGGAACGCACCGCTCTCGCGATCAAACGCGGAAGGGAGGTTCGCCAGCGTCCGCAGGGTCAGACCGCCGGCCGGGCTGAAGCGGAGTTCGCCCAGGTCGCGAATCACGAGGTCGGCGCCCGCCTGCTGCAAGCGATCTTCCCCATCGTCGCGTGCGACACCAATCACCGGGCGAAACCCGCCCCGTACGCCAGCCTCCACGCCGATGACCGCATCCTCGAAGACCGCACACGCGGCCGGTTCGACGCGCAACTGCCGGGCCGCCTCCAGCAGCATGGCCGGATCTGGCTTGCCCGGAATCTCCAGGCGCAGGAGGTCGTTGCCGTCGACACGGGCATCAAACCGATCGAGCAAGCCTGCGCTGCGCAGCACGGCTTCGGCATTGCGGCTGGACGAAAAGACCGCGGCGGCAACGCCGGCGCTGCGCAGGGCATCGAGCAGTCTCAGGGTGCCGGGATAGGGTTGGACCCGGTTTTCGTCCAGCCAGGCCTGGAAATATTGATTCTTGCGCTTCCCGAGGCCGGCGACGGTCGCCTCGTCCGCACCATCGTCCTGGTTGCCGGCAGGCAGTTCGATGCCGCGCGCATCGAGAAAGTCCCTGATGCCGTCGGCCCGGGGCTTGCCGTCCACGTAGCGGAGATAGTCGGCGCGGGGATCAAAGGGCTCGAATTCCTCATCGAGGCGATCCGCGCGGGCCTGGAGGAATTCGTCAAACAGGCGTTTCCATGCCGCTGCATGCGCTCGCGCCGTATCCGTCACAACCCCGTCCATGTCGAACAGCGCGGCCTTCACTTCCGACCAGGATTCCGTCCGCTCCCTCATCTGGGCCTCCGGCTCCGTGGTTTCTCTCTCGGGATCCCGGCAATGGCTGGGCTGAAGCCAGGGTTCCCGACGTCGGGATGGCCGGCGCAACACCGGGGTGTGGAGCCTCCCGTCTCCGGTGTAACGGGATGCGTGCGAGGCATCGCGGGTGCATCCGCACACCCTTCAGGGCAATCCTGACGCGTCTCTTCGCACTGCCCCATCAGACCCGTGGCCAATGGTTTCGCTTTTGATGCAGTGCCATTCATCCGTGCCTGCCATTCGACATTGAAGACCTTCCGGGTCTTCACTGCAAGTCGCAATCCTACGCCTTGACGGTCTCCGGGAAGAACCACCACGCTCCGTATCATCACTCACCCGTCAAACCAAGCCGTTGATGTCAGCATCGAACCTGTCGATGCCGATCCATTGACATGCTTTGCCTGGATCCGCGTGGATTCAGGACAGCCGGAACGGAACGGAGTGAAACGGACCAGGAGGCATTCTCATGTTTGCATTGACAGACCAGGTCGTCATCATTACCGGAGGCGCCAAGGGCATCGGCAAGGGCATTGCAGCAACCATGATCGAAGCCGGTGCGACCGTCGTCGTCACCGACGTCGACGAGTCCGGTGTACGAAAGGCTGCTGAGGAGTTGGGCGCTGAGTTCGAAGTCTTGGACGTCGGTTCCAAATCCTCCTGCCAGCGCGCGGTGAAGGCAATACAGGAACGCCACCAGAGAATAGACGTCGTCTGCTCCAACGCGGGGATATTTCCCCAAGCCGCCCTGGATACCATGAGCGAGGAAGACTGGGAGGCCGTGATCGGGGTCAATCTTCGCGGCGCCTTCTTCATGACCCAGGCTGTCCTGCCGGGCATGCGGGAGCGCGGGTACGGGCGCATCGTGCTCACCTCCTCGATTACGGGACCGCTCACCGGCTTCCCCGGCTGGACACATTACGGCGCCAGCAAGGCCGGTCAGTTGGGCTTCATGCGCTCGGCAGCACTCGAGTGTGCCTCTGATGGGATCACCATCAATGCGGTCATGCCGGGTAACGTGCTGACCGAGGGACTGAAGGAACAGGGCGACGACTATCTTCGCCAGATGGCGGAGTCCATCCCCACCAGGCAGCTGTGCGAGCCTCAGGACATCGCCTACGCCGTGTGTTTTCTGGCCTCGCCCGAGGCCCGTTACATCACCGGCCAGACCCTGATCGTGGATGGCGGCCAAGTCCTGCCCGAATCATTCGAAGCGTTGGACTAGTGGGCACCACGGCCACGCAGGCGGAATCCGTCCCTGACCCATGGGCGCCGGTGCGACGGTCGGCACCGGCGCCCGGTCGTCGTGCCTTTGGGTTGCGCACAACCGTGCTGCATCAGCCATGCGTGGGATTCGACTTGGTCATCGACGCCCGATCATGGCTCGGACCCACCAGGTCCCGATAACCATGCCACATGGACAGGCCCAGCCAGGGGAAGATCACGATCAGGGCGATGAAGGCGGTTGCCACGGACACCGCAAACAGGACGGTGATCAACAGACCCCACAGCAACAGGGGACCGGGGTTTGTCTTCAGCGCCTTCAGGCTGGTGGCCACTGCATCCACCAGGCCCCGTTGACGATCGAGCATGGCTGGCAGGGTCACCAGGCTGATGGCGAAGACCGCCAGCGCGAAAACCACCGCGGCGGCAATGAAACCCAGCAGGGACACGATCCCCTGCGGACTGGCCAGCATCGCGCCCAGCACCTCACCCAGGGTCGCCGGCGGCACGAGATCGCCCACCGTCAGGACACCGATCCATTGCCACACCATGCCCGCCCACAAGGCAAACAGGATGATCAGGATGGCAGCGTAGAGCCATATCGCAGCACCCAGCTCTCGTATCGCGCCGAGCCCGGTGCTGAACCGTGTGGGGCCGCCCTGATCCAGCCGGCGGGCCATCTCGTTCACACCCACCGCGAGCACGGGTCCGAGCAGCAGCAGGCCGAAGATGAAGATCATGCCGACCGCCGGCTGTTCCCGACTCAGAAACAGGATGAGTGCCCCGAGGGCCGCGACAACAAGGCCGTGCAGCAGGACCGCCGGCGCTCTCACGAGATCATGCCACCCTCCGGCGAGCCATCGCTTGAGGGCGTCCGGCGCCGAAATCGCGCGGACGGGCGGGGTATCGAGCCTTCGTCTGGGTTCAACCTCGGAAGGATCTTCAGGATACAAAGTTCTCTGTGCTCTCTTCATGAAATGCTCCCTTCGGCCATTCTTGCGATCGGCCGATGTTTGGATAGGTGCCTGGCAGAAAATCTTGCCTGATGCTGACTAAAGAGATTGAGCGGTCAAGTTAAGGTCCCACGCAAGCCAATACTCAGCCATGCCGCAAGGGCAAACCGTGTTACATCCGCACCAGGCCATCACTCACGAAGGATTCTGATCGCCTCATTACAGATGAACCTTAGCAATATCCGGAATTCGCTCCTATGGGGGAAAACCCTCCATGGACATGTACGCGAATCGATTTCACCGACTGGACCGACCATATCTTGCGCGGCGAGAGAATCGCTCTCCAGATCATGAAATAAGGTTTTTCTTATTATTAAAACGCACCCGGAAACCATGGCGCATTTATGCGTATTGGCGCACGAGTATTCGAGACTTATGCTCAGTAGGATCTACCAAGCACCAGAGCCCGGATACCTAAACACCGGTGAATGAACAAGGAGGTGCGCGATGATCTTCAAGCAGTTCTACCTCGAGAGCCTCGGGCACGCATCATATTTCATCGGCTCCGAAGATACCGGCGAGGCCCTGGTCCTCGACGTGCGTCGGGACGTGGATGACTATCTGGAGGAGGCCCAGGCCCGCGGGATGCGGCTGCGCTACGCCGCCGACTCCCATCAGCACAACGATTATCTTTCCGGGATCTGTGAGCTGCCGGTTCGAGCCGATGTGCAGCTCCTGGCGGGCGCGCGGGCCCAGCTCGGTTATCCCGTTCATTACATGGACGACGGCGAACGCCTGCGCATGGGCGAGATCGAGTTCGAGGTGGTGCATACGCCGGGACACACGCCCGAACACATCTCGCTGCTGGTCTATGACCACTCACGTGGCAAAGAACCGGCACTGCTTCTCTCGGGCGGTGCGCTCCTGGTGGACGACATTGCCCGACCGGATCTCCTGGGCGGCGAGGAGGAAACACGGGCCGGCGCCGGTGCGTTCTGCCACACCCTGCAGGAAAAGATCCTGCGGCTTCCCGACCACGTTCCCGTCTATCCGACCCACGTGGCCGGCTCCCTTTGCGGCGGCAATATCGGCAGCATGCTCTCCACCACCATCGGTTACGAGCGCCGCATGAATCGGATGCTCGCAGATCTCGACGACCGCGAGGGCTTCGTCGAACGCTGTCTCGAACTCAAGGACCTGCCGACGGTGCCCCCGTACTGGCGCCGCATGCGCAGCCAGAACATCCAGGGTCCGAAGCCTCTGGGCACCCTGCCCGAACCCCCCGCCGTCCAGCCCGACGACTTCGAACGCATGAGCCGTCGGGACGATACCTTCGTGGTGGACTGCCGCTCGCCGGAGGCCTTTGCAGCGCACATCCCCGGCGCCCTCAACGTTGCTGCCGGCACGTCCTTCAGTACCTGGGCAGGAACCGTGCTGCCCGAGGACGCCCGGATCCTGCTGGTGGTGGAACAGCCCGCCGATCTCGAGGACATCCACTGGCAACTCCTGCGCATCGGCTACGACCTTCCGGTCGCCTGGCTTTCGGGCGGCATGTTGGCCTGGCGCACCAGTGGACGCGAGATCGAGATCCTTCCCCAATGGACCGTTCATGAACTGCGCCAGGCTGCCGACCGGGATCGGGACCTGGTGATCCTGGACGTGCGCCAACCCGCAGAATGGTCGGAAGGCCACATTGCAGGCGCCCGCCACATCAGCGGGGGCGAACTGCCTCGACGTCTGGACGAGATCCCGAAGAACCGGCCGCTGGCGGTCATCTGCGGCAGCGGCTATCGGTCGTCGGTGATGGCCAGCCTGCTGAAAAGGCAGGGACGCGGACCAGTGTTCAATGTGCTGGGGGGCATGACCGGCTGGCAGAGCGCCGGCTACGCCGTCGAGGCGGCGTAGCAGCGGTACCAGGAGCGGCTGATGCGCCAGGGCGCAAGGCAGGTACGAACATGCGCCCGGCCCCGCCGGTCGAATACGACGGCTTCCGCAACAGCAAGGATCCCCCAGCCATGGACAACGTTGCCCTCACTGCCGAGATCCTGATCGTGTTCGGGCTGCTGGGTCTGACCATCCTGCTGTTCGTCACGGAGATCGTCCGGATCGATATCGGCGCGTTGATCATCCTGTTTCTGATTGGCATGGTCCGCCTGATTCCCGGTATCGAACCCATTGTGCCTGCCGAGGAACTCTTTTCCGGTCTCTCGTCCAACGCCGTCGTGGCGATCATCGCCGTGATGATCATCGGCAGCGGGCTGGACCGGGCCGGCGTGATGACGCGCATCGCAAGGCTGATACTGCGGTTTGCGGGCCGCACCGAACAACGCGTGATGGCGGTCCTATCTGGTGCCGTGGGACTGATCACCAGCTTCATGCAGAACATCGGGGCCGCTGCGTTGTTCATGCCGGTATTGAACCGCGTTTCCGGCGATGTCGGCATCCCTCGCTCGCGGCTGCTGATTCCCATGGGTTTCGCGGCCATTACCGGCGGCACGCTGACCCTGGTCGCCTCCAGCCCCCTGATCCTGCTGAACGACCTGATGCCCGACGACCTGGAGGATTTCGGTCTGTTCGACGTGACGCCCATCGGTCTTGCCCTGTTGGCGATGGTGATCGCCTACTTCTGGCTCCTCGGCCGCTGGGTCCTGCCGAAGGCCCCGGATACCTCCAGGGAT
>JAWLFM010000034.1:0-19161 GCA_041685565.1 Thioalkalivibrio sp.
GAGGCCACGAGGAGCGCACCTGGATCCGCTGCAGCGGGAGGAGCGTACCGGGTTGAGCGGGTCCTTGCGCTGCGTCCGTGCGCCCGCTCAGCGCCGCGGCTATCCTTTCCTGATGGCTGGTGGCTGGTGGCTGGTGGCTGGTGGCTGGTGGCTGGTGGCTGGTGGCTGGTGGCTGGTGGCTGGTGGCTGGTGGCTGGTGCGTGGAAGATGTCCGCGCTCGCCGGAAGGGAACATCGCGTGGGAGACGCGCGGTTGTGCACAGGTAGGAGAACGGGTGATGGCTGATCAGGTCGCTGGAGACGGACCGGGCGGGGGCAGTGTCGCGGGAGCACGCGTGGCCGGCGTGACCGTGTTGCTGATCGTCGTCGCCGTCGCGTTTGCGGGGATGGGTTTGTTCATGTTCAACATGGGCCGGGACATGAGTGCCATGACCAGGGCCGTGAGTCAGATGGGTATCGACGTCTCCGGCATGGCGGTGGACATGGATGTGATGGTGGGCGACATGGACCTGATGGCCGACAGCATGGTCGAGGGACAGGCGGGGATCTCCGTAGAACTGGCCCGCGTCCGAGCGGGCACGGAGTGGATGGCCGGCGATATGCGTCGGATGAACGCGGAGATCGACAGCATCACATCGAGTATCCGGAACATGTCGGGGAACGTCGACGGAATGGACGCGTCGGTATCGCGAATGACTCGCGCCACCGGGGCGATGTCCGAGTCGATGGACCGCATCTCGTTGGACATGAACCGGATGACCCGACCGGAGGGTCTGATGCCGATGACACCGTTCCGCTGACCAGAGGGGCCACCCGGCCTTTCCGGGCGGGCCAGAGTTCCAGGAACAGGGCCTGATGCGGTCAGCGGCAGGGCTGCTGCCAGAGGGTTGGCTCGTCGGGCGCGGCCGGGTCCAGACGCGCCAGGGTGAGGTCTCGACCCCACACGCAGCCGCTGTCCAGGGACAGCCAATCTGCGCCGCGCCGGTATCCGAGCGCGGACCAGTGCCCGAACACGATGGGCTGGCCGCCCATCCGCCGTTTGCCCACCTCGAACCACGGGCTCAGACGGGAAGGCACAGACCCGGGCGGACCACTTTCCTTCAGGTCCAGTCCGCCGTCCCTGCGAATGAAGCGCATCCGGGTCAGGGCATTGACGGTGTAGCGCAGGCGGTCCATGCCCTTCAGGGCATCGTCCCAGCGGTCCGGGGTGTCGCCATACATCCGCGCCAGGAATTCGTCGCGCCGTTGTGGGGCCTGCAACACCTGTTCGACCGCCCTGGCCTCGGTGCACGCCTGCTCGAGGTGCCATTGGGGAGGGATGCCAGCGTGGACCAGCGTCCAGCCGAGCGTCGTGTCGTGATGAATCAGGGGTCGCGCGGCGAGCCACTCGAGGAGTTCTTCGGCGTCGGGGCGCTGGAGAACGTCCTTGAGGGTGTCCCTGGGACGTGGTGGGCGCAGACCTGCGGCGGTGGCAAGCAGATGCAGGTCGTGATTGCCGAGCACGGTGACCGCCGCGGACCCGAGATCGTGGACATAGCGCAGGCAGTTCCCGGAGGCCGGTCCGCGGTTCACCAGATCGCCCACCAGCCAGAGCCGGTCCTCGGCGGGGTCGAAGCGCACGCGTTCCAGCAGCCGCTCCAGGGGCGCAAGACATCCCTGAATGTCACCTACCGCATAGATCGCCATCGTTGCCTCCCACCGTCGGGGCCGGGGTGGCAACGCGCACCCGGTGCAGGCTCTGGCGTCATACAGGCCTTGCCAGGCCTTCCGCATGGTGGCAACAGGCGCGGGACCCCTCGGCGTGCCGGCATCAGTGCAGGGAGTGCGGCACGGAGAGGGTGAAGGGTGGTATCGGCGCCTGGAAGGTGAATCCCGAGTCGTCGCGCATTTCGTAGCTGCCCTCCATCGTGCCCACGGGGGTTTCGATGACGGTGCCACTGGTGTATTCGAACTCCTGGCCAGGCGGGATCCGCGGTTGCTTGCCGACCACCCCCTCTCCGCGGACCTCCTGGGTCTGGTCGCGGGCATCGCGGATGATCCAGTGCCGGTTCAGCAGTTGTACCGATGCGTCGCCGGTATTGCGGATGGTGATGTGATAGGCAAAGACGAAACGCGAGGCCTCCGGATCCGACTGCTCCTCGATGTAGGCAGTGGCAACTTCGATTTCGATGCGGTGTTCCGTAGGACTCATGCGTTTTCTCCGACAGGTTCCACGGCCCGATGCACGGCGACGGCCGCGCCCAGCAGGCCGGGTTCAGGATGGACAATCAGATGCAGAGGCAATTCTTCCAGGAGCTTCTGCATCGGCGCCTTGTTGCGGAAGGACCGGAGGAATCCCGGGGCCTGGAAATGCCGCAACCAGCGGGGAGCGATGCCGCCGGCGATGAACACGCCGCCGCGCGGGAGGGCCGGCAGGGCGAGATCGCCCAGCTGACCACCGAAGATGCTGACAAAGCGCTCGGCGACCTGCAAGGCCGCGGCCTGTCCCTGCTCCGCCAGTTCCCCGATGGCGGCGGCGGGATCGGCCTCGCGCAGGGCCTGCGTCAGGTCGCCGTCGGCGGACTGCTCCTGCAGATATGTGGCGATGCGGGTAATGCCGGCTCCACTCAACAGATGCTCGCGGCTGCAGCGCCCCTCCTGGCCACGCACCCATTGGGCGAGCGCCGCCTGCCAGTCATCGGCGGCAGCGAAATCGGCGTGGCCACCTTCACCCGGGAACAGCCGGCTCCGGGGCGGCGGACCCACGGCGCAGGTTCCGAGTCCGGTACCGGCTCCCACCACCAGCCGCAGGCTGGCAGGGTCATTGGCGCCGGATTGGAGGGTCACCATGTCGTCCGGAGCGAGTGCGTCCAGGCTTGCGCCAATGGCCGCAAAGTCGTTGATCAGCACCGTGGTGGCACCCAGTTCCCGGGCCAGCCCCAACTCGCTCATGACCGGCCAGTCCAGGTTCGTGGTCTTCGCCTGTACGGTTCCGCCAACCGATGCAACCGGCCCGGCGATCGCCAGCCCGATACCGGCGAGCTCCCGGTCTTTGGGCATGCTGGTCTGCAGCCAATGCCGGATCAGATCCTGGGCACTCGGAAAGTCGCTGCTGACAAGGCGGGTCCGGTGTTCAAACCTCCAGCCCCCGGCATCCAGGCAGGCGAGGGCAAGCAGGGTCTTGGTGCCGCCGACATCGGCTACGAGGAAGTTCATGGCTGCTCCACGGGGTCATCGACCGGTTCGATCGCAGCGCCCAGGGCTCGGGACACGCTGCCCCGAGGTCCCGCCCTGCCGGCTGCAGGACTCGCGGCCGCGTCGGCCGCACGGGCCAGCGCCAGGAAGTCATCGGTGGCGAGTTCCTCGGGCCGGCGCCCGCCGTCGATCCCTGTTGCTGCGATTGCGGCAGGGTCGAGAATGCCGGTCAGGGCGCGACGCAGGGTCTTGCGCCGGTTGGAGAAGGCCTGGTTCACGACCCGGCGGAAGCTGCCCTCGACGCTGGGCGGGACCAGGGGTTCGGCCAGGGGTTCGATGCGCACCACGGCGGAATCGACCTTGGGCGCTGGCCGGAAGGCCCCGGGTCCCACCGTGAACAGTTGCCGTGCCTGCGCCCGGGCGCCGAGCATCACGGTCAGTCGTCCGTAGCGCTTGCTGCCGGGCGCGGCCACCATGCGTTCCACCACCTCCTTCTGCAGCAGGAAGTGCATGTCCTGGATCGCGGCCGCCTGCCCGAGCAGATGGAACAGCAAAGGAGTGGAAATGTTGTAGGGCAGGTTGCCCACGATGCGCAGTCGGCCGGCGGCCGGGGCACGGGCGGCGAAATCGAAGCGCAGGGCGTCCGCATTGTGAATGGTCAGCCGCTCGGGAGGGGCCATCGCGCGCAGTGCGGCGGTGAGATCGCGGTCGATCTCCACCACCTCGAGGTGTTCCAGGCGCTGCAGCAATGGCATGGTCAGCGCCCCCAGGCCCGGCCCGATCTCGATCATCGCGTCGTCGCGTTGCGGCGCGATGGCGGCGACGATGCGGCCCAGCACGGCGCGATCGTGCAGGAAGTTCTGGCCGAAGCGCTTGCGTGGCCTGATCGGAGGACTCACGTCCCGGTCCAGGCCGGAATGTCGGATCCTGTCGGGGCGGGAACGGCCGGGTCCCTGAGCGCCGCCAGTTCGGCCGCCAGCCGCTCCGCCGCCAGGAAGCTTCCCGGTTCGGCCCTGCCAGTACCGGCCAGATCCAGCGCGGTGCCGTGGTCCACCGAGGTCCGGATGAAGGGCAGACCGAGCGTGACATTCACGGCATGTCCGAAGCCGGCGTGTTTCAGCACCGGCAGTCCCTGGTCGTGGTACATGGCGAGCACGGCGTCGGCGCCGGACAGGATTCGGGGCGTAAAGGCGGTATCCGCGGGGAGGGGGCCGCGCAGATCCAGCCCCCGCCTGCGCAGGGCGGCGAGCGCAGGGGCGATGATGTCAGCGTCCTCATGTCCGAGCACACCCTGTTCTCCGGCATGCGGGTTCAGGCCGCAGACCACGATACGCGGCCTGGCGATGCCGAAGTCCCGGCGCAGGTCGTGATCGAGGATGGTGAGGACCTCGGTCAGGAGTTCCTGGGTAATGGCGTCGGCCACGGCGCGCAGGGGCAGGTGGGTGGTGGCGAGCGCCACACGCAGGCTGCCCGCGGTGAGCATCATCACCGGCCGCAGGCCGCCGGCTCGCTGCGCCAGCCATTCCGTGTGCCCCGTGAAGGCATGGCCCGCCTGGTTGATCACGCCCTTGTGCACGGGACCCGTGACCATGGCGTCGAACCGGCCATCGATGCAGCCAGCGGCCGCCGTTTCCAGCAGCGCGAGTACGTGCCCGGCATTGGCGGGATCCAGCCGACCCGCCTGCACCGGGGCCGCCGCCGGTACGGGGGATACCTCGAGCACGCCGGCGGGGGTCGGCCGGCGCGGCGCGTCGGGGGAGAAACCCGCGAGGCGGACGACAAGGCCCAACTGCCGGGCGCGCTGTTCCAGAACCTCCGGGTCAGCGATCACCACGCGCTGTGCTCCGCTCGGTTGAGCGGCGAGCTGCAGCAGGAGGTCCGGACCAATGCCGGCCGGTTCGCCTGCGGTCAGCGCAAGGCGCGCCACATGCCTGCTCATCGAAGCGAACCCGGGCACCGGTCAGGCGCCCAGCCCCTCGATGCGGTACTCGACGAAGGCCTCATCGCGCAGGCGCCGCAGCCACAATTCGGTCTCTTCCTCGCGCTTGCGGTTCTGCAGGATCTCCTGCGCCCGGGCCCGGAGAAGTTCCCGGGAGGCATCCAACTCGCGCCGTTCCAGGACCTCGATGACGTGCCAGCCGAACTCGCTCTGGATCGGGGGGCTGATCTCGCCCACGGCGAGGCCACGCATCGCCTCCTCGAAGGCCGGCACCGTCTCCCCGGGGCTGAGCCAGCCCAGCTCGCCGCCGCGGGCGGCGGAGCCGCTATCGTCCGAGTGGGCGCGGGCGAGATCGGCGAAGGAGGCGCCCTGCCGGATACGGCTGTGCAGGCTGCGGGCCTGGGTCAGGGCCTCCTCGGCGGTCCGGATGCGGTCGGGACTGATCAGGATGTGTCGGGCGCGAGTCTGGCGCAACTTCTGTTCAGGGCCGGCCTCCCGATCCACCAGCTTGACGATGTGGAAGCCGCTGGGTGAACGCAGCACCTCGCTGACCTCACCCGGGCGCATCAGGATCACATTGCGTGCGAACAGGGTCGGCAGGTCAGCCGCCCCGCGCCACCCCATGTCGCCGCCATCCAGGGCATCAGGCGCATCGGAATGGTTGATGGCAAGATCCGGGAAGTCCTCTCCGGAAGCCGCCCTTTCGCGCAACTCCTCCGCCTTTTCCTGTGCCGCGGCTATGGTTGCCGAATCAGCGCCCTGGGGCAGCGCCACCAGGATGTGCGACAGCTGATACCGGACGTCCCGGTCGATGGCCCCGCTCTCGGCCGCGATCAGGTCATCGATTTCCTGCTCATTTACGCGCAGACGGTTGTCCACCTGCCGCCGCCGGAGTTGTGCGATGGTGAGTTCGTCGCGGATCTGCTGCCGGAAGTCGTTGAAGTCCACCCCCTCTGCAGCCAGCGCGTTGCGCAGTTGCAGCAGGGTCAGGTTGTTCTCCGCAGCGATGTTCTCCATGGTGCGGTTCAGGGTGATTTCGTCGATGTTGATCCCGACCCGTTCCGCTTCCTGGAGCTGTACGCGGTCCACCACCATGCGCTCCATGACCTGGCGGACCAGCACGTCGCGGTTCGGCATCTGCCCGCCCCGTTCTGCCAGTTGCTGTTGCACAAGGTTGATGCGCGATACCAGTTCGCGTTGCGTGATCACGTCCTCGCCGACGACCGCGACGATGCGGTCGAGGAAGCGGTCGCGCTGTTCCTGGCCATGAACGGTGCCCGTGGCCAGGAGCAGCGCCAGGAGCAGCACGGCCAGCGCGCTAGCGTTCTTCATAGGTGCCATAACCGGAAATTCCCTCGCGTAACAGGTTGTCGAGCCCGGTATCGAATCGGGTGAGCCCGTCGAGCGTCAACTGAAAGAAGATGGAGTTATTATACTCGCCGTCGAAATCGGTGAGGTGGCGGCGCAGTGCGACCTGGACTCCGTAGCAGCAGCTACGATACTCAAGGCCGGCCAGGAGTTCGAGATTCCGGCTGTCGCGGAGGCTGTAATTCCAGCGACCGATCGCTCGCAGACGATCGTTCAGCGGCCAGAAACCGGAGATGTCGGTCTGTTCGATCTCGTCTTCCCGCAGCCGGTAGCCAAGATTCAACAGGGCGCGTTTGTTTGGGTTATAGGAGACGGCCACGGCCGCCAGCGGCGCACGGTCGCGATCGGTGTCGAAGATGAGCGAGGCGCGTCCCTGCCAGCTGGTCGAGAAACGGGCCTGGCCCTCGGCGGCAAGCTCGGAACGGTTCTCCCGCCGCGGCGGATCGGTGGGCCGCAGACGGACCCGGCGATCGTCCAGGTAGGTGATCTGCCCGGCCGAGGCATTGAAACGTTCCGTGCCGGTATTGGGATCGATCACGCGGCTGGTCACGGCGGTGGTCAACTGGTGGGTGTCACCCACGCGGTCCGCCCCGATGAACCGCTGGGTCGTGAACAGGCTGTCGAAGCTGAATTCGCGTTCGCCGGTGTCGAACCGCGGGATGTCATCCTGGTCGCGGAACGGGACGTAGCCGTAGAAGATGCGCGGCTCCAGGGTCTGCAGGGCCCCATCGTCGAGGCCGCGTTCGAAGATCAGGCCCGCGTCGAAGGTTGCCCTGGGCAGGGTGCGGGTGAGGTTGCGTCCGGCCTCTGGCACCGCCTCATCCAGGGCGTACCGGGTGTGACGCAGGCTGAGACGCGACTCCACGAAGTAGCCACCGCCATCCTGCCGAAACCCGATCTCCGGCTCCACATCGAAGCGGATGCCCGTAAGCGATGCCCGGCGATCGAATCGGACCAGTTCCGAGCGCAAGTCCCAGAACATGCCGGATTTCAGGCCCGCGCCGGCCTGGAGCAGCAGTTGGGGCAAGCGCCGGTAGGGCTCTGAAGCCGCGGGCAGGGTGGGATCGAGCGACTGGAAATCCTGCACCCGTCCCGTCAGGCGCCAGTTGGGCTGGCTGTAGAGCAGTTCCGCCCGCCGTTCGACAACCGGGGTGCTGGAGGTGAAGACGTCCGTCCCGAAGTCCTGAAAGTAGCTCTGGTCGGACACATCGGTGGCATCGATGCGCAGGGTCAGGCCGGGTCGGATCGAGCTCCGGTGTCGCCAGCGCACCATGTGACGATCCTCATCCTCGGCCAGCCGGTCGCTGGGGAGGTAGGAAAGGTCGAGGATGCCGTCCATGCTGGGCCGGAGATAGCGCCATTCGGACTCGAGCATCAATCCGCGCTCGGAAAGGATGCGCGGCGCGATCGTCGCGTCGTAGTTCGGCGCGATGTTCCAGTACCAGGGTACCGAGACGTCCAGGCCGTTGTTGGAGCTGTATCCGAGCGAGGGCGTCAGGAATCCCGACTGCCGTCGGTCGTCGATCGGAAAGTTGATGTAGGGGGTATAGAAGATCGGGGTATCCTTGAAGCGCAGGGTTACGTCGTAACCGTGCCCGCGCCCGCTGTCCTGGTCCAGGCGGATCCTGTCCGCGGTGAGCAGCCAGCTATCGTCGCCCTCCGGACAGGTCGTGAAGCTGCCGCTGGTCAGGCGGATGCGTCCCGGACCATCCTGCGCGGCCTGCTCGGCGCTGCCACGGGCCCTGCGGGATCGCAGCCAGTAGTCGAGGTCGGAGAATTCACCGACGTCTTCCTCGAGCCGGTAGCGGCCTGCTTCCGCTTCGACCAGCAAATCGCCGTCGAAGAGGCGGGTGTGTCCTTGCGTCTCCACGGTCTGGGACGGGACGAACACATCGATCAAGTCCGCATCCAGCCGGCGTCCCTCCGTGAACAGACGCACGTCGCCGCGGGCATGGATGTGCTCGGAACGGATCGCCTCGACATAATCGGCCTCGATCTCGATGACCTCCGGCGGCAGGGTACGCAGTTCCGGCCAGAAGGATTCCGGCGGCAGGGGGCAGGAGGCGAGGTATTCGCCGCGCGCAGGCAGCGCCGCCAGTGCCAGAAAAAACACGGACAGGGCCTGTATGGCGGGGCGCAGCGGCATGTCCTTCATCGTCGGTGGAGGCTGCATCCGGTTGGGGGCATCAAGTCGTCCTGTGGCTGCCTTGTGTGGGCCTCGGTTGGCCGGCGGGCTCCGGGCGGGGATGCGAGGCTGCCGGTGGCCCGTCCTGACCGTATCCTGAACGCTGCAACGGTTCCCGGGGAGAGGGGTGGAGGTCATGTCTGCCCGCCGACTTATACCCGTTGGGATCGGGCCAGGCAAGGGCAATTCCTCTCCGCAGCAACGCCGGTATAATGGCGCGTCAAACCAGCCGTGAGGGCCTCGAACATGGATCTGAGCAAAATTGTCGCCGGTCATGATTTGCCGAACGATATCAACGTCGTCATCGAAATTCCGGCCTTGGGGCAACCCGTCAAGTACGAGATCGACAAGGACAGCGGGGCCCTGGTCGTCGACCGGTTCATGACCGTGGCCATGTTCTACCCCTGCAATTACGGGTTCGTCCCGCACACGCTGGCCGAGGATGGCGATCCGCTGGACGTGCTGGTCATCACACCCGTGCCGCTGGTGCCGGGTGCCGTCGTGCGCTCGCGGCCCATCGGCGTCCTGAACATGTCCGACGAGGCGGGTCCGGACGCCAAGATTCTCGCGGTGCCGGTCACCAAGCTCGATCCGCAGTATGAGCGGATCCAGGAACCCAACGACGTGCAGAAGGAATTGCTGGATCAGATCACCCATTTCTTCGGTCATTACAAGGAGATGGAGAAGAACAAATGGGTGAGGCTTGAAGGCTGGTCGGACGCGGAGACGGCGAAGGCGGAGATCATAGCGAGCTACAAGCGGTACCAGAAAAGCAAGGTCTGACCGGTTTTTGCGGGACAGGGCGGCCCACGCCCCGTCCTGCGGGCCGCCGCCCCCTTCCCACCTCATCCCTCCGCCCGTCAGCAGGGCCTTTGACGTATGTTGATTGACCGGCAGGACTCCTATAACGAGGAAGGGCGTGACCAGAGCCGGTTCTCCGTCCGGATCCTCGTTTCCATCGTGGTCCTGCTGCTGCTGGTGCTGATGCTGGCGGGGCGGATGTTCACGTTGCAGGTCGGGGCCCACGAGCACTTCACCACGCTGTCGGAGAACAACCGGTTGCGGATCGAGCCGATCCCGCCCACCCGGGGCCTGATCCTGGATCGCAACGGCGTCCTTCTGGCGGAAAACCGCCCGGCGTACCAGCTCGAGGTGACGGTGGAGCAGGCGGGGGACCTCGATCTGCTGCTCGAGCGTCTGTCCGGGCTGGTCGACCTGTCCACCTCGGAGATCGACCGCTTCCGCGGCTCCGTGCGCCAGCGGCGCCCGTTCCAGCCGGTGCTGCTGAAGTCGGGCCTCGATGACGAGACGGTGGCCCGGATCGCGGTCGCGCGCCATGAACTGCCCGGGGTGGAGATCGAGGCGAGACCGGTGCGTCATTACCCGCAGGGCGCGGATTTCGCCCACGTGGTCGGATATGTCGGGCGCATCAACGAGCAGGATCTGCGGCGGCTCGATACCCGCAACTATGCGGGTACCTCGCATACCGGCAAGACGGGCGTGGAGCGCTATTACGAGGATGTCCTGCACGGGACCACGGGCTACAAGCAGGTCGAGGTGAACGCGCAGGGTCGCGTGATACGGGAGTTGTCGGTGGTCCCGCCGGTTCCGGGACAGGACCTCTTCCTGAGTATCGACCTGGATCTGCAGCGCGCTGCCCGCGATGCCCTGGCACCGCACGATGGGGCGCTGGTGGCGATCGATCCGGCCACTGGCGAGGTGCTGGCCCTGGTCAGCAAGCCGGGCTTCGACCCCAACCCCTTTGTCAACGGGATTTCGCACAGGGATTTCTCGGCCCTGCAGTCGGATCCGCACAATCCCCTGTTCAATCGGGCATTGAGTGGCCAGTATCCGCCCGGTTCCACCCTCAAGCCCATCGTCGCCCTTGCGGGCCTCGAGGGAAACGTGACCACGGCGGAGCGCCGGATGTTCGCGACCGGCTATTATCAGTTGCCGGGGCATGAGCGGCGCTATCGCGACTGGAAGCGGGGTGGTCACGGCTGGGTGGACATGAACCGGGCCATCGCCTTGTCCTCCGACGTCTATTTCTACGACCTCGGACACAAGCTTGGCATCGACCGGATGGCGCCCATGTTCGCCGCCTTCGGCATCGGGAACCGGGTCGGCATCGATGCCACCGGCGAACGGCCGGGCATCCTGCCCAGTCGGGAATGGAAGCGGTCGGTGCAAAACCTGCAGTGGTTTCCGGGCGAAACGCTGATCACGGCCATCGGCCAGGGTTACCTCCTGACCACGCCACTGCAACTCGCCGACGTGACCAGCACCCTTGCCAATCGGGGCCAACGGGTGCAGACGCGCCTGGTGCGGGCCGTTCGGGAGGGTGGCGACGGGGAACCACAGTCCGAGCCGGTCCGATACCTGGCCCCGGTGAGCGCGAGTGAGGCCCACTGGGACGTCATCCAGCAGGCACTGATCGACGCGGTGCATGCACGGCACGGGACGGCATGGGGCAGTATCGGCAGTACCTCGCCGACGTATCGCATTGCCGGCAAGACCGGGACCGCCCAGGTCTTCAGCCTGGCCAAGGATCAGGAGTACGACGAATCGGAACTGGAGCGAAGGCTTTGGGACCACGCCCTGTTCATCGGGTACGCCCCTGCCGAAGCACCGGCGATCGCGGTTGCGGTGCTGGCTGAGCATGGCGGGAGCGGTGGCCGTGTCGCCGCGCCGATCGCACGCGAGGTGATGGATGCCTATCTGACTTCGTTGGGACTCGTGGCCGAGGCGGAGGAGGAACCTTGATCAGCGTCACCGGGCGCGAGCTCACCACGTCGCAATGGATCCTGCGCAGCCTTCGCCTCGACGGCGTCTTGCTCGTGCTCCTCGGCATCCTGCTGGTCATTGGCCTGTTGGTCCTGTTCAGCGCCACGGGAGAGAGCGTCGAGGCGCTGCAGCGGCAGTCGGGGCGCATCGCCCTCGGCCTGATCGCGTTGCTGCTGGTGGCCCGCATTCCGGTGTCCATGCTGCGCGCCTGGTCGCCCTGGCTGTTTCTGCTGGGTCTCGGCATGCTGATCGCGGTGATGCTGGCGGGCGATATCGGGAAGGGTGCCCGCCGCTGGCTGGATCTGGGACTGATCCGCTTTCAGCCCTCGGAGATCATGAAGCTGGCGATGCCGCTGATGCTGGCCTGGTACCTGTCCCTGCGCAACGCACCGCCGCGGTTTCTCGACCTGATCGTGGTCAGCGTGCTGATCGTGGTGCCGGTGCTATTGGTCATGCGTCAGCCGGACCTGGGCACCGCGCTGCTGATCGGCGCCGCCGGCCTGCTGGTGGTCTTCCTCGCCGGGCTGAGCTGGCGCTGGTTCCTGGGGCTGGGCCTTGCCATCGCGTCGGCGATTCCCCTGTTGTGGTTGCAGATGCACGACTACCAACGCCAGCGGGTCCTCACCCTGTTCAACCCCGAGTCCGATCCCCTGGGCGCGGGCTATCACATCATCCAGTCCAAGATCGCGATTGGATCCGGCGGTCTATACGGCAAGGGATGGCTGAACGGGACCCAGTCGCAGTTGCAGTTCCTGCCCGAGCGTTCCACCGACTTCGTCTTTGCCGTCTACGCGGAGGAGTTCGGTTTCGTCGGCATCGCCGTGCTGCTGGCGCTGTACTTCCTGATCGTCGCGCGTGGTCTCTGGATCGCCACCCTGGCCCAGGATCGCTTTTCACGCCTGATCGCCGGCAGCATCAGCCTGACCTTCGCCGTCTACATGGTGGTCAACATCGGGATGGTGAGCGGAATGCTGCCGGTGGTCGGGGTGCCGCTGCCCCTGGTCAGCTATGGGGGCACTTCGCTGGTGACCCTCATGGTGGGGTTCGGTATCCTGATGGCCGTTCATTCTCAACAGCGACTGGTGAATCGATGACCGCCTTACCGCGTACCACAATGGGGCGCCTGCTTCTGCATGGATGCACCCACGCCGTATTGGTCGTGCTGCTCGGGGCATGCTCGATGTCAGGGGTGGCCGTCTCGCAGTCGGAGTTCCGGGCCGGAGAACCCCCTTACCTGGAGCGGCCCGAGGTGCAGGCCTTTATCGATGAAGGTGTGGCGCAAGGCACGGACCGCGCCCTGCTGGAGCAGTTGTTCGCGGAGGTCGAACCACAGCAGCGCATCCTCGATCTGATCTCCCGGCCCGCCGAGGCCCGGCCGTGGAAGGATTACCGGCCAATCTTCGTGAACGACCTGCGGATCGAACGGGGCAGGGTGTTCATGGACGAGCAGGCCGACTGGCTCCAGCGTGCCGAGGAGACCTTCGGCGTGGATCAGGCGCTGATCGCGGCCATCATCGGTGTTGAGACCAACTATGGGCGCAACCTGGGCGGCTTCCGGGTCTTCGACGCCCTGGTCACCCTGGGCTTTGATTATCCGCCGCGGCAGGACTTCTTCCGCAGCGAGTTGGGGCACTTTCTGCAGTTGGTGCAGGAAGATGGGCTGGATGTGCGGGAGACCCGAGGATCCTATGCCGGTGCGATGGGCAGGGGGCAGTTCATCTCCTCCAGCTACCGGGCATACGCCGTCGATTTCGACGACGATGGCCGGCGTGACCTGATCAATTCCTGGGCGGATGCGATCGGCAGCGTCGCAAACTACTTCCGCGAACATCAGTGGCAGACGGGCCAGCCGGTCGTGGCCAGCGCCCGGGCCGATGGCGATGGCTACGAGGCCCTTCTGGGTGGGGGCTATCAGGCCCGCTTCTCGCTGGCGGAACTGGCGCAACACGGCGTGTTTCCGACCGAGGTCGTGCCCGAGGACGGTCGCTTCTCCCTGATCCGGCTCGATGGCAGTGACGGGCCCGAATTCTACCTGGGGTATCCGAACTTCTATGTGATCACGCGCTACAACCGCAGTCCGCTGTATGCGATGGCGGTCCACCAGTTGACCGAGGCGCTGCGGCCGTGATCAGGGGAGCGCAGGAACGCGGGTCCGCGCCGGTTCGTGCACCGGGCGGGCCTTCGGAGGCCGTATCCTGATGGGCACACGATGCTCCGTCGCCTGGAGCGGCGAATGCATTGCGGCCGTGCTGGGGGTCAGCGCATTCGTGCTGGTGTCCCTGCTGGTGCTGCTCGTGGGTTGCGGCGGCAGTCCGGACCGGCCGAGGCAGGCGGACGGGCATCCCGCGGTCATCCCGCCCGACCTGGCCTCGATTCCCGACGCCGTGCCGCGGTTCGAACCGCCCAGCCGCTACGGCAATCCCCCGGAGTATGAGGTCTTCGGACAACGCTACCGGACCCTGGTTTCCAGTGAGGGCTTTGAACAGCGCGGCCTCGCATCCTGGTACGGCACCAAGTTCCACGGCCGCCGCACCTCCAGCGGTGAGTCCTATGACATGTTCGCAATGACCGCGGCGCACCGGCAGTTGCCCCTGCCAAGCTATGTGGAGGTCACGAATCTGGACAATGGGCACCGTGTCGTCGTGCGTGTGAACGACCGTGGCCCGTTCGTCGGAGACCGCGTGATTGATCTGTCCTACGCGGCCGCGCACCGGATCGGGATGGTCGAGAAGGGAGTTGCCCCGGTGCACATTCGCGTGATCAGCCCAACCGAGGAGGCGCCTCGGGCCGTGCAGGTTGCCGGATCCGGATCCCTGGACGCGCCCGCACTGGAAATTCGCGACGGCTCCGAGGTCCAGCCACGCTTCGTCCAGGTGGGCGCCTTTGCCGACCGCAGTGCGGCGGAACGGGTCCAGCGGGATCTGCGCGGTCTCGGCTTTGGCGAGGTGCGCATCACCACCCTGTCCTCCACATCCGGGGTGCCGCTGCACCGGGTCCGGATCGGCCCGTTGGCCGGCGCCTCGGCGGTGCGGGATGTCGAGGAGCGGCTGCAGCAGGCTGCACTGCAGGACTATCGGGTGGTCGCTGAAGAGTGAATCGATCCCCGTCCGCAGTGCAATCTCTGATATCTTTCTCACCGCTCAAAGCCCAGGTTGCCCAATCGATGAAGAAGTCCCTCGTACTCCTGCTGGTCTGTCTCGTCCTCGTCCCGCTGCTGTCGTCGCCGCCGGTGCTGGCCCAGACGGCAACCCTGCCAACCCTGCCGACCCCCGGCGCCACCGGGGTCGCCTCCCTGGGCGTGATCCCGCAGCCGCCCTCGGACATCACCGCCCAGAGCTACATCCTGGTGGACTTCGACTCCGGCCTGCCCATTGCCGCCCTGGATCCGGACGTGGAGCGGGAGCCGGCAAGCCTCACCAAGCTGATGACGGCCTATGTGGTCTTCGGCGAGATCAAGGCCGGAAAGATCGCACTGGACGACACGGTCACGATCAGCGAGCGTGCCTGGCGCACGGGCATGCAGGGCGCCTCGCGGATGTTCATCGAGGTGGGCGAACAGGTGCGGGTGGAGGACCTGCTGCGCGGCATGATCGTGCAGTCGGGAAACGACGCATCAACCGCCCTTGCCGAACTCGTGGCGGGCTCCGAAGGGGCCTTCGTGGATCTGATGAACGCCCAGGCCAGGGTACTGGGGATGAACCGGTCCTATTTCACCAATCCGCATGGCCTGCCCAGCGATGAGGCGCAGTACACCACGCCGGCAGACATGGCCCGGCTTGCCCGTGCACTGATTCGGGATTTCCCCGACTCCTATGGTTATTACAGTGAAAAATCATTTGAATACAGTGATATAGAGCAATCCAACCGGAACCTGCTGTTGTGGCGGGACGAGAGCTTCGATGGCCTGAAGACTGGCTGGACCTCGGCCGCCGGGTACAACCTGGTGTCCTCCGCGAAGCGCAATGGCCGGCGCCTGATCGCGGTGGTGATGGGGATCGACGCGCCGAACCACCAGCGTGGCGGCATCATGCGGGCGAACGAATCCCAGGCCCTGATCAATTGGGGCATGCGCTTCTTCGAGTCACGCAAGCTGTTCGAGGGTGGGACGGTCCTGAGCGAGCCTCGCGTCTACAAGGGCGAGAGCACCACGGTCCCCGCAGGGCTCGCCCAGGCCTTCTGGGTGGTGCTGCCGCAGGGGCAGGGTGACCAACTGGAGGCCAGCATGGAGCTTCACGGACCGCACATGGCGCCGCTGGCGGAGGGCGATGCCCTGGGTGAGGTGGTGGTGACCCTGCGCGGAGAGGTGCTGGCGCGACAGCCGCTGGTCGCGCTGGAGTCGGTGGATGCCGGCGGCATGTTTCGCTGGCTGTGGGACAGTTCGGCGCTGGCACTCCGTTCCGCCTGGCCCTTCTGAACGGCCGTGATGGTCTATCTGAATGGCGCGTACCTGCCGCCCGAGAAGGCCTCCATTTCACCGATGGATCGGGGTTTCCTGTTCGGGGATGGTGTCTACGAGGTCATCCCGAGTTATGACGGGCAGATGTTTCTGCTCGACGCGCACCTCGAGCGATTGCGCCGCTCGCTTTCCGCCATCCGGCTTCCCGATCCGATGCCCGACGGCGGCTGGCGGGCCATGCTGCAGCGGCTGTTGCAGGAAAATCCGGGTGCCGACCGGTCGGTCTACCTGCAGGTGACCCGGGGCAAGGCCGCGCGTGACCATGCCTTCCCTGCCCAGACGGCGGCGACCGTGTTCGCGATGGTGAGCCCGCTCGCGGCGCAGGATCCCGCGGTGGCGGAGACCGGCGTCAGCGCCATCTCCGTCCCCGATCAACGCTGGGGCCGTTGCGACATCAAGTCCGTGGCCCTGCTCGCCAATGTTCTGGCCCGGCAGCAGGCGGCCGAGCAGGCTGCGGTCGAGGCCATTCTGTTGCGCGATGGCCTGCTCACGGAGGGTGCGGCCAGCAATGTCTTCGTGGTCAGGGACGGCGTGGTCCGCACCACGGCGCTGGGTCCTGCGATTCTCCCGGGGATTACCCGTGCCTTCGTGCTGGAGGTGTTGCGGGCCGGGCGCCAGGACTGCCGCGAGGAGCCGATCACCGAGGCCGACCTGCGCGCGGCCGACGAGATCTGGCTGACGAGTTCGACCAAGGAGGTGCTTCCGGTCACACGGCTCGATGGACGGCCCGTCGGTACCGGGCGGCCGGGGCCCGTCTGGCGCAAGGCACTGGAGCGGTATCGACAGGCGCGCGTTCGTGCGACCCGTGGTCCGGGGCTGGAGATCCATCATGGCTGAAGACCGCGAGAGCCTGCTCGAATTTCCGTGCCGTTTTCCGATCAAGGTCATGGGCGAGGCACATCCCGAGTTCCTCGCAGACGTTGAAGCCTGTATTGCGCGGCACCTGCCCGACCGCGACTCGGTCGATGTCGTCCAGCGCGAGTCCCGGGGCGGAAATTACGTAGGGGTGACCATCACCCTGACCGCGACCAGTCAGGAACAGCTCGACACCCTCTATCGGGCCCTGGGAGAGTGCGCCCGGGTGCGCATGGTGCTCTGAACCGCGTGGTCCCGGCCTTGCCATCTGCCCCGGCAACGAAGCCCGGAGTCCTGCGCCGGCATCGACTGGGATTGCAACCCTATGTGCCGGTCTGGAAGGCGATGCAACTACAGCTTCGGGAGCGCAAGGCAGAGGCCGCGGATGCCCTGTGGCGCGTGCAACATCCACCGGTATTCACCCTGGGTCGCAATGCCCGCCCGGGACACCTTCGGGCGCCCACCGCGATCCCGGTGGTCCGCTGCGATCGCGGTGGGCAGGTCACCTTCCACGGTCCCGGACAGGTGGTTCTGTATGTGCTGCTCGACCTGCGCCGGCATCGCCTGGGCATCCGGGCCCTGGTGGAGTTGCTGCAGGGGGCCGTCATCGATACGCTTGCGGACTTCGGCATCCCGGCGGCGTCCCGGCCCGATGCCCCGGGCGTGTACGTGCATGGGGCCAAGATCGCGGCACTGGGGCTGCGTGTGCGTCATGGCTGCAGCATGCATGGCCTGGCCCTGAACGTGCGCCCGCGGCTGGCGGAATTCGGGCGCATGGACGCCTGCGGCTATCCCGGGCTGGCCAGCACCTCCATGCTTGCACTGGGCCTGAGGACGGATCCGGATCAGGTCGCGGAGGTCCTGGAACAGCGGCTTGCCGCCCGTCTGGGCTGTGTCCTGGAGCCCATCCATGTCCTGCCCGAGCCGCTGGTCAGGGCCCTGGCGATGCGCGGCCTTTGAGCGGGCACAAGCCGGTCAGGCCACGATCTCACGTGCCTGCTGGTCGGCATGGTAGGAGGAGCGGACCATCGGACCGCTGGCGACCTGGCGGAAGCCCATTTCCCGCGCGCGCTCAGCGAGTTCGTCGAATTCTTCCGGATCCAGGTAACGCTCCACCGGCAAGTGGTGACGGCTGGGTTGCAGGTACTGGCCCAGGGTCAGCATTTCGCAGCCATGCGCGCGCAGGTCCTGCAGGACCTCGAGCAGCTCCTCCCGTGTTTCGCCGATTCCCAGCATCAGACCGGACTTGGTCGGCACGCCCGGATGCTGCGCGCGGAAGGCCTCGAGCAGATCCAGCGACCATGCGTAATCGGAGCCCGGTCGTGCCTTGCGGTACAGGCGCGGAACGGTTTCCAGGTTGTGGTTGAAGACGTCCGGCGGGGCTGAGCGCATGATTTCCAGGGCCGTGTCCATGCGGCCACGGAAGTCCGGGACCAGGATCTCGATGCGCGTCTGCGGGTTCATCGCTCGCACGGCCTGGATGCAGGCCACGAAGTGGGCCGCGCCGCCATCGCGCAGGTCATCGCGGTCCACGGAAGTGATGACCACGTAGGCCAGTTCCATGGCCTGGATGGTCTCCGCCAGGTGCCGCGGTTCTTCGGGATCCAGGGGATTCGGACGGCCGTGAGCGACATCGCAGAAGGGGCAGCGGCGGGTGCAGATGTCGCCCATGATCATGAAGGTCGCGGTGCCGTGGGCGAAGCATTCGCCGAGATTCGGACAGTTGGCCTCCTCGCAGACGGTGTGCAGGCGCTGCTCACGCAGGATGCGCTTGATCCGCTGCACCCCCGGGGCCGCCTGGCTTTGCGCGCGAATCCAGCGCGGCTTGCGCAGCGGCTGCTCCGTCGGGGCGATCTTGACCGGGATCCGGGCGACCTTGGCGGCGGCCCGAAGCTTCTCGCCCGGTTGCGGACGTTTGTGGGTCTCCATGCAGTGCTCCCTTTCGTGTTGCTTGCCGATCGTTGCCGGTTCGGCTGGATGGCTCACTATGCCATCGGCCCCGCAGTCCTGCACGACGCCCGGCCCGGCGTCGGGTTTCCCGTCCCTGCCCGCGCCCTGACGGTGCGCGCAGCCGTCACCTTCGCGTTGAATGTGCGGCGTCGTCACCCCCAAGGCGGCGAAGGGGGCCGGCCTCGGCAGGTCATGGCGCGCCGCGAAGGCGGAAGGTGACCGCGCCCGTGGCGTCGACCAGGTCATGGGTGCGCAGCCAGGCATCCGCGTCCTCGCTATCGCGCAGGAACCAGGCCCGGGTGGAACCCAGGCGGAAGCTGTAGCCCCAGGCGTCCATGTCCGCCATCAGGGCATCGCGCCCGACGCCGGGGAGGTGGTCGGCGAGCAGGATCTGCAAGCGGCAGACCGCCGCTTCCTCCAGGTCGTGGGCCCCCGCCCCGGGGTGGCCCGC
>JAWLFM010000205.1:0-4693 GCA_041685565.1 Thioalkalivibrio sp.
CCCGGGTCCGGCGTGGCCGATGACAAGGTGATCTACGCCTACGTGCCGGACATGATCAAGTACTACCTGGACCAGGATCCGATCATTCCGAACGTACCGACCTACCTCTGCGTGAACGAGAAGGATCGGGGGTATGTGCTGAAACACCTGGAGGAACTGGTGGTCAAGCCCGCCAACGAGTCCGGCGGCTACGGGATGCTGGTGGGTCCGCACGCGACCAAGAAGCAGCGCGCCGAGTTTGCGCAATTGATCAAGAAGGATCCGCGCAACTACATCGCCCAGCCGACCCTGAGCCTGTCGGTGGCGCCGACCCTCTGCGACGAGGGCCTCGAGCCGCGCCACCTGGACCTGCGGCCCTTCGTGCTGCAGGGCGTGCGTACCGATGTGACTGCCGGGGGGCTCACCCGCGTCGCGATGCGCAAGGGTTCCCTGGTGGTGAATTCCTCGCAGGGCGGCGGCAGCAAGGATACCTGGATCGTGGACGAGGAGGCCTGAGATGCTTTCGAGAGTGGCGGAAAGGGTGTACTGGCTGGCGCGGTACATCGAGCGTGCCGAGAACACCGCGCGCATGGTCATGTCCTTCAATCTCGTGTCGCTGGACATGCCCAAGACGGTGACGCTGTCCTGGAAGGGCCTGGTGGCGGTGACCGGCACGGACGACATCTTCGACGAGCACTACCAGCGCGACGACGAGCGCAACTGCGTGAAGTTCCTGCTCGCGGACCACTACAATCCAAGCTCGGTCTTCAGTTCACTGAAGGCGGCGCGCGAGAACGTGCGCACCACCCGGGACCTGGTGCCCTCGGAGGCCTGGGAGATCGTCAACGAGCTCTATCTCTTCGCGCACGACAACATGGACGCGGGGATCGGCAAGCGCGGCCGCTACCAGTTCCTGAGCGAGATCGTGCAGCGCTGCCAGACGCTCACCGGCCTCCTGGCCGGGTGCATGAGCCATGATCCCGCGTATGACTTCATCCGCCTCGGCCGCAACCTGGAGCGGGCCGATATGACCTCCCGCCAGATCGACATCGGTGCCATCCGTTTCCTGAAAAAGGCCAGCGATGACCCGAGCCCCTACGACGGGCTGCTCTGGACCAGCATTCTGCGCTCCCAGAGCGGATTCCAGATGTACCGCCAGCACGTGAAGCGGCGCATCAATGGCACGGACGTGGTGCGCTTCCTGCTCCAGGACATCCCGTTCCCGCGCGCGGTCGCCCATGCCCTGCGCTATGTGCAGGAGGCCCTGGAACGCCTGCCGCGCAACGAGGTGCCGCTGCGCCTGGTGATGCAGGCGCGCCGGCATGCCCTGGGGGCCGACGTGGATCAGCTGATCTCCGAGGAGCGGCTGCACGACTTTCTCGACAGCCTGCAGCAGGACATCGCCGAGATCCACGACGCCATCGTGGACACCTGGTTCAGTCTGGAAAAGGCGGCCTGATTCGCATGCTGCCTGGCAACGGCCCGAGGGCCGGAACGGACGCGGGTGCCAACCTGCCGAGCGGTACCCCGGCAGCGGGCATTCGCGCCGGAAACGACGATGGACGGGAGAGCAGGATATGGCGATACGCGTAGGGCTGACGCACCACACCCGTTACGAGTTCGACCGCCTGGTGCGCGTGTCGCCGCACATGATCCGGCTGCGCCCGGCGGCCCACAGCCGCACCCCGGTCCTGGCCTATTCGCTGAACATCGCGCCCAAGCCCTTTTTCATCCACTGGCAGCAGGATCCGTTCGGCAACTGGCTGGCCCGGGTCACCTTCCCCGAGGCGGTGCGTTTCATCGAGGTGAATGTCGATCTGGTGGCCGAGTTGACGGTCATCAACCCCTTCGATTTCTTCGTCGAGAGCTACGCCGAGCGCTACCCCTTCGCCTATGACGGCCTGCTTGCCAAGGAGCTGGTGCCCTACCTGGAGGTCTCGGAGGCCGGGCCTCTGTTGCGGGCCTGGCTGGAGGACGTACCCGAATCCCACGACAGCATCGTCGACTTCCTGGTCGAACTGAACCGGCGCCTGAATCGGGACATCGCCTACAGCGTGCGCATGGAGGCGGGCATCCAGTCCTGCGAGCAGACGCTGGAACGCCGCATCGGTTCCTGCCGGGACTCCGCATGGCTGCTGGCGCAGATCCTTCGCCACAAGGGGCTGGCCGCGCGTTTCGTCTCCGGTTACCTGGTCCAGCTGAAGGCCGACGAAAAGTCCCTGGACGGCCCCTCCGGCCCCGAGGCGGACTTCACCGACCTGCATGCCTGGACCGAGGTCTACATCCCCGGCGCCGGCTGGATCGGTCTGGATCCGACCTCCGGCCTGTTTGCAGGCGAGGGCCACATCCCGCTGGCCTGCACGCCCGACCCGATCTCGGCCGCGCCCGTGACGGGTTATACCGAGGCCTGCGAGGTCTCGTTCGTGCACGACAACCGGGTCCAGCGCATTCACGAGGATCCGCGCGTCACGCGGCCCTACAGCGACGACCAGTGGGCCGCCATCGACGGTCTGGGCCAGCGCATCGACGCGGAGCTGCGTGCGATGGACGTCCGGCTGACCATGGGTGGGGAACCGACCTTCGTGTCCGTCGACGACATGGACGGCCCGGAGTGGAACACCCGTGCCGACGGCCCGGACAAGCGCCGGCTCGCCCGTGAGCTGAGCCGCCGTCTGCGCGAGCGTTTCGCGCCCGGCGGGCTCCTGCATTTCGGGCAGGGCAAGTGGTACCCGGGCGAACCGCTGCCGCGCTGGGCATTGGGCATCTTCTGGCGCCGCGACGGTCAGCCGGTCTGGCGCGATCCGCAGTGGCTGGCCGATTTCAGTCGGGATTACGGTCACGACCTCGATACGGCACGGCGCTTCGCGGAGGCCCTCGTCGGCAGGCTGGGCCTGGCCCGGGACGACCTGATCCCGGCCTTCGAGGATCCCTTTCAGGCCGCCTGGTCGGAGGACAACCTGCCCCTCGGGCTGGACCCGGAAGAGGTGGACCTGAAGGCCCCGGCGGGACGGCAACGCCTCGCGCGCTTCCTGAGCCACGGCCTGGACAACCCCGCCGGCTTCGTGTTGCCGCTGGCGCGCGAGTATGAGACCTGGCGCACCGGGCCCTGGCCATTCCGGGATGGTCGGCTGCGGCTGATTCCGGGTGATTCCCCGCTGGGCCTGCGCCTGCCGCTGGACCGCCTGCCCTGGTCGGTGAAGCGCGAGGTGGAGATCCAGCCGCAACCCAGGGATCCCTTCGACGCGCCCGGACCGTTGCCGGTGTTCGTTCCGGAGGCCGGGGTGGTTCCGGTCGCGCAGGCGGACAGACCGCGGCCATCGACCCGGGAGGAGGTGATCGATATCCCCCACACGGCACTGGCCTTCGAGGCGCGCAACGGGCGGCTGCACCTGTTCATGCCGCCACTGCCCCTGCTCGAGGACTATCTCGCGCTCGTCGACCGGATCGAGACCACCGCGGCCGAGTTGGGTCTCCCGGTGGTGCTCGAGGGCTACGAGCCGCCGCGGGATTCCCGGCTGCAGCGGTTGATGGTGACGCCGGACCCGGGTGTGATCGAGGTGAACATTCACCCGGCCGCGAGCTGGGAGGAGCTGAAGGCGAACACCACCACCCTGTACGCGGAGGCCCGCCTGACCCGTCTGGGTACCGAGAAATTCATGCTCGACGGCCGCCACACGGGCACGGGCGGCGGCAACCACGTGACGCTGGGCGGCGCCACCGCCGCCGACAGCCCCCTTCTGCGACGCCCGGATCTGCTCGGTTCCCTGCTGACCTTCTGGCAGCATCACCCGGGTCTGTCGTACCTCTTCTCCGGCACCTTCATCGGCCCCACCTCGCAGGCGCCCCGGGTCGACGAGGCCCGGCACGAGAACCTCTACGAACTCGAGATCGCACTCTCCCAGATGCCCGAGGGCGAGTGTGCCGAGCCGTGGCTGGTGGACCGGCTGTTCCGCAACCTGCTGGTGGATATCACCGGCAACACCCATCGCGCCGAATTCTGCATCGACAAGCTGTACTCCCCGGATACCGCCTCGGGCCGGCTGGGGATCCTGGAACTGCGTGCCTTCGAGATGCCGCCGCATGCCCGGATGAGCCTGGTGCAGATGCTGCTGCTGCGGACCCTGGTCGCGCGCTTCTGGAGCAAGCCGTACCGGCACCGGCTGGTGCGCTGGGGAACCGCACTGCACGACCGCTTCCTGCTGCCGTACTACGTGGAGAACGATCTGCGCGAGGTGGTGGAGGAACTGCAGCGCGATGGGTACCCCTTCGATCTGGAGTGGCTTGCCCCCTTCTTCGAGTTCCGCTTCCCGACCTTCGGACGCGTGCAGATCGGCGAGATCGCGATCGAGCTGAAGATGGCGATCGAGCCCTGGCACGTGCTCGGTGAGGAGGTGACGCAGTCGGGGACCGCCCGGTTCGTGGACTCGTCCCTTGAACGCCTGCAGGTCCTGGTGACCGGCCTGTCGGGGGACCGCTACGTGTTGACCTGTAACGGCCGCCGGGTGCCGCTGCGGCCGACGCGCATCCAGGGCACGAAGGTGGCGGGCGTGCGGTATCGTGCCTGGCAGCCCGCCGCTGCCCTGCACCCGACCATTGCCGTGCACTCGCCCCTGGTGTTTGATCTGGTCGATACCTGGAACGGCCGCGCCATCGGCGGTTGCACCTATCACGTGGTGCATCCCGGCGGGCGCAACTACGACACCTTCCCGGTCAA
>JAWLFM010000206.1:0-4684 GCA_041685565.1 Thioalkalivibrio sp.
CTTCTCGTCGTCGCGCAGCTCCAGGGCCTCGCGGGCGCCCGTGGAGGCGCCGGACGGCACCGCCGCGCGCCCCATGGCGCCGGAATCCAGGACAACATCGGCCTCGACCGTCGGGTTGCCCCGGGAGTCGATGATCTCGCGGGCGTGAATCTCCGCAATCTGGGACATGCTCTCTCCTTGAAAAATACCCGCCCGGGCGGGACCGCCCGGGACGCTTTATCGAATCAATGGGTCGTTAGCCGAGACCGTACTCCGCCTCGGCGAACGGCTGCGCCTTGGTCGCGGCGTCCAGCGCCTTCAGCGTCTTCAGCAGCTCGGCCATCTTTGGCAGTGGCCACGCGTTGGGGCCATCGGACAGGGCCTTCTCCGGGTCCGGGTGGGTCTCCATGAACAGCCCGGAGACGCCGGCCGCCACCGCGGATCGGGCGAGTACCGGCACGAACTCGCGTTGCCCCCCGGAACAGGCACCCTGCCCGCCCGGCTGCTGGACCGAGTGGGTCGCATCGAACACCACGGGGCAGCCGGTCTGGCGCATCTGGGCCAGGCCGCGCATGTCGGAGATCAGGGTGTTGTAGCCGAACGAGACCCCGCGCTCGCAGACCATGATCTGGTCATTGCCCGCCTCGCGCGCCTTGTCGACCACGTTGCCCATGTCCCAGGGCGCGAGGAACTGGCCCTTCTTGATATTCACCGGCCGGCCCTGGCGCGCGACATTCTGGATGAAGTTGGTCTGGCGGCAGAGAAAGGCCGGCGTCTGCAGGACATCCACCACACTGGCGACCTCGTCCAGCGCCGTATCCTCGTGCACGTCGGTGAGCACCGCCACACCGATCTCCGACTTCACCCTGTCCAGGATGCGCAGGCCCTCGGCCATGCCCAGGCCCCGGAAACTCCGGGTCGACGAGCGGTTGGCCTTGTCGAACGACGACTTGTAGATGAACGGGATCCCCAGGTCATCGGCCATCGCCTTCAGCGCGCCGGCCGTTTCCAGGGCCATCGCCTCGGATTCGATGACACAGGGGCCCGCTATCAGAAAAAAGGGCCGGTCAAGGCCGACTTCAAAACCGCAAAGCTGCATGCTCTGTCCTGTCCGGCAGCCGCCACCCTCTCCGGGCGCGGCTGCTAAAGAATCGTCTATCGGCGCCCTATTCCGTCAGCGCCGTGGTGGTTTCCGGCTCGCGCGCGTCCTGGTAGTCCCGGGCGGCACGCACGAAACCGGTAAACAACGGGTGCCCGTCCCGCGGGGTGGAGGTGAACTCCGGATGGAACTGGCAGCCAACAAACCACGGGTGCTCCGCCAGTTCCACGGCCTCCACCAGCTCACCGGACTCCGACACCCCGGAGATCCGCAATCCGGCGGCCTCCAGCCGTTCGCGGTAGGCATTGTTGAACTCGAACCGATGGCGGTGGCGCTCTACCACCTTCTCGCGGCCATAGGCCTCGGCAATGCGCGACCCTGGCGTCAGGCGTGCGTTCTGGGCGCCCAGGCGCATGGTGCCGCCCAGATCGCTGTCGGCGTCGCGCCGCTCGATGCGGCCTTCCTGGTCCTGCCACTCGGTGATGAGCGCGATGACCGGGTGTGGCGTGTCGGGGGCAAACTCGGTGCTGTGCGCCCCTTCCAGGCCCGCAATATCCCGCGCGAACTCGATCACCGCCACCTGCATGCCCAAGCAGATCCCCAGATAGGGCACGTTGTGCTCGCGGGCGTAGCGCACCGCGGCGATCTTGCCCTCCACGCCGCGCTCGCCGAAGCCGCCGGGAACCAGGATGGCGTCCAGCCCCTCGAGTTCGCGGGCGGCCTCGTCCTCCGCACCCTCCAGCTTCTCCGAATCGAGGTAGCGAATGCGGACGCGGGTCCCGGCCTGCACGCCGGCGTGGGTCAGGGCCTCGTTCACGGACTTGTAGGACTCGGTCAGGTCGACGTACTTGCCGATCATGCCCACGGTCACCTCGGACTCCGGGAACTCCATGGCATTGACCACGTGCTTCCAGTCCGAGAGATCCGCCTGCGGCGCCTCGATATGCAGCTTCCGCAGCACGATCTCGTCGAGCTTCTGCGAATGCAGCCAGAGCGGAATCTTGTAGATGTTGTCGACGTCGACCGCGGATATGACGGCCTTCTCCTCGACGTTGGTGAACAGCGCGATCTTGCGGCGCTCGCTATCGGGTACGGCCTGGGTCGAGCGGCACAACAGGATGTCCGGCTGGATGCCGATCGAGCGCAGCTCCTTGACCGAGTGCTGGGTCGGCTTGGTCTTGATCTCGCCGGCCGCGTCGATATAGGGGACCAGGGTCAAGTGCATGAACAGGGCGTTCTCGTGACCCAGTTCTACCCCCATCTGGCGGATGGCCTCGAGAAACGGCAGGGATTCGATGTCGCCGACGGTGCCGCCGATCTCGATCAGGGCGATATCGGCATCGCCGGCCCCCTCGTGGATCGAGCGCTTGATCTCGTCGGTGATATGCGGGATGACCTGCACGGTACCGCCCAGGTAGTCACCCCGGCGCTCCTTGCGGATCACGTTCTCGTAGATCTGCCCGGTGGTGAAGTTGTTGCGCCGGGAGGTCTGGATGCGCACGAAGCGCTCGTAATGGCCCAGATCGAGATCGGTCTCCGCGCCGTCCGCGGTGACGAAGACCTCGCCATGCTGGAACGGACTCATGGTGCCGGGATCCACGTTGATGTACGGGTCCAGCTTGAGCAGCGTGACCTTGAGCCCGCGGGCCTCGAGGATCGCCCCCAGCGAGGCGGATGCAATACCTTTGCCCAGAGACGAGACCACGCCTCCGGTAATGAAAACAAAACGCGTCATGCGGGAAACCTGGCTGGGAGCTGACAAGCGCCCCACCCCGGTTCGCAACGGCAATCCGGGGTGGGCCGAAAACGCCTGAAAGAGTACCAGAGCGCCCGCCCCCGCTCAATCGGAAGGCGCGGGTAACTCCTCGTTTCCGGCCGCCGTTGACAGCGGCCGAAATGCGACCAGCGTCATGTCGTCGCGGCGCGGTTCGCCGTCGCGGTAGTCCTCCAGCACCCGCACCACCGCGTCGATCTTGGCGGACAGGTCGCGCCCGCTCTTCTCGGCCAGGACCTGGCGCAGGCGCCGACGCCCGAACAGGCGCGGCGGCGCCCCGCCCACGTGATCGTGCGCCCCGTCGGTGATCAGGAAGAATTCGACGCCCGGCCCCACCGGCACCTCGTGGTCCACCGGCTGGGCGGGTTCCAGACTGCGGTAGCCGAGCCCCCCGCGCACGCCGCGAATCTCCTCCACCGTGCCTCCCCGGTCGATCATCAGCGGCAACCCGACGCCGGCGAAGGACAGCACACGGTCCTCCGGGCGGTAGACGCAGACCGCCGCCTCCAGGCCGTCGTCCGAATCGGAATCGTGGCCATCCTGGCGCAGGCGCGAACGGACCAGCCGGTCCATCTCGCGCAGGATGGCAGAGGGTTCCATCAGGCGATGCTCGTGGAGGATCCGGTCCAGCGCCGAGGCCACCACCAGGGTAATAAAGGCCCCCGGCACGCCGTGCCCGGTGCAGTCCGCGACCACCAGGATACTGTGACCCTCGATGGCCTCGACCCAGAAATAATCGCCCCCCACCAGGTGCAGAGGTTCCCAGTAGATCTGCACCTCGTCCATGTGCCCATCGAGGGCGTGCTTGTCCGGCAGCATCGCGGTCTGGATGCGCCGGGCATAGCGGATACTCTCCACCACAAGGCGATTGCTGCGTTCCAGTTCCCGGTTGGCCTCGTCGACCTTGGCCAGGGCCCGTTCCGTCTCGGCCTTCTCGTCTTCCAGTTGCCGAGTGCGTTCCTCGACCCGGCGTTCCAGGTCCGCGTTCAGGGCCTTCAGCTCCCCGCGGGCGCCATCACGGGCATCCAGACCGGCCTGAAAGGCACGCAGCAGGCGATCCAGGGAACGCCCCAGCGCGCCCAGCTCGTCGTTTTCGTGATGCCCCAGGCGTGGCATGGGCCACTGGGCGGGCTGATCGGGGTCGGTATCCGCCACTGCACGCGAAATCTTGAGCATGGGCCGCAGCATCAGCACATAGAACAGCACCACGACCACCAGTGACACGATGACCGCCTGCGTGACGCTGGTCAGGACCCCGGTCTTGAGCCGGTTGACGAAGGCCACCCCCAGCACGCCGGGGTCGAGTTCAATGCGCAGCCGCCCCACGCCCTGGACGTTGCCACGGGTGTCCGGATAGCGCAGTTCGCGCTCGTGTTCCCGCAGGTCGCCGAACAGCCATCGCGACCATTCCCCGGCCTGCGACTCCACTTCCCGCCGATCCTCCGCCAGGGTGTTGCCAAAATCGTCCAGGATCTCGACCCGCTGGATCTCGTCGAACACCAGCAATCCCTGGACCAGTGAATCGGCCTGATCGGCGCTCAGCTGGAACGCGGCCTCCGCGGCCGGCGGTTCGACCAGGCGTTGCAGGCGATCGATCTGGGACTGGGTCTCCGCCCGGAAGGCATTCCAGTCGGAGGCGATCACATAGGCGCTGCTGAGGAGACTGAGGGCAAGCGCCGCCAGCAGCGTGGCGACGGCCAGCTTGGCAACGAGGCTTCGATTGCGCCGCTGGGCCTCCGGCATCATCCGTGATCGCCGTGCGTTTGCACGATGACACGGTTGCGCCCCTCGTTCTTGGCGCGATAGAGCAGATCGTCCGCCCGCGCGACCAG
>JAWLFM010000207.1:0-4681 GCA_041685565.1 Thioalkalivibrio sp.
ACCAGCCTCGAGTCGTAGAGACGTCCCGTCGGGTTGTTCGGAAAGGCGAGGAAGACCAGCGCGGGACGATGTTCTTCCATGGCTTGCAACAGGGCCGGCCCGTCGAGGTCGAAGTCCGCCCGCAACGGAACACCGACGAACGGAACACCCGCGGCTCTGGCCAGGACCTCGTACATCACGAAGGTCGGGACCGGGGACAGCACCGGACGGCCGCTGGCCTGTACGGCGCTGATCAGGATCTGAATCAGTTCATCCGAACCGTTGCCGAGGAGGCATCCGGCCTCCTCCGGCACCCGGTGGGCGGCCCGTATGGCAGCGGTCAACGCACGCGCCCCCGCATCCGGGTAACGATTCAGTTCGACCCCGCCCAGGGCCTCGAGCCAGGCGGAATGGAGTTCCCCCGGCCAGGGATAGGGGTTCTCCATCGCGTCGAGCTTGATCATGCCCGCGGACTCGGGCACCGCGTAGGCGGCCTGCCCGAGGACCTCCGGGCGCATCAGATCGGCCGGGCGGCTCATCTCCCGGCGCGCCCGGCATCAACCCTCACCCGGTTCACCGCGCATCTCGGCAGACCTGGCATGGGCCACCAGGCCCTCCCCCCGCGCCAGGACGGAAGCGGTCCGGCCCAGGGCGGCTGCGCCCTCGGGCGAGCACTGGATGATGCTGGACCGCTTCTGGAAATCATAGACGCCCAGCGGCGAGGAGAACCGGGCCGTGCGCGATGTCGGCAGCACATGGTTCGGGCCGGCACAGTAATCGCCCACCGCCTCGGAGGTGTAACGTCCCATGAAGATCGCGCCGGCGTGGCGCAGCCCGGCCTTCAGCAAGGCCTCGGGATCCGCCACCGACAGCTCCAGATGCTCCGGCGCGATATGGTTCGCCACACCGACCGCCTCATCGAGATCCTGGACCTGTACCAGGGCGCCCCGACGGGCCAGGCTGGTGCGGATGATCTCCGCGCGGGGCATCTCCTCCAGCAACCGATGCATCGACTGGGCCACACGGTCCAGGAACCCGGCGTCGGGCGACAGCAGGATGGACTGGGCCTGTTCGTCGTGCTCGGCCTGCGAGAACAGATCAGCGGCGATCCAGTCGGGATCCGTCTGCCCGTCGCAGATCACCAGGATCTCCGAGGGTCCGGCGATCATGTCGATGCCGACCGTGCCGAAGACCTCGCGCTTGGCCGCCGCAACGAAGATATTGCCCGGACCGACGATCTTGTCCACCGCGGGAATGGTCTCGGTGCCGTAGGCCAGCGCGGCAACCGCCTGTGCTCCGCCGACCGTGAAGACCCGATCCACACCGGCGATGGCCGCGGCGGCCAGCACCAGGTCGTTGAGCTCGCCCCCCGGCGCCGGGACCACCATGACCAACAGCGGCACCCCGGCGACCTTGGCGGGGACCGCGTTCATCAGCACCGAGGACGGGTAGGCGGCCTTGCCCCCGGGCACGTAGAGCCCGACCGAGTCCAGTGGCGTAACCCGCTGGCCCAGCACGGTGCCATCGGGGTCCTCGATCTGCCAGTCCTGCATCCGCTGGCACGCGGCATAACGGCGGATGCGCTCTGCCGCCAGTTCCAGGGCCTCGCGCTGCGCCGCGGGGATGCGTTCGAGCGCGGCGCGCAGACGGCTGCCGGGGACCTCGAGCCCCGCGGCGCTGTCCGGTCGCAGCCGGTCGAACCGTTCGGTGTAGCGCAGTACCGCGGCATCGCCCTCATTGCGCACCGCGACCAGGATCTCGTCGACGATGGCGCGTACACCATGATCGGCCACCGATTCCCAGCGCAGGAGCCGGTCCAGGTCCTTCCAGAAATCCCCGTGCCGGCTGTCCAGCCGCTGTATCTCAGGCATCTATGCACACTCCCATGGCAATCCTCCGTGCGGACCTGCCCGCCGGTCCGGACGCTATCAACCCCGCTGCCGCTCGCGCACCGCCTCGGCCAGCGCGCGCAGCGCCGTCGCCGAATCGTCCCAGCCCATGCAGGCATCGGTGATGCTTTGACCGTACACCAGTGGCTGGCCCACGACGATATCCTGGCGGCCGGCATGGAGATGACTCTCCAGCATCAACCCGATGATGCGGCGATCCCCACCCGCGACCTGCCCCGCGACCGAGCGCGCGACATCGGCCTGCCGAGCCGGATTCTTCCGGCTGTTGGCATGGCTGCAATCCACCATCACCACCTCGGGGATCTCCGCCGCGCGCAACTGGGTGCAGGCGTGCTCGATACTCTCGGCATCGTAATTCGGCTGGCGACCACCGCGCAGGATGATGTGGCAGTCCTCGTTGCCGGCAGTGGAGAAGATCGCGGAGCGGCCGGCCTTGGTCACCGAGAGGAAGTGATGCGGGCGTGAGGCGGAACGGATCGCGTCGATCGCCACCTGCAGGCTGCCATCGGTGGAGTTCTTGAAGCCGACCGGGCAGGACAGCCCCGATGCGAGCTCCCGATGCACCTGACTCTCGGTGGTGCGGGCGCCGATGGCGCCCCAGGACACGAGGTCCGCGATGTATTGCGGGCTGATCAGATCGAGATACTCCGTGGCCGCGGGCATGCCCCGTACGGCCAGGTCGCGCAGAAGGCCGCGGGCCACGCGCAGCCCCTTGTTGATATGGAAACTGCCGTCGAGATCCGGATCGTTGATCAGGCCCTTCCAGCCGACCGTGGTCCGCGGCTTCTCGAAATAGACCCGCATCACCACCTCCAGGGCATCCCCGAGTTCGCCGCGCAATGCGCCCAGGCGCTCCGCATAGTCCAGGGCCGCATCGACGTCGTGGATGGAACAGGGGCCCACCACCACCAGCAGCCGATCGTCCTCGCCGTGCAGGATCCGGTGGATGTTCTGACGCGCCATGTAGACGGTCTCGGCGGCCGCGTCGGTCAGCGGAATCTCCTCGCGCACGACCTCGGGGGCGGAAACCTCCTGTATCTCCCTGATTCTCAGGTCATCGGTTTGATGGGTCATCGTGGTTCCAGTGGCGCTAGGGCGCCGCTCTGAGGGCCGCCGGTCGCAGACCCTCGATCAGTTGTTGAATGCGCGCATGCTGCATCTTCATCGCCGCCTTGTTCACAACCAGCCGCGAACTGATGTGCGCGATCAGCTCCAGCGGCGCCAGGCCGTTTGCCTTCAGGGTGTTGCCGGTGTCCACGAGGTCGACGATGTAGTCGGCGAGCCCCACCAGCGGTGCCAGTTCCATGGATCCGTAGAGCTTGATGATCTCGACCTGACGCCCCTGTGCCGCGAAGTGGCGCTGGGTGATGTTCACGAACTTGGTCGCGATGCGCAGCCGTTCGTCCCCGATCACGTGCTCCGGACGGCCGGCCAGCATCAGTCGGCAGCGGGCGATTCCGAGGTCCAGCGGCTCATAGAGGCCCGCCCCGCCATGCTCCATCAGCACGTCCTTGCCGGCCACGCCAACCGCCGCGGCGCCGTACTGAACGTAGGTGGGCACGTCGGTGGCGCGCACCACGACGATGTTCACGTCGGGACGACTGGTGCCGATGATCAGCTTGCGGGTCTTCGCCGGATCCTCCAGCGGCACGATGCCCGCCCGCTCCAGGAGCGGCAGGGTCTCTTCCAGGATCCTGCCCTTGGACAGGGCGATGGTCATGGCGTTTGTCGTATGCATTTCAGGCGGCTTCATGTCACGAGGGCTCCCGGCGGATGGTCGCACCCAGCTGGCTCAGCTTCTCCTCGATGCACTCGTACCCCCTGTCGATATGGTAGATGCGGTCCACTGCCGTCTCTCCTTCGGCTACCAGTCCTGCGAGGATGAGGCTGGCCGAGGCGCGCAGATCGGTGGCCATCACCGGCGCACCGCGCAGCCCCTGGACTCCGGTGACGATCGCCGTGTTGCCTTCGATGCGGATGTCCGCCCCCATGCGCTGGAGTTCCTGGGCATGCATGAAGCGATTCTCGAAGACGGTCTCGATCACCGAGCCGGTTCCCGTGCCCACGGTGTTCAGGGTCATCATCTGGGCCTGCATGTCAGTCGGGAAGGCGGGGAAGGGCGCGGTGCGCAGGTTCACACACTTCGGCCGCCGCCCGCGCATGTCCAGTTCGATCCAGTCCTCGCCCGTCTCGATCCGTGCGCCGGCCTCGGCCAGCTTCAGCAGCACCGCGTCGAGCAGCTCAGGCCGGGTATTCTTGGTGCGCACGCGACCGCTGGTGATCGCGCCGGCGGCCAGGAAGGTCCCGGTCTCGATCCGGTCGGGCATCACATCATGCTCGCAGCCATGCAGATTCTCCACCCCCGTGACCCGGATGGTGTCGGTCCCCGCACCCTGGATCTTCGCCCCCATGCGCATCAGGAAGCGGGCAAGGTCGACGACCTCGGGCTCGCGCGCGGCATTCTCGATCAGGGTGTCGCCGTCCGCCAGGGTCGCGGCCATCAGCAGATTCTCGGTCCCCGTGACCGTGACCTGGTCGAAGACGATGCGGGCACCCTTCAGACGACCGGCATGGGCCCGGATATAGCCGGCCTCGACATCGATGTGCGCGCCCATGGCCGCCAGCCCCTGGAGGTGCAGGTTCACCGGACGGCTGCCGATGGCGCAGCCGCCGGGCAGGGACACCTCGGCCTCGCCGAAACGCGCCAGCAGCGGACCGAGCACCAGGATCGATGCACGCATGGTCTTCACGAGCTCATACGGCGCCACACACTGCGTGAGGGTGGTCGGATC
>JAWLFM010000208.1:0-4662 GCA_041685565.1 Thioalkalivibrio sp.
GCAGGCAACTCCAGGTGCGGGTCCAATCGATGCCGGTGGATGCAGCGGCGCGGATCACCTCCGATTTGTCCAGGTCGTGCAGGGGCGCCACAACCTCCAGGCCGGGCACCAGGGTGTCCACCAGGTTCGTGAAGGCATGCAGGAACTCGGGCCGGCTCCCGGGGCCGTGTTTCCGGTCGTCGCGATTCAGTGCAAGCAGGATGCGTCGGGCCCCGAGGTGCTGGGCCAGGTTCACGGCAAGGGCAAGCACGGCCAGATTGCGTTGCGGCAGCGGCACGTGGCTCACCCACTCGGAAGCCCGAGTGAAATTGGTACGCAGGCCGGAAAGATCCATGGTCTGCAGCGGGGTGCCGCAGTCTTCAGCCAGGTACCGCGCCGCTTCCCGTTCGTGCCGGGCGTTGCGCTGGCCATAGTCGACCCAAAGGGCCTGCGCTGGCTCCGCCTGCTGTCGGAGCTGGTAAAGCAATGCGGCGCTCTCGATTCCGCCGGAGAGCAGCAACAGCGACGGTGCGGACGGGTTCGGCTCGGCCATGGCCGGACGATACGTGACCGTGCCGATTACCGCCGCATATTCCGCAGTGGCAGCGCGGATCTGCATTTTTTCAGCGCCCCAGACAACCAGATCATGTTGCCGAGGCGAGCGTGAGGCTTGCCAGGCGCGGGCAGTCGGGCAACCTCGACCCTTGCCAAATTTTGCCAAGGCGACCTAGACTCGGGCCATGAGCACGATGAACATTTCCCTGCCCGAAAGCCTCAAGGCCTTCGTTGATGAGCAGGTCAGCCATCGCGGCTACGGTACCAGCAGCGAGTACGTGCGCGAGCTGATCCGGCGTGATCAGGATCGCTTGCAGCTGCGCAACCTGTTGCTCACCGGTGCATCGTCGGCGCCCTCCGCACCGGTGAACCAGGCGTACTTTGACGGCTTGCGTGAGCGTGTACGCGGTACCGCCGGGGCGGGTGGCAAGCCCAGCCGCAAGGCCTGACGGGCAGGATGAGCGTCAAGCCCGGCGTCCCGCGCGAGCAAGCACAACGGGACGTCGAAGACGCGGTCGGTTTCTACCTCGCCGAGGGTGCCGAATCGGCAGCACTCGGCTTCATCGACGCCTTGCAGCAGGCCTACGCCCACATCAGCCGCCATCCCGCCACCGGCTCACCCCGCTACGCCCACGCAGTCAACTTGCCGGGCCTGCGTCATTGGCACCTCCCGCATTACCCCCACCTCGTCTTTTACGTCGAACACGCCGACCGCATCGACGTCTGGCGCATTCTGCATGGGCAGCGAGACATTTCGGCGTGGATGCAGGAGTCGGACGGGCCATGATCCCCAGTCCGCGCGTGGTTCTGTTGTCCGACGGCGCGAAAGACCAAATCGCAAGCGCCGACGTTGCGGAGCGGAAGAGACACCCGTCGGTGCCCAGGCGCACTGAGCTTGGCTTTAGGCATAAATGGATTATTTTTCAGAACTAGGACATGTTGGTCTTTTCATCGCTGCATTTTTAGCCGCGACGATTTTACCTTTAAGTTCGGAAGTTGTCTTAAGTGCTTTATTGCTGAGTGATTTGCCACCCACCACGCTGGTGATCACAGCAACAGTAGGAAATGTGTTGGGTTCACTGACGAACTATGCCTTAGGTTACTGGGCTAGCTTGGTAGTGGTAAAAAAGTGGTTAAGGATGTCGGAAGACGATTTCCTGCGAGCAGAACAGCGCTTTATTAAATACGGGACGTTTGCCTTGTTCTTTGCTTGGGTTCCAGTAATTGGTGACCCACTAACCGTTATAGCAGGTGTTTTACGGGTTCGTTTGCTGTGGTTTCTTATATTGGTTACCGCGGGTAAATTGCTGCGGTATGTTGTCATCAGTTACATGGTATTACAAGTGAATTGAGCTGATGCAATGTCTAACAAGGGAGTTCAGTTGACCGCTAAATGCGGCGGCTGATTCTGAGCGTTGAGCCAACGGGCTGATTTTCCGGGGACAGTACACCTATATCGCCGGCACCGATTGCCGCGCTTCAGCACCTGAAGCCGGCATGCGGGGCCAGAAACATGGCCCGCCCCACTCATCGTGCATTATTTCAGCTTCGGTAAACGACCCGATCATGCCGCCGAGGCGAGGCTCGGAGAAAATGGGTGTACTGTCCCCCGGAAAAGCGCCACGCTTACCGGCGCTTGCTCTCGGATGATGGGTATGTTTCGCTCGAGCATCGGAGTCGTTCGGGATAATTTCATCGGGAGAGGATTGATGCACCTGACCAGTCCCGCCTTCGAGGAAGGTGGCCGAATACCCTGGAGTGCGTCTGCGCCGAACGAGAACCGGTTGCCCGCGCTGGAGATCCACGACGTGCCCAGGGGTGCGCGCAGCCTAGCGCTGATTCTGGAGGACCTCGACTCACCGCTGGGCGAGGTGACCCACTGGCTGGTCTGGAATCTGCCGCCCGACAGATCCAGGGTGGATGCCCTGAACCTGCGCGAGGGGTCCCGGGTCGGGATGGATTCGTTCGGAAAGGTCGGCTACCTGGGTCCGGTGCCCCCGGAAGGCGTGCATCACTATCGCTTTCGTCTGCTGGCCCTTGATGCCGAACTCGATCTGGAATCCGGCGCCACCCGCAGTCAGTTCGACCAGGCGGCCGAGGGGCGCGTACTGGACGAAGCCGAACTCTCCGGCTCGATCGAACGGCCGCCGCGCGAGGGAGACGGCTGAGCGGAGCAGTGCAGTCGATACGCCAGCCAGGAGGACGACTGATGCCGATGAACTACCGCCCGCAGGCGTTCTTTGCGTCCGTGAACCCCACCGTGTTCACGGCCTCGGCGATCATGGTCGTGCTGTTCTTGGGCTTCGGTGTGGCGTTTCCGGCCACTGCAAGCCATGTGTTCGAGGCCATTCACAGCTTCATCACCGAGTACCTCGGCTGGGGTTACCTGTTGGTGGTCACGGGCTTCGTGGTATTTCTCATCTGGCTCGGCTTCAGCCGCTACGGATCCATCCGACTGGGGCAGCCCGAAGACCGCCCGGAGTTCAGTTATGGCGCCTGGTTCGCGATGCTATTCAGCGCGGGCATGGGTATCGGCCTCGTGTTCTGGAGCGTGGCCGAGCCGATCATGCACTACCAGAACCCTCCGCACGGCGCCGGCGAGACAGCCGAGGCGGCCCGGCAGGCGATGGTCTACACCTTCTTCCACTGGGGGCTGCATGCCTGGGCGGTGTACGTGGTGCTCGGGCTTTCGGTGGCCTATTTCAGTTTCCGGCACCGGCTGCCGCTGACCATCCGCTCGATCTTCTACCCGCTGCTCGGCGACCGTATCTACGGGCCGATCGGGCACGCGATCGACGTGCTTGCGATCTTCGGGACCCTGTTCGGGCTGGCCACCTCGCTGGGCTTCGGCGCGATGCAGCTGAACACCGGGCTCAACGTGCTGGTCGGCATGCCGGTGTCGCACTGGTACCAGGTGGGCATCATCGGGGCGATCACCGCGGTGGCCGTGTTCTCGGTGCTCTCCGGTCTGGACCGCGGCCTGAAGTGGGTCAGCATCTTCAACCTGTCGCTTGCGATGGCATTCATGCTGTTCGTGCTGCTCGCCGGGCCGACACTGTTCCTTGTGCGCTTCCTGCTCGACTCCACCGGCAGCTACCTGCAGCAACTGATTGAACTGAGTCTGCACACGGACGCGATTGGTGGCTCCGGGTGGCAGAAGGACTGGACGATGTTCTACTGGGCGTGGTGGATCGCCTGGTCACCGTTCGTCGGCATCTTCATTGCGCGGATCTCACGCGGGCGCACGATCCGCGAGTTCATCGTCGGCGTGCTCGGGGTTCCGACGCTGTTCGTTTTCACCTGGCTGACGATCTTTGGCGGCACCGCGCTGTATTTCGAACTGTTCGAGGAGGGCGCCGGCATTGCCGCCGCGGTTGCCGAGGACACGACCGTCGCGCTGTACGCGACCCTCGAGCACCTGCCATGGACAACCCTGAGCTCAGCGATCGCGACCCTGCTGATCGCGACCTACTTCATCACTTCGTCCGCCTCCGGCACCTATGTGATCGATGCCCTGGTCTCGCGCGGCGCGCTCCACTCGCCCAAGCGCCAGCGGGTGATCTGGGGCATCACCGAGGGTGCCGTGGCGGCAACCCTGCTCATCGTGGGCGGAGAACGCGCACTGGACAGCCTGCAGACCGCCTCCCTGACCGGCGGCCTGCCGGTCGCGATCATCCTCGGCTTCTGTTGCTACAGCCTGATGCGCGCCCTGCGCCGCGAGTACCGCGTCGAAGGCGTCGACTCGCCGTGGCGCTGAACCTGCCTTTTCCTGTTCCGGGGAAAGTACACCGGTGCGACTTCGTGTCGCACGGGTGTACTGTCCCCGGAAAGGCAGGCAGGGACTTGACTCGATGGTTCCAATAGTGGAACCATTCTTTCATGGCGACGATCAGGAAGATCATCAAGCAGATGCGGACGGAACCGGGGAACGCTCGATTCACCGACCTGCGCAAGGTATGCGAGGAATATTTCGGCCCGCCGAGGCAAAGGGGTACCCGTCACCTGATCCTCCAGACGCCATGGGTGGGAGATCCTCGCATCAACATTCAGCGGGCGGGCGACAAGGCAAAGCCGTACCAGGTCCGACAGGGACTCAAGGCGCTTGAAAAGCTGGACGAGCAGACATGA
>JAWLFM010000209.1:0-4654 GCA_041685565.1 Thioalkalivibrio sp.
ATTTCAGGTCACCACGGGAGGGTCTATGGCCGGGCAGGGCATGCTGACCTTGGCAATCAAGGAAAAACCCGCGCTGTATGCGGCGTACATGCCGTTCGTGACCAATGGCGGCCTGTTCATCCCCACCGACAAGGCCTACAAGCTGGGCGACCAGGTTTTCCTGTTGCTGTCGCTGCTGGAGGATTCGGATCGCCTGCCGACGCCCTGTACTGTCGTCTGGATTACCCCGCCGCGTGCCCAGGGCAATCGCCTGCGCGGCATCGGCGTTCAGTTCAACAAGTCGGACAAGGGTGTGACCCACCGCCGGATCGAGGAACACCTGGGCGGCATGCTCAACTCCGATCGCAAGACCCACACGTTCTAGCCCCGCCGCAGCGAGATCCCGTTCCATCATGGTCGCCTGCCTACGCGGCCAGGCGACCGCCTCGTCCTGCCGCTACCTGCCTTGCTGGCAACCGGTATGGTCAGCGCACCGGGATCGCGCGGGTCTCGCGGATGGCCTCGCCCAGTACCTCGAGGGCCTGATCGATCTGCTCGCAGGTCAGGTAGAAGTGCGGCGCAAAGCGGATTCCGCCGCCCCGCTGGGCACACAGGACCCCGTGTGCCTGAAGCCGGGCATAAAGGGCATCGAGGTCTTCTACCGGAGGTCGGAACGTGATGATGCCGGCCCGTCGGGCGCGCGGCGTCAGGATCCGGCAGTCCTGCGCCCGCAGACCTTCTTCGAGATGCAGCCAGTGCTCGCGGATCTCGTGGTCGATGGTCTCCAGGCCGACCTCCAGTAGCAGGGACAGGCTGGCGTGCAGCGCATGGATCCCGAGCATGTTCGGGCTCCCCGGTTCGAAACGCCGGGCGTTGCGGGCCGGTTCGATCCCGGGGTTGGAGAAGTCGCCGGCGTGCGCCAGCATGTTCCAGCCGTATTCCTGCAGCGTCAGGCGTTCGCGGCTCTCCGGATTCACGTAGAACACGCCAATTCCCTCCGGTGCCAGCATCCACTTGTGGGCATCGGCCATCACGAAGTCGGCATGGCAGCCGGGCGCATCAAAGGGCAGGGCGCCGAGATGCTGGATCGCATCGACACAGAACAGGATGCTGCGCGAACGGAGCTCAGCGCCCAGTGCCTGGACATCGATCCGCATCCCGGAGTCATAGCGCACCGCGCTGGTCGCCACCAGGCGGGTGCGCCCATCGCAGGCGGCCAGCAGGTCACGCTCCGGTTCCTCGCCAATGTCGATCTCGCGGGCCTCGATACCGAAGCGTTCCGCCGCCGCGAGCCACACGACGCGGTTGGAAGGAAACTCGTGCGCGGGGAAGACAACGTTGTCGCCCGGTTGCCAGTCCAGACCAAAGGCCACCATCGACAGCGCCTCGGAGGTATTCTTCACGAAGGCGATGTCTTCCGCGGATGCCGCGCCAATCAGGGCCCGGGCCAGCTCGCGGGTCGCGTCGATCCGCTGGAGCCATTGCAGGTAGTCGCGCGAACCATGGGCCACGTTATCGCGCGCAAACTTGCAGACGGCCTCCTTGGTTCGCCGGGGCCACGGCCCGACGGCGGCATGGTTGAGATGGATAATCCCTTCCTGCGGAAATTCCGGGTGCATGCGATCCTCCTGAACAGGACCCGAAGGGTAACCCAGTCCGCCGGGACGTAGAACACCGCAACCGCGCCTTGTGGTCCGCTGAAAGCGCATGGAACCGCGAACCCAGGGTCATACGCTTGTTGTTATTCCGCCGGCAAGTTGTTAATTTGCCGCATCCGCGATTTCCCCGTGTCCGCGCCCGGCTGCCCACAAGCCACCCGGGCTCGGCTCATTGCACTGGTGGATTGCCCTGGCCCCTGCAGCGGTCTCCCCGCGCCGGGTCCGCGTTCCCGTGCACCTTGTCAGTACAGGAGGGGCGGATGAATTCCGTTGTCCAGTTTTACCGAGACCCGCAGGATGGCGTGGTCGAGCCGCGCGAATTTCGTGTCTTCAATGATCGTTCGATGGACCGCATTGCCGCCCTGAACCGGCTTCCCGAGGCCATGCGTTTCGAGATGGCTGTGGTCGCCAGCGTGCTGCCGTTCCGGGTCAACGACTACGTGATCGACGAGTTGATCGACTGGGAGCGCGTGCCCGACGATCCGATGTTCCAGCTGACCTTTCCGCAACGCGACATGCTCGCCCCCGAGGCGTTCGAACGCATGGCGGCATTGCACCGCCGGGGGGCGGACCGCGCCGAGATCCAGGCCCTGGCGCGCGAGTTGCGCGAGGCGCTGAATCCGCATCCGGCGGGGCAGATCGAGCTCAACCGCCCAAGCGAGGACGCGGGGGAGGCCATCGACGGCCTGCAGCACAAGTATCGCGAGACCGTGTTGTTCTTTCCCGGACAGGGGCAGACCTGCCACAGCTACTGCACCTTCTGTTTTCGCTGGGCCCAGTTTGTCGGGGACAAGGCGCTGCGCATCGCCAGTACGGACGCCGGAATGCTGCACGACTACCTGCGCGGCCACCCGGAGATCAGCGACCTGCTGATGACCGGCGGCGATCCGATGGTGATGAAAACCAAGCACCTGAAGGACTATCTCGAGGCATTGCTGGAGCCGGAGCTGGCACATGTCCAGACCATCCGGATCGGCACCAAGGCGCTGACGTTCTGGCCCTATCGCTTCGTGACCGACAGCGACGCGGACGACCTCCTGCGGCTCCTGGAACGCCTGGCCGAGGCGGGCAAGCACGTGGCGCTGATGGCGCACTACAACCATCCCAACGAGTTGCGCACCCCGATCGCCCACGAGGCGATCCGGCGGGTGCGCGACACCGGCGCCGAGATCCGCGCCCAGGGCCCGCTCCTCCGGCACATCAACGACCAGCCCGCCGCCTGGGCCGATCTCTGGCGCGAGCAGGTGCGTCTCGGGATCGTCCCGTACTACATGTTCGTGGAGCGCGATACCGGTGCGCGGCGTTACTTCGAGGTCCCGCTGGCGCGGGCCTGGGAGATCTACCGCGAGGCCATGCAACAGGTCTCGGGGCTCGGGCGCACCGCGCGGGGACCCTCGATGAGCGCCGAACCCGGCAAGGTCGAGATCCAGGGTGTGGCCGAGATCCACGGTGAAAAGGTCTTCGTGCTGCGTTTCATTCAGGCGCGCAATCCCGACTGGGTGCAGCGGCCGTTCTTCGCGCGCTATGACGAACAGGCCACCTGGCTGGATCAACTCGAACCAGCCTTCGGCGAGGAACGGTTCTTTTTCGAGAACGAACTGGCGGCCATGAAGGCCGAATCCGGTCACTGAATCCGCCGCGGCGAGCGGTTTGGCACAATGAGCCACATGGACAACGAGACCCTCAAGAACCGCGACCTGCGTGCCCTGTGGCACCCCTGCACCCAGATGAAGGATTACGGGGAGGAGGGGACCCTGCCGCTGCTCCCGATCCAGCGCGGGGAGGGTGTCTGGCTCCACGATTTCGACGGCAACCGCTACCTGGATGCAATCAGCTCCTGGTGGGTCAACCTCTTCGGGCATGCCAATCCGCGCATCGGTGATGCGGTCAAGGACCAGCTGGACCGGCTGGAGCATGTGATCCTCGCCGGTTGCACCCACGAGCCGGTGGTGGAGTTGTGCGAACGCCTGATCGACATCACCCCCGAAGGCCTGGACCGGGTGTTCCTGGCGGACAACGGCAGCGCCGGGGTCGAGGTCGCGCTGAAGATGAGCTTTCACTACTGGCGCAACGTCGGTTGCCCGCAGAAGACGCGCTTCATTCGCCTGTCCAACAGCTACCACGGCGAGACCCTGGGCGCCTTGTCCGTGAGCGACGTACCGCTGTACAGCGCGACCTACGAACCGCTGATGCTGGACGTCATCACCGTGCCGGCACCGGATTGTTTCGACCGCGAAGATGGCGAAACCTGCGCCGATGTGGCGCGTCGCCAGTTCGTCCACATGGAGCAGGCCCTGGCGGAGCACGCCGATGAGGTCGCCGCGGTCATCGTGGAGCCTCTGGTCCAGTGCGCCGGTCACATGCGGATGTACGACCCCGAATACCTGCGCCTGCTACGCGAAGCCTGCGACCGTCACGGTGTCCACCTGATTGCGGACGAGATCGCGGTCGGCTTCGGGCGCACGGGCACGCTGTTCGCCTGCGAACAGGGGCCGATCACGCCCGATTTCATGTGCCTATCCAAGGGCCTGACCGCCGGCTATCTGCCCATGGCGGCGGTGTTGATCACGGATACCATCTACCAGGCGTTCTACGACGATTACGAAAAGCTCAACATGTTTCTGCATTCGCATTCCTATACCGGGAATCCGCTCGCGTGCAGGGCCGCACTCGCCACACTGGACATCTTCGAATCCGATCCCATTCTTGAGCGAAACCGCGAGCTTGCCGCCCATATCGAGAAACGACTTGAACATCTGAAGGCGCATCCGCATGTCGCTGACGTGCGCCAGCACGGCATGATTGCGGCGGTGGAGCTGGTGCAGGACAAAGCCCGGCGCACGCCGTACCCGTGGCAGGAACGCCGCGGACTGCACATCTATCGCCACGGCCTGACACGCGGTGCGCTGTTGCGACCCCTGGGGAACGTGAGCTATCTGATGCCGCCGTACGTGATCACCGAGGAACAGATCGACTTCCTCGTCGAGGTGATGACCGAGGGCATCGAAAAGGCCGTG
>JAWLFM010000035.1:0-18935 GCA_041685565.1 Thioalkalivibrio sp.
GCTGGTCGACGATCCCGTCCGCGCGCGGTGCCCGACCTATCAATTCCCGATCATCCGACGTAAAAAAAGGGTAAAAAAAGATTTGTTGGCGTTCTTGCGGGGCGAAGCGTATAGTCATGTGCGTGAGGGTTCGCTCAGCAACGTCATGCCGGTAGTTTCTGTATCCGCAGCTGCTCCCGTTGACTGTTGCCACCGAGTCGCTCACTTTTTGTTTCTCTCTAGGTAACGAGGTTTATAGTTGTGAATACTGGTGTCGTGAAGTGGTTCAACGAGAGCAAGGGTTTCGGGTTCATCACTCCCGATGATGGCGGCAAGGATGTCTTCGTGCATTTCTCCGCAATCGATGGAAGCGGTTTCAAGACCCTGGCAGAAGGTCAGAAGGTCTCTTTCGAAATTCAGCAGACCCCGAAGGGCCTGGCCGCCGGCGCGGTGAAGGCGATCTAAGGGCAATGCCCGCAATCCAGGGTGATCCCCTGGGTTGATCCGGCCGCCCCTTGGGGCGGCCTTTTTTTTGCCTCCCCATGCCGCTCAGGCCATGGCGATGATGGTGGCGTTGTCTCGGGCACAGGGCCGAAAAAAGAAAAGGGCCGTTCCGCGGATATAAGGCGGGACGGCCCTGATGGTCGCGGCCTGAGCCGCGTTCAGATGATTACAGGCTGTAGTACATGTCGAACTCGGCAGGATGGGTGGTCATGCGCATCCGGGTGACCTCCTCCATCTTCAGGCTGATATAGGCATCGATCATGTCGTCGGTGAACACCCCGCCGGCGGTCAGGAATGCACGATCCTTGTCCAGCTCCTCCAGGGCCTGGTCCAGCGCATGGCAGACCTGCGGGATGTTCTTTTCTTCTTCGGGCGGCAGGTCATAGAGGTTCTTGTCCATCGCATCCCCGGGGTGGATCTTGTTCTGGATGCCGTCGATGCCGGCCATCAGCATCGCGGCGAAGGCCAGGTAGGGGTTGGCGGTGGAATCCGGGAAGCGCACCTCGATGCGCCGGCCCTTCGGGCTCATCACGAACGGGATGCGGATCGACGCGGAACGGTTGCGGGCCGAGTAGGCCAGCATCACTGGGGCCTCGAAACCGGGGACCAGGCGCTTGTAACTGTTCGTCGATGCGTTGGTGAAGGCGTTCAGGGCGCGGGCGTGCTTGATGATGCCACCGATGTAATACAGCGCCGTCTCGGAGAGGCCGCCGTACAGGTCGCCGCTGAACAGGTTGCTGCCGCCCTTGGACAGAGACATGTGCACGTGCATGCCCGACCCGTTGTCACCGACGATGGGCTTGGGCATGAAGGTCGCGGTCTTGCCGTGCACGTGGGCCACGTTCTGAATCACGTACTTGAGGATCTGGACCTCGTCGGCCTTGCGCGTAAGCGGGGCCGCGCCGACACCGATCTCGCACTGACCGGCGGTCGCCACCTCGTGGTGGTGCACCTCGGTGTGCAGGCCCATCTCGGTCATGACCTCGCACATGGTGGAACGGATGTCATGCAGGCTGTCCACCGGAGGGACCGGGAAATAGCCACCCTTCACGGTTGGACGGTGGCCGATGTTGCCGTCCTCGTAGACCCGCTCCGAGTTCCAGGAGGCCTCGCTGGAATCGACCTTGCAGTAGGAGCCGGAGAGGTCCGTACCCCACTTGACGTCGTCGAAGACGAAGAATTCGTTCTCGGGTCCGAACAAGGCCGAGTCGGCGATGCCGGTGGAGGCAAGATAGGCCTCGGCACGCTTCCCGAGCGAACGCGGGCAGCGATCATAGCCCTGCATGGTGGCGGGTTCGACCACATCGCAACGCAGGTTCAGCGTCAGATCCTCGAAGAACGGATCCAGCACCGCCGACTCGGCATCGGGCATCAGGATCATGTCCGACTCGTTGATCCCCTTCCAGCCGGCAATCGAGGAACCGTCGAACATCTTGCCGTCTTCAAAGGTGCCCTCCTCGATCTCGTGGGCGGGCACCGTGACGTGCTGTTCCTTCCCCTTGCTGTCGGTGAAACGAAAGTCGATGAACTTGACTTCCTTTTCCTTGATGGTTTTCAGCACGTCGGCTGCGGACATGGAATTTCTCCTTTCGTGTTGGCTTGGCAGTGTGAGCGTCATGCCGATCCGGCGGCCCCTGCCGTCGAATCATCGCGCATGATTACTGGAAGCTGATAAGCAGGGTTTGTGCCAGCATCCCGGTCGTCGGTTTCGGGGTCATGATGACATTACGACCCATAGCTTGCACCATGATGGAACCAAAAACGCACCATCAACGTGCAGAATCCCACCCGGACTGCACATTCCTGGTGCGACCTCGATACAGGATCAGGACCTCACCAAGTTGATCCTCAAGACCCGAACGGCCCCGGAGCAATTCCGAGAGTTCGACGGCACGCTGGTTCAGATGGGCGCCCCCAGGCTCGTCATCCAGGCGCAGGGTGACCGTGACATGGACCCGTCCCCCCAGATAATGCAGGCCCACCTGCTCGATCATCGCCAGTTCCGGCTGATCCGCCCACGCGGCACGGAGATGCTCGGTGATCACCGGCCGCAAGGGCAGCCCCACCGCGCGCAGCTGCTCCTCGTCATTCTCCGGATCCACGTGGACCGTCACGTCCCGCAGCGTGGACATGCTGGTCATCACCGCGCGATAGACCTCATCGGCGATGTGATGCCCCTCCGAGACCGAGATCCGCGGCGCCACCTGGATATGCACATCGGCGGCGGCCTCGTTGCCCAGTTTGCGGGTGCGCAGCATATGCGCGCTCTTCACCCCCGGCACCTTGATAATGGCGTTGTGGATGGTTTCGACCTGCTCCGGCTCCAAAGCGGTGTCGATGAGTTCCGCCGCACTGTTGAAGATCAGGCGCCAGGCCATGAGCAGGATGAACGCCGCCACCACCAGGGCCGCGACCGAATCCAGCCATGGCCAGCCGGCCAGTGCCCCGCCGATGCCCACCAGCACCACCAGCGAGGAGATCGCATCCGAGCGGTGATGCCAGGCATTGGCCTGCAGCAGCGGAGACTGGATCCTGCGCGCAACGCGGACCGTGTACTGGTACAGACCCTCCTTCGCCACCAGGGTCAGCACCGCGAAGGCCAGTGCGGGCGCCGCCGGGCCGGTCTGGGTCTCCCAGGCGATCAGGCGCTGGCCCGCGGCCCAGCCGATTCCGATCGCGGCGAAGGCCAGCAGCAGACCCACGATGACGGTCCCGAGGGTCTCGATCCGGCCATGCCCATAGGGGTGATCCTGGTCCGGGGATGCGGAGGCCTTGCCCGCCGCAAACAGCACCACCCCGTCGCTGACCAGGTCGGAGAGGGTGTGCACCCCGTCCGCGATCAGCGCCTGGGACTGGAACAGCCAACCGCTGACGATCTGGGTGAGCGCCAGCAGCGAGTTGACCGTGGCCGCGACGATGGTCGCAAACCGCGTCGCCCGATAGCGTCCCTTGCGGGACCCCAGGGGACTGCTGCTTGCCGAATCGGCAATCACTGGCCGTCCTTCATGGTGTCACCGCCTTCCTGTTCATCGCCGTCATCCTGCCGCGCATTGTAGACAGTGGCCTGCGCGATGTCGTCACTGCATCCGGCGCCGGCCCGATAGGGATTTTCCGCCGTCAACGGTGGCCGGCACCCCGGCCCCGCAGATATACTGCCGGCTTTTCCTTGCTATTCAGGCACATCATGCATCAGTCCTCGGTGACCTTTCAGGACCTCATCCGGCAACTGCAGGATTACTGGGCGCGACAGGGCTGCGTGCTCCTGCAGCCCTACGACATGGAGATGGGTGCGGGAACCTTCCACTCCGCCACCTTCCTCCGTTCCATCGGTCCGGAGCCCTGGCGCACCGCCTACGTGCAACCCTCACGCCGCCCGACGGACGGCCGTTACGGCGAAAACCCCAATCGCCTGCAACACTACTACCAGTTCCAGGTGCTGCTGAAGCCCTCGCCGCCCGACATCCAGGAACTCTACCTGGGTTCACTGCGCCATCTCGGCTTCGATCCGACCGTGCATGACATCCGCTTCGTCGAGGACAACTGGGAATCGCCCACGCTGGGGGCCTGGGGGCTCGGCTGGGAAGTCTGGCTGAACGGCATGGAGGTCACGCAATTCACCTACTTCCAACAGGTGGGCGGCCTGGACTGCCGGCCGGTGTCCGGCGAGATCACCTATGGTCTGGAGCGACTGGCGATGTACCTGCAGGGGGTCGAGAGCGTGTTCGACCTGGTCTGGACCGCGGCACCCGACGGCACCGTGGTGACCTACGGGGACGTCTATCACCAGAACGAGGTGGAGCAGTCGACCTACAACTTCGAGCACGCCGATCGCGATGCACTGTTCGCCGCCTTCGACGCCCACGCCTCCGAGAGCGAACGCCTGATCGGGCTCGGGCTGGCCTTACCCGCCTACGAACAGATGCTGCGCGCCTCGCACAGCTTCAACCTGCTGGACGCGCGCGGCGCCATTTCGGTGACCGAGCGACAGCGCTACATCCTGCGGGTACGGGAACTGGCGCGCGCGGTCGCCGCCGCCTATTACGCCAGCCGGGAGCGTCTCGGTTTCCCGATGCTGCAACGGTCTCAACACGCGGCCTGATCCCAGCCAAGACCCCGATCGACGACACACCCAAGCAGGATACACCTGGAAACCGACATGGACGATCTGCACCCTCTGCTGTTCGAACTCGGCATGGAGGAACTGCCGCCAAAGGCGCTTCTGTCCCTGCGCGACGCCCTGCGCGACGACTGCCTCCGGCGGCTGGGGGACGCAGGGATCGAGCCCTCGGGCGTCACCGCGTTTGCGACCCCCCGGCGCCTGGCGCTGTTGCTGGAGGGCATCCCCGCACGGCAACCAGACCAGGTGCAGGAACGCCGCGGGCCGGCAGTGGCGGCCGCGTTCGATGCCACCGGGGCACCGACCCGGGCCGCCCAGGGCTTCGCCCGTTCCTGCGGCGTCGCGGTCGAGGCCCTGGAGCGGGACAACACCGACAAGGGGGAGTACCTGGTTCACCGGGAGGCACAAAAGGGGGCCGCGCTGGAACAGCTGCTGCCGGAGATCCTCACGGCCAGCCTTGCGGCATTACCGACGCCCAAGCGCATGCGCTGGGGCACCGGCCAGGTCGAGTTCGTGCGCCCGGTGCACTGGCTGGTGGTGCTGCACGGGGAGCGCCTGATCGAGATGGAGCTTCTGGGTCTGCGCAGCGGCCGCAGCACCCGCGGCCACCGCTTTCACTGTCCAAGGGAACTGGAGCTCGCGCACGCGCGCGACTACGCGGATGTCCTCCAGCGTGACGGGGTCGTACAGCCGTCGTTCGAGGACCGGCGGGAGTCCATACGGGGTCAGATCGAGGCAGAGGCGGAAGCGGTCGGCGGAACTGCGCTGGTCGATGCCGGACTGCTGGACGAGGTCACTGCGCTGGTCGAGTGGCCGGTGGCCCTGACCGGCAGCTTCGACGCCCGCTTCCTCGACGTCCCACAGGAGGCACTGATCTCGACCATGCAGGACAACCAGAAATACTTCCCGCTGGTCGATGACTCCGGACGCATGCTGCCCCGCTTCATCGTGATCAGCAACATTCGCTCGCGCCAGCCCGAAGCCGTGCGCAGCGGCAACGAGCGCGTACTGCGGCCACGCTTCGCCGATGCCGAGTTCTTCTGGGAGCAGGATCGCCGGCAGACCCTCGCCAGCCGGGAACCGTGGCTGGCGACGGTGGTGTTCGAGCGCCGACTGGGGACCCTGGCCGACAAGTCCCGGCGCCTCGTCCGGCTGATGGACGCACTGGCCAAGCCGATGGGCCTGGCCCCGGAGATGGCCCGCCGCGCGGCCCTGCTGGCCAAGTGCGACCTGGGTTCCCGGATGGTCTTCGAGTTTCCGGAACTGCAGGGCACGATGGGGCGCTACTACGCATTGCACGATGGCGAGCCCGAGCCCCTGGCACAGGCACTGGAGCAGCACTACTGGCCGCGCCACGCCGGGGCGTCCCTGCCCGAGGGCCCGCTGGCGCAGGCCCTGGCACTGGCTGACCGGCTCGACACCCTGGTGGGCATCTTCGCCATCGGCAAGGATCCCTCCGGCGCCAAGGATCCGTTCGCGCTGCGGCGTGCGGCGCTCGGACTGCTGCGTATCCTGGTGGAACGGGAATTGCCGCTGGCGCTGACGCCACTGCTCAATGCCGCGGCTGCGACCGTCACGGATCGGGTCCCTGAAGCCCAGGACGCCGTCCCGCGGGTACGCGTCTACATCCTCGAACGTCTGCGCGGCTACCTGCTCGACCAGGGCATGGCGCCGGAGGTCTTCGAGGCGGTGGCGGCGGTGGACCCGGACGCACCGCTGGACTTCGTCCGTCGCGCCCGCGCAGTACAACAGTTCCGCGAGCGCCCCGAAGCGGAGGCACTGGCGGGCGCGAACAAGCGCATCCAGAACCTGCTGCGCAAGGCCGAGCAGGAACGGCATGGCGAAGTCGATGTACAGCGCCTGCAGGCGCCCGCCGAGCAGCTGCTGCTGGAGGCGCTGCGCGGGATCGAGCCCAGGGTCGCGGCGGCAGTGGAACGCGGCGATTACGTCGCCGCGATGGAGGATCTCGCGGGCCTGCGGGCCCCGGTCGATGCCTTCTTTGACGATGTGATGGTCATGGTCGAGGATTCCGCGCTGCGCGCGAATCGCCTGGCATTGCTGGCACGCCTCGCACGGCGCTTCGACTCGGTCGCCGACATCTCGCGCCTGGCAACGGGTTAGGACGCCGCGATGCTGCTGCGAGTGCGGGGGCTGCTGTTCTGGCTTGGCTTTTCCGGGTCCGTGATGGTGTTCGGCCTGCTGGTCGCGCCACTGGTGCTGCCGTTCGGTTTCCACAAGCGCTACCGGGCGCTGTCCCAGTGGACGCGCTTCAGCCTCTGGTGGCTGGGCGTCACCTGCGGACTGCGCCACCGTGTACACGGACGCGAGCATCTGGAGCAGACCGAGGCTGCGATCGTGATGGCCAAGCACCAGTCGACGTGGGAGACCCTCGCGCTGCAGCAGATCCTGCCACCACAAGTCTGGGTGCTGAAGCGGGAATTGATGCGCATCCCCTTCTTCGGCTGGGCCATCAGCATGGTGGATCCGGTGCCGTTGGACCGCAAGGCCGGGCGGCGCGCGCTGGAAGGCCTGGTCAAGGCCGGAAAGGACCGGCTCGAGCGTGGCCTGTGGGTGGTCCTGTTTCCCGAGGGGACCCGCGTCGCTCCAGGAGAGCGGGGCAAGTACCGCATCGGCGGCGCGGTTCTCGCCGCACGCAGCGGCTACCCGGTGGTTCCCATCGCCCATAACAGCGGCACATTCTGGCCCCGGCATAGCCTGGCCAAGAGGCCGGGTGTCATCGACGTGGTCGTGGGGCCTCCCATCGCGACCAAGGGGCGCAAGCCGGAGGCCATCCTGGCCGAGGTCGAAACGTGGATCGAGACGGAGGTGGCCCGGCTGGAAGGACGGCGCGTTCCGGCGGCCAGCGGGCAGGAGAACCGCTAGGACCCCAAGGGGGCGGCAAGCCGCTGCACTCCGGAACACTACCCCTCCATCATCTCCCGGATCACCCAGCCTGCGGCGGTCAGACCAAACAGCGCCGGCAGGTAGGAGACGGTGCCGTTCACCGAGCGCGCGCGGCCCGTCACGGCCTCTTCGATCGGCCGGTGCTCGGTGCCCTTGCGCGGCGTCTCGAGCGAGTACACGACCGGGTAGTCCTGAGTCGCCCCGAGCCGGCGCATGCCCTTGCGCATCGCCCGCGCAAGCGGACAGATCCGGGTCTCCGCCAGCCAACCCACCCGGATCAGGGTCGGATCCAGGCGACCGCCGGCACCCAGCGCCGAGATCACCCGCTGCCCGCGCACGAGGCATGCCGCCACCATCGCCACCTTGCAGGCGATGGAGTCGATGCAATCGATGACCCAGTCGGCATCCGCGGGCACCAGGCCCGCCGCATTGTCCGGGGTCAGGAACGCGACTTGTGTCGTCACCTCGATCTCCGGGTCGATATCGGCAATGCGTCGCGCCATCACCTCGGCCTTGGACTGCCCCAACGTGGACCGCAGCGCAACCAGCTGCCGGTTAAGATTCGAGGCACCGACCAGATCGTGGTCCAGGAGCGTGATCTGCCCGACGCCCGCCCGGGCCACTGCCTCAGCCGCGAAGCTGCCCACGCCGCCGAGTCCGGCGATGAATACGTGGCCCATGCGCAATCGTGCAAGCGCCTCTGCTCCGATCAGCAACTCCGTGCGTTCCCGAAACGGATCGCCCGTCACGCTATGCATCGACGCGGGTTCGACCGAACGGGCAGGAAACGCTGAACCGGCCCGCCCATGAGGGTGGACGCTGGCATGGACCTCACCGTGAGGGCAAAAGGAAGCGATTCACGGCCCTTCGCGGTGGTCGGGCCGGATCGTTCCTGACGCCTCCCGCGATACAAATGCTGAACGACCGGCATGCCCGCGGCCCCCCGGGCCCTGCATCCCGACGTCATGGCGCACCCGGCGGCAGACGCAGGATCCGGCGTGCGTTCGCCGTGGTCAGCGCGGCCACGTCAGTGACGGGGACGCCCCGCAGTTCCGCGATGGTGGCGGCGATCTCCGGCAGGAAGGCCGGCTCGTTGCGCTCGCCGCGGTGGCTGACTGAAGGCTGGTCGGGCGCATCGGTCTCCAGCACCAGCGCCGCATCCGGGAGCTCGCCGGCCAGTCGCCGCAGACGCTTCGCACGCGGGTAGGTCACCGGACCGCCGAAGCCGAGGCAGAAGCCCTGCTCCAGGGCCTGGTCGGCCTGCTGGCGGCTACCGGAAAAGCTGTGGATGATCCCGGTCGACCCCGGCCGCTGGCGCAGGGCCTTCAGCACGTGATCCAGCGCGCGCCGGGCGTGGATGATCACCGGCAGGCCGTGGTTCAGGGCAACGTCCAGTTGTGCGGTAAAGAGTTGCCATTGCCGTTCCCAGGCAGCGCCGGTGGCAATCTCCTCGACGAAGCCGTCGAGTCCGATCTCGCCCACCGCCACCGCCGGATGATCGGACAGCCAGACGTCCAGCGCGTCGATGTCGGCGTCGCCGTGAATGTCCAGGAAGACCGGGTGCAGACCGTAGGCAGGAAACAGGTCCGCGTGCCGTACCGTCAACTGAGCGAGACCGGGCCAGTGGTCGCGGGTGATCGCCGGCACCACCTGAGTGACGACGCCAGCCGAACGGGCGCGGCCCAGCACCCCGTCGCGGTCCTGGGCGAACGCCTCGACGTCGACGTGCGCGTGAGTATCGATCAGTGAGGTGGCCTGTCGCGGGGATTGCATCCCGGCAATTCTAATGTCCGAGCGCCGACTTCGGAAGCTGGGGTCCTGCTTGAATCGTGAGGGGATCGGTCCAATACTTGGAATGGACTCGACGAGGCACAGGGAGGTGACCGATGGGAGATGCATTGCCGCGCACGATGATGGACCGCGACCAGTACCTGCGCTGGGAGGCCGAACAGCCGGAGAGGCACGAGTATCTCGCGGGAGAGATCTTCGCGATGGTCGGCGTGCGCAGGGAACATGCGCTCGTAACGCTGGCGCTGGGGAGCCTGCTGCGCCAGCGCCTGAAGGGTTCGCCCTGCCAGGCCTTCGTGGCCGACATGAAGCTGCGCGTCGACGCCGCCGACGCCTACTTCTACCCGGACGTGATGGTGACCTGCGACCCGCGCGACCGCAGCGCGGAGACCGCGATCGCGCACCCCTGTCTGGTGATCGAGGTGCTTTCCGATTCCACCGCCGCCTTCGACCGCGGCCAGAAGTTCGCCGCCTACCGCCGGCTGGAGAGCCTGCGCGAATACCTGCTCGTTGACATCGAGGCCCGGCGGCTGGAACTGTACCGGCGGGAGGGGGCGCACTGGCTGCTGCTGGAGACCCGGGCCGACGGCTCGCCGCTGCTACTCGACAGCGTCGGCGTCGCGCTGGACCCCAGCGATGCCTTCGAGGACCTGGACCCGCCCCGGCTGGACTGACACGCGCGCGGCAGTGGGGGTCAGGGGCAGGGGTACGTGTATCGGGCGTGAATGGCCTCGATGTCCGTGCAGATCGAGTCCGTCAGGTCGATCTCGACGCTCCCGATGTTCTCACTCAACTGGTCCAGGCGGGTGGCCCCGACCAGGTTGCTGGTCACGAAGGGCTGCCGATTGATGAAGGCCAGCGCCAATTGCGCTGGGGTGAGTCCGTGCTCTCGTGCCAGGGCCGCATAGGCCTCGGTGGCGGCAATCCCCTGCGGGTTGCTGTAGCGCGAGAAACGCTCGAACAGCAACAGCCGCGCGCCTTCCGGGTTCGCGCCCCCCAGATATTTCCCGCTCAGCATGCCGAAGGCCAGCGGCGAGTAGGCCAGCAACCCCACGTCTTCGCGGATGGCCATCTCGGCCAGCCCGGATTCGAAGCTCCGATTCAGCAGATTATACGGATTCTGGATGCTGACCAGCCGTGGCGCGATGCCCTGCTCTGCCGCACGCAACCACTGCATCAGGCCCCAGGGCGTCTCGTTGGAGATGCCGATCGCCCTGACCCTCCCGTCGCGCACAAAGCCGTCGAGCACCGCGGCGGTCTCGGCAATGTCGGTGGCAACCTCGTCGGGATCGTGTTCGTATCCCAGCTTGCCGAAGAAGTTCGTCGTCCGCGCCGGCCAGTGGACCTGATAGAGATCGACGTAGTCGGTCTGCAGTCGCTCCAGGCTGGCCTGAAGGGCCGCCTCCATCTGCTCCCGGACCAGTTGCGGCCCGCCACGCAACCAGGGCATGGACTCCGCCGGACCGGCGACCTTGGTCGCAAGCACCACCCGGTTCCGGCAGTCCCTGGCCCGCAGCCAGCGTCCGATGTAGGTCTCGGTAAGGCCCTGCGTCTCCTGGCGGGGCGGCACCGGATACATCTCCGCCGCATCGATCAGGTTCACGCCCTGTTCCAGCGCATAGTCGAGCTGCTCGAAGGCCTCGGCCTCGGTATTCTGCTCGCCCCAGGTCATGGTGCCGAGCCCGATCAGGCTGACATCGATGCCGGTGCGGCCCAGCGGACGGTACTTCATTCGTTCGTTGCTCCCCTGTCGTGGGCGTTCAGGTGAAGAGTGTCAGCACGCCAGTGTAGCCATAGAGTCGGTTGGCGAAGATCTCGCCGTTGGCGAAGAAACCGACCAGCGGCACCTCGCCCAGGGCGTCCTGGACCATCGCAAGCTCCGTGCCCTCGTCCCCGAACTGGTGCCGGCCGCGACCCAGGCAGCTGATATAGATCCCTCCCCGGATGCCCTCCGGACATTGGGTACGGATCTCGGCCAACATGCGCTCCAGATCCTCCCGCGCAGCCTGGCCGTCCCGGCGCACGAACAGGATGTGTCCACCCTGATTCAGCATCTCTCCGACGGCGAGCAGATCGCGGTCCAGATCGAGACCGATGATGTTGCGCACCCGGTAGTCCCCGGTATCCGAACCACTGATCGGGAGACCGATGTGGATGTAGCCGAGGGCGCGACGGAGATCCCGCGCCAATACCTCACCGATGACCTCCCGGAACACCGGCAGGGCCGGGCGTTCGTCGAGCTGGACGATGATGTTGCGCCAGGTCTCGGTCAGCCGGTACTGGCCAGGCAATGGCGAGCAGCCCTGTGTGTGCCGCGCGGCCAGCGGCACGGTGTCGCGCAGGGCCAGCCCGGATACCCCGCCGGCGACGACGGAACCGGCAAACTGCACCACCTCGCCCTGCCCGGAACTGACGCCGCCGGTGGTAAACCAGGCGGTTTCCCGGTCGATCCGGGTGAGCAGATCCTCCAGTCCCGCAAAACCAGGGTCTGCATGGAGGATCAGCCGTGCCGGCTGCTCCGGCGAAACAAAGCCCTGCAGCTGCTCGAGCAGTCCCTCGAAGGAATCGACCGGACCCTTGATCAGGCGGAAGTCCTCCGGGTCCAGCGTGCCGACCAGGGCCACCGCCGCGGGCGTCTCGTAGAACTCCTCGCGACCGCCGATCAGGGCCATCCCGGCGCAGCCGGTCCAATGCCGCACGCCGGTTGCAGCCTGCAGCCGCTTCAGGAGTGCCGCCCCGTGCCGGGCCATGGAATCCGAGAGGTACAGCAGGCCGAAGGTCGACTCCGGGACCACCGTACCCACGTCCAGCCCCAGGGCATCGGCCAAGGCGTCGGCCAGGATGTCTGGCTCACTGCCCCTCGCCGCGGCGGAGCGGAATGCATTTGAGGTCCTCATCCTGTCAGGTGCTCCAACATGCTCTGTGCCTCGTTGTCATTCACGGAAATGCCCAGGGAGACCTCCATACGTCCGGGTTTGCTGGTGAACCTGAACCGGGCATGGTGCCGCGTCTCCAGCTCCTCCAGAAACCAGGCGATCTCCGACGGGTGCACCGCCCTGCCGCCCCGGTCGAGGTGGCGGATCAGCACGTCGCCCTCGCGGACCTTCAGGAAGAGCGGCTGCGGCAGGCCCATCGGCAGGACGTGCGTCTGAATCACCCATTCGATCGGGGTGGGCCGGGCCGTGGGAAGGGCTCGCGAGTCGAGCCGAAAATGTCCGCCGCCGCCGGGCTGCTTCAGCAGCTCCTCCAGCCAGTCTCCGGGAAACCCCTGGTGCACGATCAGGCTGCGCCCGGTGAAACGCTCTCGAAAGCGGTCCAGCTGACGCGCTGGCCGGGGGACCAGGAAACCGAACACGGTGCTTCCTCCATGCGAATCTTCCGGTGCATCGTATCCGAGTGGGCTGGGGGCGAAAAAAAGCCCCGCTATCGCGGGGCTTGCGGGGCTTGCGATTCACGGGGTCGCCCCCACGGCGACTGCCTCCTGCCAGACTAGCCGCGACGATCAAGGATGTCGTGGATGATGGGCGCGAGGATGATCTCCATCGCCAGGCCCATCTTGCCGCCGGGAACGACCAGTGTGTTCGGCCGCGACATGAAGGAGTCGTGCAGCATGTTGAGCAGATAGGGGAAGTCCACGCCGAAGTGTTTCGGGTTGCTGAACCGAATCACCACCAGGCTCTCGTCCGCCGTGGGAATGTCGCGGGCGATGAAGGGATTGGAGGTATCCACCGTCGGCACCCGCTGGAAGTTGATGTGGGTGCGGGAGAATTGCGGCGTGATGTAGTTCACGTAGTCGGGCATGCGCCGCAGAATCGTGTCGACGATGGCCTCGGCGGTGTAGCCGCGCTCCGCGTTATCGCGGAAGATCTTCTGGATCCATTCCAGGTTCACGATCGGCACGACGCCGATGCCCAGATCGACATGGCGGGAGACATCGACGTCGCCATCCGCGGCCAGGCCATGCAGGCCCTCGTAGAACATCAGGTCGGTATCGGGCTCGATGTCCTCCCAGGGAGTGAATTCACCCGGACCCAGGCTGGTACCCAAGCGCTGGTTATGGAACTCCGCCTCTTCGTCCGAATGAAGGTAGTAGCGCTTCTGGCCCTGCCCCGTCTCGCCATAGGTCTGGAACAATTCCTCGATACGCTCGAAGAGATTGGCCTCGGGACCGAAATGGGAGAAGGACAGGTTGCCCTCCGCCTCAGCGGCCTGCATCGCCGCCTTCATCGACTTGCGGTCAAAGCGATGGAAGCTGTCGCCCTCGATCACGACCGGCTTGATCTTCTCGCGCTCGAAGATGTACTCGAAGGAACGTTTTACCGTGGAGGTACCGGCGCCCGAGGATCCGGTGACGGCAATGACGGGATGTTTCTGGGACATGGGGATTTCTCCTCGACAAAGATTGGATGCGGCTAAGCATACCTAGAAAATGATGTTGAGCATGATCAGGGCGACGACCATGAACAGGATGGTCATGATACTGCCCGCCTTCAGGTAGTCCTTCACGCGGTACCCACCCGGACCCATGATCAATGCGTTGACCTGGTGCGTCGGGATCAGGAAGGAATTCGAGGTGGCAATGGCCACGGTCAGCGCGAACACCCTGGGATCGGCATCCATGCCAGCCAGCTGCGCCGCGATGGCGAAATTGATGGACAGCGGCACCAGCAGCACCGTCGCGCCGACATTGGACATCACCAGGGTGAAGAAGGTGGCCAAGGCAAAGATCGTGGCCTGCAGTACCCAGGGAGAAACCTGCCCCAGGATGTCCAGGGTGTTCTGCGCGATCCAGGCGGCCGTCCCCGTGTTCTCCACCGCGGCACCCAATGGGATCAGGCTTGCAAGCAGGAAGACGGTCTTCCAGCTGACCGCACGATAGGCATCGTCGATCTCGATCACGCCAGTCAGGATCATCCCCAGGGCCCCGGTAAGCAGGGCGACCGACAGCGGCAGATTCGTGAACAGGATCATGCCCAGGGCGACGACGAGGAAAAACAGTGCGTGGGGCACCTTGCTGGGCCGCAGTTGTTCGCGCGGGTAGTCGCTGGTCACGATCACGAAATCGCGGTCCCCTTCCAGCCGCGCCAGCGACTCCCAGTCACAGTGCGCGACCAGGGTATCGCTGGCTTGCAGCGGCACATCGCGCAGGCCCTCGCGGATCAGTTCTTCGCCGCGCTGCAGACGCAGCACCGACAGACCGTAGGTGCGCCGCATCGCGATTTCCGTGACGGTCTTTCCGATCAGCCGCGAACCCGGTCTGATGACCAGTTCGGCGATACCGGACTTGGTCGGCGCCATCGCGTTGCGAAAGACCTTCAGTTCACGCCTGGCCCGGACCCCGGTGGTCTCCACGAAGGTGCCGAGGGCCTCCGGGGAGCCAAGCACGGCAAGGTAGGCACCGGCCTCGATCTCGTAACCGCTCCACGGGCCCATGCGCAGGTCGTTGTTGATCGAACTGCCGATGATCACGATGCCGTACCTGGACTCCGTGTCAGCCACGGTGAGTCCCACCAGGCTGCTGTCCCTGCCGACACGCAGCTCCCGGATCTCGTAATTCAGCCCGTACACCCGTCGGAAGTAGTCTGCCGTGCTCTCGCCAATGCCGCCCGTGGTCACGGCAGACGGAAGCACGTATGGTCCCAGGACCACGAAATAGATGATCGCGCTGACCAGCAGCGCCAGCCCGATCGGGGTCACGTCGAACAGGCCGAACGGTTCCATCCCTTCGGGCAACAGGTCGTTCAGCAGGATGAGCGGGCTGGAGCCGACCAGGGTGATGGTGCCGCCCACGATCGCCGCAAAGCCCATCGGCATCAGCAGGCGCGACAACGGGATGTCGAGCCGGTTGGAGATCCGGCTCATTACCGGCATGAACAGCGCCGTGGCGCCGACGTTCTGCATGAAGCTGGAGACGATGCCGACCGTACCGGACACCGCAGGGATGATCCGCCTTTCGGTGGTGCCGCCGATCTGCATGATGAAGGCCGCGACCCGGTGCATCACTCCGGTCCGATCCAGACCTGCACCGATGATCATCACCGCGATGATGGAAATCACCGCGTTGGAGGCGAAGCCGGCGAACAGCTGGTCAGGATCGGTGATGCCGCCGAGCCCGGGTATCAGACTGAGCAGGCCCAGCAGCACCATCACGGAGACCGCGGCAACATCGACGCGGACGACCTCGGATACGAACAGGAAGATGGTGAACGCGAGCAGGGCGAGCACCACCATCATGTCCGTGGTCAGTGTGAGATTCTCCATGAACTTCCCAGGGGGCGGCGGGCGATCCCGATCATCGGGCGGCAGCGACAGGTTGAACGAGACCAAACCGCGACGTAAACGGGGAATTATTTCATCACCCGCGCGGCGAAGCAAAAGCGGCCTCCGATGGCAGCGCCCCACCGGGCCTGCGCGCGCCTTGGCCTGCAGGGCTGATGCCGATTCCCTCGGGCTAAGGTATCCTCAACCCATCAAGGGAGCGAGGAGACGCGTAATGACGGAGCAGCTATCGCCTGTTGGGCGTTTTCAGACCATTGTGTTGGCCACCGATGGCTCCGAGTACAGCGCGGCCGCCGAAGCCGCGGCCCTGGAAATGGCCAGGCGCTGCAGTGCGCGCCTGCTGGTGACCCGCGTCGTCCTGACCAATCCCGAATACGAGGCCCTGGTACCCGACCGCGTCCAGGAGGCCGAGGACGAGGCACAGAAACACATCGACACGCTGGCCGAAAAGGCCAGGTCCGAGGGTGTACAGGCCGAGACCATCCTGCGCCAGGGTACCGATCCCTATCATGAGGTCGTCCGCGTCGCCAACGAAAAACATGCCGATGTCATCGTGATCGGAAGGCGCACCCGCAGTGACCTGGCGCGGCTGATGGTCGGCGACTCCACCGCCAAGGTCATCGGGCTGGCGAGCTGCAGCGTGCTGGTGGTTCCGCGCGGCACCAGGATGCCGCAGCACGGGATCCTGGTCGCGACGGATGGCTCACGGCTGGGCGATGCCGCCGCATACTCCGCGGTGCGCCTGGTGGGCAAGTGCGACCTGCCCCTGACCGTGATCAGCGTGGTGGCACCGGACAGCAGCCCCGAGACCAGATCCGAGTCGGAGGCGGCCATCGAGCGCGTAAAGAAGGCCGCGACCAAGGAACAGATCGAGATCGACGCCATGCTCGAGGAAGGCCGGCGCCCGGACGAGATCGTCGTCGAAACCGCGCAGCGCAGGAACGCCGACATGATCGTCGTCGGCAGTCACGGACGCACGGGGCTGGGCCGTCTGCTGATGGGCAGCGTCTCCGAACGGGTCATCGGCAAGGCCTCCTGCCCCGTACTGGTGGTCAAGGCCTCGATGTAGCCCGAGGCCGCTCTGCGGATGATGCCCTTCCTGCATCCCTCGTGCGGAAGAGCCTGCGGGCCGTCAGCCGCGATCCCGGCGTCGGTAGAGAAAATCGCTGACCCGATGCCCCAGGTGCTCGCCGCGGCGCTCGAACCGGGTCGCGGGGCGATTCGGCGGGCGTTCCGGGACCGGCTGGAGCCCCTCGGGCTCAAACAGGTCCGCCGCCTCCAGAAGGACCATCTGCATCTGGGCGGCATAGTCGCTCCAGTCCGTCGCCAGGTGGAGCATCCCCCCCGGGCGCAGCCGCGAGGCGATCAGGCGCACGAAGGCCGGTTGGATCAGGCGGCGCTTGTGATGCCGCTTCTTTTGCCAGGGATCGGGAAAGAAGATCTGCACGGCATCCAGACTGGCCGGAAGGATGCACCGCTCCAACACCTCCACCGCATCCTCATTGAAGATGCGGACGTTGGTCAGACCACGCCGCTGGATCTCCACTAGCAAATGACCAACACCCGGCCGGTGCACCTCGATCCCGATGAAGTCGCGTTCCGGCCGATGGTCCGCCTGTGCAGCGAGGCTTTCGCCATTGCCGAATCCGATCTCCAGGGTGATCGGGGCCACACGCCCGAAGACATCTTCCGCGTCGATCGGGCCGCCACCGGAAGCGATCCCGTAACGCGGCCACAGCACCTCGAGCGCGTGCCGCTGGCCTGCGGTCAAACGGCCCTCGCGGCGCACGAAGCTGCGCACCCGCCGAACCTGCACCGCGGCATGCGCCGACACGGGTGTGGTCATCGCTTCAGGTGAAGAAATAGCCGGTTTCGGGCGAGGACGCACTGGCATGGCGTTTCGGCGCCATCCGTCCCGCCCGGTAGGCCTCGCGCCCCGCGATGATCGCGTGGCGCATCGCGCTCGCCATCAGCACCGGGTCGCGTGCGGCGGCGATCGCGGTATTCATCAGGACGCCGTCGCAGCCGAGCTCCATCGCGATGGCGGCATCCGAGGCCGTCCCCACGCCGGCGTCGACCAGAACGGGCACCCGCGCATTCTCGACGATCTCGCGGATGTTGTAGCGATTCTGGATCCCCAGCCCGGAACCGATCGGCGCCGCCAACGGCATCACCGCCCGGCAGCCGATCTCCTCGAGCCGGCGGGCCAGCAGCGGATCGTCGGTCGTGTAGACCATCACCTCGAAGCCCTCGGCCACCAACGTCTCCGCCGCGATCACGGTCTCGAAGACATCCGGGTACAGGGTCTTCCTGTCACCGAGCACCTCGAGCTTCACCAGATTGTGCCCGTCGAGGAGTTCCCGAGCGAGCCGGCAGGTGCGGATGGCCTCCTCGGCGGTGTAGCAACCGGCCGTGTTGGGCAGCAGCGTGTAACGGTCCGGCGGGATCACGTCCAGCAGATTCGGCTCGCCCGGATTCTGGCCGATATTGGTCCGCCGGATCGCCACGGTGACGATCTCGGCGCCGCTGGCCTCGATGGCCAACCGGGTCTCGTCCAGATCCCGGTACTTGCCAGTGCCGACCAGCAGGCGGGAGGAAAAGGATCGGTCGCCGATCCGCAAGGTATCGGCTGCATCGGTTACATCAACAGGGCTCATGCGGATCCTTGCCGTGACGGTGTTAGTTCAGCCGCCCCCGATGGCCTGCACGATCTCGACACGATCCCCGGGCGACAGACGGAAGCTGGCATGCTCGCTGCGCGGCACCAATTCCTCGTTGACCTCGATGGCCAGCCGCCTTCCGCCCAGATCCAGCGCCGACACCAGTCGCCCGAGCGTGACCTCGCCGTCCCCTTCGGGCGACTCCAGGACATAAGGCTCGCCGTTCAACTGTATCTGCATGAATCACCGGGATCGCGCATTGAGTGCAGGGCACCGAGCGCATACAATCTGCACCCAGCGCGGGTGTAGTTCAATGGTAGAACGGGAGCTTCCCAAGCTCTTAATGTGGGTTCGATTCCCATCACCCGCTCCATCCTTCCCTCAGCGCTGGCCACTCCAGGATTCTATCACTCGTGGCCGCGCCCCGCGATGGACCGGCCATTTGCCCCATGCGCGCGCCTTGCAATACGAACTAGACTTTGTCTAAACCCCTGCTTATACTCCTGTGTCATGAGCGCAACACTACACAATCCCAAGCGGCTGACACGGGAACAGGCACAGGGCCTTCTCGACCGCCATGGCATCGCGCCGACAGAGCAGCGTCTCGAGATCGCGCGGCTGCTCTTCGCCCGCCACCAGCATCTCAGCGCCGAGCAGATCCTGGCACAGCTCAGCAGGCAGGCCAGCCGGGTCTCGAAGGCCAC
>JAWLFM010000210.1:0-4635 GCA_041685565.1 Thioalkalivibrio sp.
GAGAAGCTGGTCTGGTCCTGCCGCTGGGGCGGCGACACGCTGATGGACCTGTCGACGGGCAAGAACATCCACGAGACCCGCGAGTGGATCCTGCGCAACGCGCCGGTGCCGATCGGGACGGTGCCGATCTACCAGGCGCTGGAGAAGGTCGACGGCAAGGCCGAGGAACTGACCTGGGAGCTGTTCCGCGACACCCTGATCGAGCAGGCCGAGCAGGGCGTCGACTACTTCACCATCCATGCCGGCGTGCGCCTGCAGTACGTGCCGCTGACCGCCGACCGCGTGACCGGCATCGTCTCGCGCGGCGGCTCGATCATGGCCAAGTGGTGCCTGGCGCACCACCGCGAGAACTTCCTCTACACCCGGTTCGAGGAAATCTGCGAGATCATGAAGGCCTACGACGTCTCCTTCTCGCTCGGCGACGGCCTGCGCCCGGGCTGTCTCGCCGACGCCAACGACGCGGCCCAGTTCGGGGAGCTGGAGACCCTCGGCGAACTGACGAAGATCGCCTGGGAGCACGACGTGCAGGTGATGATCGAGGGCCCCGGCCACATCCCGCTGCACATGGTGAAGGAGAACGTCGACAAGGAACTCGTCGACTGCTTCGAGGCGCCGTTCTACACCCTCGGCCCGCTGGTCACCGACATCGCGCCCGCCTACGACCACATCACCTCGGGCATCGGCGCCGCCAACATCGGCTGGTACGGCACCGCGATGCTCTGCTACGTGACGCCGAAGGAGCACCTGGGCCTGCCGAACAAGGACGATGTGCGCGAGGGCATCATCACCTACCGCATCGCCGCCCACGCCGCGGACCTGGCGAAGGGTTTCCCCGGCACGCAGGTGCGCGACAACGCATTGTCCAAGGCGCGCTTCGAGTTCCGCTGGCAGGACCAGTTCAACCTGTCGCTGGACCCGGAACGGGCGCGCGAGTACCACGACGCGACGATGCCCAAGGAGGCGCACAAGGTCGCGCACTTCTGCTCGATGTGCGGCCCGAACTTCTGCTCCATGAAGATCACCCAGGACGTGCGCGACTACGCGGCGAAGCAGGGCGTGTCCGAGCAGGAGGCCCTGGAGAAGGGCATGCAGGAGAAGGCCGCCGAGTTCGTGACCGAGGGCGCCCGGATCTACCGCGAGGTATGACCCCCGGCGCGCAGCGCCTGTGGAGTGCGGCGGCGTGCCGCCGCTCCGGGGCCTGCGCGCCGGGTACCGGCACCAGAAAGCGGGCGCGGGTTCGCGCCTCCTGTCAGCCGTCGTCGCCCAGCCAGAAGCCCACCGAACGGTCCAGGAAGTCCTTCCAGGTCATGTAGTGCGAGCCGTCGCAGGAGAAGGTCAGGCTGATCATGCCGTTGAAGACGTTGATCGACGCCGATCGAAGGTAGACCGTCTCGTCAGCGAAGCGCAGGTCCTTCAGGTTCTCGAGGATCCGCGGGACCGCATCGGCGGGCAGCAGCGCGTTGGCCGGATAGGGCATGCGCGGAAAGGCCAGGCAGGTATCGGGATCGCTCAGCGCCTCGTGGGTCAAAATGCGATACCGGTAGGGATCCTCCAGCGTCCAGACCGTGGCCCGGCTGCTGGAGAAGTGGAGCACGCACTGGAATACCCCGCGCTCGGTGAACAGCTCCTCGAGGACCGAAAGGACGCCGTCCATGTCGCGGTCCATCATGCTTTCGGTGCGCGTCTGCAGGAAGACGGTGCCCCGAATTGACGGATCCCCCTTGATCTGGCGCCACTCCGTGGGCTCCTCGTACAGGCTCCCCGTGGTCGGCAGGTTGCGCAGGTCGAAGTCCGCGCCCAGAAAACCCAGGACCGTACCCTCGGCGTCGCGGATGAGCTGCAGTGCCGTGAGCGACGGTCGCCGGCCCAGCAGGCTGATATAGGCCTCGGAGAGCAGGAACCCGTCCGCGGGCACGACCTCCTTCAGATAGGGGCGTTGTGAGCGGTCACGCCCGAAGTGCTCCGGCAGCAGTCCCGCGTGGGAGACGTTGTCGCTGATCTGGATGCCGCCGGTGTTCAGGGCGTAGACGAAGGTGCACTGCGGCAGTTCGCGGATCGAGTCCTGGAGGACGCTGGACAGCGCCTCGCGGTTGGACCACGCCTGGGGCAGGCGCTGGGCGATGCGGTCCAGGGGGGCCTGCAGCTCCTGCTGCAGGCGTCGCCGCACTTCTTCTATGGTGTTCTGCAATATGTCCATTCAGCTTGGTGTCCTGACAAGGCCCGGAGTTCGACCGTGCCGAGCCATTTTTACGATTGCCCCATTCTATTGCAAAAATAGTTTCAATTATCTTTCGCTACTGAGTTGATCAGGGTAAAAGTATGACCAAGGTCGATCGGTCAAACAGGAGGCACAGTCATGATCAAGACCATCTCGTTCGGCATCGTCCATTTTACGGTGGCCCTGGCCGTGGTGTTCGCGCTGACCGGCAGTCTGGTCATCGGCGGACTGGTGGCCCTGATCGAACCCCTGGTGAATACGGCCGCCTATCACTACCACGAAAAGGTCTGGGACCGGATCCGTGCCCGTGCACCGACGCAGCCCGCCGCGGTGCTGCAGGGTTGAATGCCATGGGCGAAGACGGGCTGATCCGCGATGCGGCCAGGATCGACCTCGATGCGGTCAACGCCGTGGTCGCGGCGGCGATCCACACCTGGAGGCTGCCCGAGCGGGTCAAGCGCCTCGCGCTACCGGTGTACCGGTACACCCCGGAGGATCTCGCGCACCTGCAGCTGCGCGTGCTGGCGCGGGCCCACGGGATCGTTGCCGTGGCCGCCTGGGAGACGGCCGATCCGCGTGACCTGCCCGAAGCAGGGTCGGGGATGCTGTTGCACGGCCTCTATGTCGACCCCGCGCGGCATGGACAAGGTCTGGGCGCGCGCTTGCTGGAGGACGCTGCCGGGGCGGCCCGGGATCGCGGTCATGAAGGCATCCTGGTCAGGGCCCAGGCCGATGCCGAAGGCTTCTTCGCCCGCCGCGGTTTCCGGCGCCTGCCGGTCCGCGACGAGGCGCGAGACTACGCGGCACGGTTCTGGCTGCCACTCTCATGAGGGCTCCGGTCTGGTAATCTAGAGGACTCTCCAATCCCTGAGAGGCATGTCGATGAGCGATTCCCGCGAATGCCGTGTGGCGGTCTTCAGCGCGCAGAAATACGACCGCCTGTTCCTGACCCAGGCCGCGACCGACAGCAACGTCCAGTTTCACTTCCTCGAGCCCCGGCTGGAGCCGGATACCGTGATCCTGGCGCAGGATGCGACGGCCGTCTGCGCCTTCGTGAACGACCGTCTGGACGCCGAGGTGCTGAAGGCCCTGAAGGCGTCGGGGATCGATCTGGTGGCCCTGCGCAGCGCGGGCTTCAACAACGTCGACCTGCAGGCGGCGGAGGATCTCGGTGTCCGGGTCGCCCGCGTGCCCGCCTATTCGCCCAGCGCCGTCGCCGAGCATGCCGTGGCGCTGATCATGACCCTGAACCGCAAGACCCACCGCGCCTTCAACCGGGTGCGGGAGGGGAACTTCCTGCTCGACGGGCTGATCGGCTTCGACCTCAATGGCGGTACGGTCGGGATCGTCGGTACCGGCAGGATCGGCCGGACCTTCGGGCGCATCATGCAGGGCTTTGGCTGCGAGGTGGTGGGCTTCGATCCCTATCCGGACCCGGAGGTCGAGGAGATGGGTATCGAGTACCTGCCCTGGGATGCCTTCCTGAGCCGCTGCGACATCATCAGCCTGCACTGTCCGCTGACCCCGGAGACCCACGGCATGATCGACGCCGAAGCGATCGAGTTGATGAAGCCTGGCGTGATGCTGATCAATACCAGCCGCGGTGCCATCATCGACACCCAGGCGGTCATTGCGGGGCTGAAGAGCGGGCGCATCAGCAGCCTGGGCCTGGATGTCTACGAGCAGGAGGAAAACCTCTTCTTCAAGGACCTCTCCGACGAGGTGATCCAGGATGACCTGTTCCAGCGTCTGCTGACCTTTCCCAACGTGCTGGTCACCGGGCATCAAGGCTTCCTGACCCGCCAGGCGATGGAAGAGATCGCCCGCACCACCGTCGATAACCTGCGCTGCCTGAGCAACGACGAGCCCTGCCTGAACCGTTTGGTGTAGGTTCTTCCGCGGCCGTTTGAGCGACGGGTGCCCCGCGCACCGGGCCTCGTGCCCATGGCCGACACCGGTGCACCGTGGCCGGACACGCTCAAGCCGTCTACGTCCGGGAATGACCGATGTGTGGGTTCCGTGGCCGGACACGCTCAAGCCATCCCTGGGCGCTCGATGGCGGCCATCCATGGCCGCCAACGGTCCGGCCACGGAACCCACACATCGGTCCTCAGCGCCTGGTGTTGAGCAAATGCTCCGCAACAGCACCCTCTGCGCCTGTAGCGGTCACGAAGCTCCCGTTTCCTTTGGAGCGACCTCTGGTCGCGATTGCCGGCCCCAGCGCGGCCGGAGGCCGCGTGCCCAAGGCCGCGATGGCTTCGCTGGAGCCGCGGTCTTCTCTGTGCCGTTAGAGCCGTTTTGCACACCATGCCAGGGCTTGGCTCTCCCTCGGCGCTGGAGGGGTCGACGGGGCTGTCCGCCAGCGGGACGCCGTGAATACATCCCTGTAGGCTTGACGGCCGCATCCCTGCGGCCGA
>JAWLFM010000036.1:0-18846 GCA_041685565.1 Thioalkalivibrio sp.
GGAGGTCAGGGCCCAGCTGAACGAAGCGGGCCTGGACGGGTTCCGCGTCGAGCAGGTCAGCGACCGGCACCTGGTCGCCTGGGGACGCCTTTGATGCGATCGCGGCCGCTGGCGGGAGTGCAGCCATGAGGCTGGCCTTCACCAAGATGCACGGCCTGGGCAACGACTTCGTCGTGATCGACGGCGTGCGCCAGCCGGTGGCCCTGAGCCCCGAGGACGTGCGCCTTCTGGCGGATCGGCGTTTTGGCGTGGGCTGCGACCAGGTGCTGCTGGTGGAGCCGCCGCAAGACCCTGCTCGGGCGCTGTTCCGCTACCGGATCTTCAATGCCGACGGCGGCGAGGTGGAGCAGTGCGGCAACGGCGCGCGCTGCTTCGCGGTCTTCGTGCGCGAACAGGGGTTGACGCAGGCCGAGACGATCCCCGTGGAGACGCTCGCCGGCCCCATCGAATTGCAGATGGAGGCGGACGGGCAGGTTCGGGTCGACATGGGACGCCCGCGCTTCCTTCCCATCGAGATCCCGTTCCTCGCCGAGGCCGAGGCGGATGCCTACGAATTGGAGGTTGACGGCACGACGGTCGCCATGGGTGCGGTCTCCATGGGCAACCCGCATGCGGTGCTGCTGGTCGAGGATGTCGCCACCGCGCCGGTGGCCCGGGTCGGTCCGCTGATCGAGCAACACCCCCGGTTTCCGGACCGGGTCAATGTGGGGTTCGCCGCCGTGACCGGGCGTGACCGCATCGATCTGCGGGTCTACGAGCGCGGCGTCGGCGAGACCCTGGCCTGCGGCACCGGCGCCTGCGCGGCGATGGCCGTGGCCCGGCGCCGGGGTCTGGTCGATGCACGCGCCAGGGTCCATCTGCCGGGCGGAAGCCTTGTGCTAAGCTGGGGCGGACGAGCCGAGGATCCGGTGTTCATGACCGGGCCGGCCACCACTGTCTTCCATGGTCGAATCGAGCAATGACTGTCAGTTCCCCGAAAACCGAAGCGGATTATCTCACCGAGGGCGCGGTCGAGGCCTTTCTTCGCGATCACCCTGATTTCTTCGAGCGCCACGTGCCGCTGCTGGATGTGCTGCGCCTGCCGCATCCCAGCGGCGGCTCGGTGTCGCTGATCGAGCGGCAGGTCGCGCTGCTGCGGGACAAGCACCGCTATCTGGAACAGCGCCTGGCAGAGCTGGTGGAGCGCGCGCGGGACAACGAGCGCGTGGGGCTGCACCTGCACCGGCTGGCCTGCACCCTGATGCATGCCGAGGGCCTCGATGCGGTGCTGGCGCTGACCCAGGAGGCCCTGCGCAACGAGCTGAAGGCCGAGCTGGTCAGCATCCGGCTGGCCGGCAATGGCGAGGATGACCTGCATCGCCTGCGTGCCGAGGACCTGGAGTATTTCGAGGAGCTCTTCGCGCGCGGTCGGCCGCAGTGCGGACGCCTGCCGAAACCGGCCCTGCAGGCCATGTTCGGGGACGATGCCGATAGCGTCGGCTCCGCGGTCCTGATGCCGCTGTCGGTCGATGGGCAGAAGACCGGCGTGCTGGCGCTGGGCAGCCGTTCCGCCGACCGGTTCCTCCCGGATATGGGCACCTATTTCATCACGCACCTGGGTGAGTTGCTGGCCGAGTCCATCCGCTGTCATGACGTCCATCCCCGCGCGAGCGGCTAGTGGGCCATGCGCAAGGTTGGGTGCCGGAGGCGGATCCGGATACTGTGATGGACGCAACCATCGCCGCGTTTCTCGACCACCTGCGCCACGAGCGCGGTCTGTCGGCGCACACCGTGGTCGCCTATGGGCGCGACCTGAATCGTCTGCGTGCGGGCCTGGGGGCCGATTGGCCGGCACTGGATCCGGCCGGCCTGCGGCGCATCGCCGCCGGTCTGGCGCGCGGCGGCAGCAATCCCCGCACCGTCCAGCGCTTCCTGTCCGCGGTGCGCAGCTTCGGCAATTGGGCGGTGCGCGAGGGCCTGCTGGAGCACAACCCGGCGGCATCGCTGCGCGGGCCGAAGCTGGGGCGGCCGCTGCCGCGCGGCCTGGATGTCGATCAGGCCGGCCGGGCGATGGCGCAGCCGGGCCGCAATGCCCTGGAGTTGCGCGATCGGGCCATGCTCGAGCTGTTCTACTCCTCGGGCCTGCGACTGTCGGAACTGACCGGACTGGACCTGGGCAGCGTGGATCTCGAGGCCGGTCTGGTGCGGGTGCTGGGCAAGGGCCGGCGCGAGCGCACGGTGCCGGTGGGGCGGCTGGCGCGCGAGGCCCTGCGGGCGTGGCTGGCGCTGCGGCCCGGTTGGGCGGCGCCGGAAGAGGGCGCGCTCTTCGTGTCCCGGCGCGGCGGGCGGCTGGGCAATCGCGCGGTGCAGAGCCGGCTGGCGCTGGCGGGCCTGCGGGCCGGCCTGGGCGAGCGGCTGCATCCGCATCGCCTGCGTCACGCCTTCGCCAGCCACATGCTGGAGTCCAGCGGCGATCTGCGCGCGGTGCAGGAACTGCTGGGGCATGCGGATCTGGCCACGACCCAGATCTACACCCACCTGGATTTCCAACGCTTGGCGCAGGTCTACGACAAGGCGCATCCGCGGGCGCGGCGCAGGTCCGACAATGCGGTTGGCCCCCGCGGTGGTGGCGATCCCCTGCCCGGGGACGAACCCACGTAGCGCACCCACCGCGCGAGCATAACGATGGCTGCCGCAACCATGGGATCCGTCCGCGTAGGAGCGCGCCGCGAGCGCCATTGGGTATGCTACGAGGTTACCGACAACGGGGTTCGCCCCGCGCAATAACGCACGCAGTGCGCGCACAGGAGGTCGTCTTTGGAGCAGTTTCGCGGAACCACCATCGTCAGTGTGCGTCGCAATGGCGAAGTGACGCTGGGCGGCGATGGCCAAGTGTCGCTGGGCAACACGGTGATGAAGGGCAACGCGCGCAAGGTTCGGCGCGTCTATCACGACCGGATCCTGGCCGGGTTCGCCGGCGGGACCGCCGACGCCTTCACCCTGTTCGAGCGTTTCGAGGGGATGCTGGAGAAGCACTCGGGCAACATGATGCGGTCCGCGGTGGAACTGGCCAAGGACTGGCGCACCGACCGCGCGCTGCGCCGGCTGGAGGCCCTGCTGGCGGTGGCCGATCAGGAGCACTCCTTCGTGATCTCCGGCAACGGTGACGTGATCGAGCCCGAGCACAGCCTGATCGCGATTGGCTCAGGCGGCTCCTATGCGCAGGCGGCGGCGCGGGCGCTGCTGGACAACACCGAGCTGTCCGCGCGCGAGATCGTCGAGCGCAGCCTGCACATCGCCGCCGACATCTGCATCTACACCAACCACCAGATCACGCTGGAACACCTCGGGCCGGACACGAGCCGGGCCTGAAGCAAGGACTCCCTTCATGACTGATATGACCCCGCGCGAGATCGTCCAGGAACTGGACCGCTATATCATCGGCCAGGAGGAGGCGAAGCGTGCCGTGGCCGTGGCCTTGCGCAACCGTTGGCGCCGGCAACAGCTGCCCGAGGCGCTGCGCCAGGAGGTCACGCCGAAGAACATCCTGATGATCGGCCCCACCGGGGTCGGCAAGACCGAGATCGCGCGCCGGCTCGCGCGGCTGGCCAGGGCCCCGTTCCTGAAGATCGAGGCGACCAAGTTCACCGAGGTGGGCTACGTCGGGCGCGACGTCGAGTCGATCATCCGCGACCTCGCCGACGCCGCGATCAAGCAGTTGCGCGAGGATGAGATGGTCCGCTACCGCGGCCGTGCCGAGGATGCCGCCGAGGAGCGCATCCTCGATGCGCTGCTGCCGCGGCCCCGGGCTGCCGGCTTCAACGAACCGGAGCCGCCGGCGGCGGACAGCGACACCCGGCAGAAGCTGCGCAAGCGCCTGCGCGAGGGCACGCTGGACGATCGCGAGATCGACATCGAGGTGCGCGCGGTGCAGCCGGGCATGGAGATCATGACCCCCCCGGGCATGGAGGAGATGGCCAGCCAGCTGCAGTCCATGTTCCAGAATCTCGGCGGACAGCGCACCCGCAGCCGGCGCCTGAAGATCCGTGATGCAATGCGCCTGCTGGTCGACGAGGAGGCCGCGCGTCTGGTCAACGAGGACGAGTTGAAGCTCAAGGCGGTCGAACGCGTCGAGCAGAGCGGGATCGTCTTCATCGACGAGATCGACAAGGTCGCCAAGCGCAGCGAGCACGGTGGCACCGACGTCTCCCGCGAGGGGGTGCAGCGTGACCTGCTGCCGCTGGTCGAGGGCACCACGGTAAATACCAAGCTGGGAATGGTCCGCACCGATCACATCCTGTTCATCGCCTCGGGGGCCTTCCACCTGGCCAAGCCCTCCGACCTGATCCCCGAACTGCAGGGGCGCCTGCCGATCCGGGTGGAGCTCGGGGCGTTGTCCGTGGAGCACTTCGTGCAGATCCTGACCGAACCCACTGCCTCGCTGACCGAGCAGTACACGGCCCTGCTCGGGACCGAGGGCGTGACCGTGGAGTTCCGGGCGGACGGCGTGCGCCGGATCGCCGAGATCGCCTTTGACGTGAATGCGCGCACGGAGAACATCGGTGCCCGTCGCCTGCACACGGTGCTCGAGCACCTGCTGCAGCAGGTGGCCTTCGATGCCCCGGACGTGTCCGGCCCGGTGATCGTCGACGCGGCCATGGTCGACGAGCGGCTCGGTGAACTGGTGCAGGACGAGGACCTGTCGCGGTACATTCTCTGAGACGGATTTTTTCCTCGATCCGGAATGGAATTGGTACTCTGGCCCCGAGAACACGAAGGCAGGCCGGGTCAGGCGCAGCGTGCCCGCCCTGCACAACCCACCCAGGAGCACTCTAGATGAGCAGCAAGCACCGCCCCACAGACATCCAGTTGCACCAGAAGTCGCGCATCCTCGAACTCGGCTACGCGGACGGCACCAGCCTTCGCCTGCCCTGCGAGTTCCTGCGCGTGTACTCCCCTTCGGCGGAGGTTCGCGGCCATGGACCCGGCCAGGACACGCTGCAACTGGGCAAGGAGGACGTGAACATCACTGAGGTGGAGCCGGTCGGCAACTATGCGGTGAAGCTCGTCTTCTCCGATGGCCATGACACCGGCATCTACGACTGGGATTATCTCTACAACCTCGGAATGGAGCAGGACCAGCTCTGGCAGGAATACATCGACAAGCTCGCTGCCGCCGGGCACGCGCGCAAGACCCATTGATGCCGCCATGAGCGACGAAGAAGAGCGCGGCAAGACGCATTTCGGGTACGAGACCGTCGCCGAAGAGGAGAAGGCGGCACGGGTCGGTCAGGTCTTCTCCTCGGTCGCGCGGAAATACGACCTCATGAACGACGTGATGTCCATGGGCATCCATCGCCTGTGGAAGCGGCATACCGTGCAGCGGGCCGCGGTGCGTCCGGGCATGCGCGTGCTCGACCTGGCCGGCGGCACCGGCGACCTGGCCGCGGCCTTCGCGCCCCGGGTCGGCGAGCGCGGGCACGTGGCGATCTGCGACATCAACGCCCCCATGCTGGTGGCCGGGCGTGACCGTCTGCTCGACGAAGGGCAGGTGGGCAACATCGACTTCGTACAGGGCGACGCGGAGGCCCTGCCGTTTCCCGACGAGCACTTCGACCGCGTCACCATCGCCTTCGGTCTGCGCAACGTGACCCGCAAGGAACAGGCGCTGGCGGAGATGCGCCGGGTGCTGAAGGCCGGCGGCCGGCTGCTGGTGCTGGAATTTTCGCAGCCCGTCGCTCCGTTGAGGCCCTTCTACGACGCCTACTCCTTCAAGGTGATGCCGCTGATGGGGCGCCTGATCGCCGGGGATGCCGATAGCTACCGCTATCTCGCCGAGAGCATCCGCATGCACCCGGACCAGGAGACGCTCGCGGAGATGATGCGCGAGGCGGGGCTGGAGGAGGTGCAGTACGAGAACCTGACCGGCGGCGTGGTGGCGCTGCACCGGGCCACGAGGTTCTGAGCCCATGACCACGAGCCAGGATGTCCGGCCCCTGCCCACCGCGCTGACCGCCCTCCTGGAACTGGCGGTGAACCGCTGGCTGGAGGCGTCGGAAGCGCCGGCGCTGGCGCGCCTGGCAGGGCATTCCATCGCGGTCGAGGTGCGACCGCCCGGCCTCGGCCTGGTCTTCCTGGGCGCCGCCGACCGGCTGCAGGTGTTGGGGAGCCTCGAAGGTGAGGAGCCCGACGTGACCCTGAGCGGCTCGCCCATGGCCCTGGCGGCGGCGCTGTCAGGTGGCGATCGCTCGGGGATCTCGGTGCAGGGCGACGGCGCGGTGCTGACCGACCTGCAGCGGGCGCTGGCGGGGGTCTCCTTCGACTGGGCCGGTTGGCTGGAGTCGCTGACGGGCGCGGGTAGCGCGGGCCCACTGCTGCGGGGCGGCGAGGCGCTGCGCGGCCATGTCCGCCGCTTCATGCGGCGCGGGCTGGAGGACACGGTGGACTACGCCCGCGAGGAGGCGCGCTGGCTGCCGCCTTCGGGCGAGTTCGAGGCCTGGACCGAAGACCTGGCCGAGCTGCGCGATGCCACCGCCCGGCTGGAGGCGCGTATCGCGCGCCTGGAGGCCCACTCTTCGGCAGGGGCACCGGGGGCAAGCGCCTCCGCAGACGGTCCCGGATGGCCAGGGTCCGGATGATCCGGACCTTCAAACAGGGGCTGCGCCTGTGGACCATCGGCCGCGTGCTGGTGCGCTATCGGCTCGACGCCATCCTCTTCACCCTGAAGCCGCTGCGGCCGCTGAGCTTTGTCCTGTTCCTCCTGCCGTGGAACTGGTTCCGGCGCGAGGAGGGGACCCGCGGTGAGCGTATCCGGCGGTCGCTGGAGGATCTCGGGCCCATCTTCATCAAGTTCGGTCAGATGCTGTCCACCCGGCGCGACCTGCTGCCGGACGACATCGCGCTGGAACTCACCCGGCTGCAGGATCGGGTGCCGCCCTTCCCCAGCGACCAGGCCCGGATGGCGATCGAGAAGGCCCTCGAACAGCCCATCGAGCTGATCTTTGCCGAATTCGAGGACGTCCCGCTGGCCTCGGCGTCGATTGCCCAGGTGCATTCCGCGCGCCTTCGCGATGGCCGCTCGGTGGTGGTGAAGGTGGTGCGGCCCGGCATCGACCGCACCATCCGCGCCGACCTGGAGATCATGCACCTGATTGCCTACCTCGCCGACCGGTACTGGGCCGACGGCCGTCGCATGCGGCCGCGCGAGGTGGTGTCGGAGTACGAGAAGACCGTACTCGACGAGCTTGACCTGGTACGCGAGGGCGCCAACGCGATCACCATCCGGCGCAATTTCGAGGACAATCCGCTGCTGTACGTGCCCGAGGTGATCTGGGACTACACCCGCACCAAGGTGATGGTCATGGAGCGCATCGAAGGTATCCCGGTCGCGAACATCGAAGAACTGCGCGCTCGTGGGGTGGACCTGAAGCTGCTGGCCGAGCGCGGGGTGGAGATCTTCTTCACCCAGGTCTTCAAGCACAACTTCTTTCATGCGGACATGCATCCGGGGAACATCTTCATCGATGCGACCGACCCGGCGGATCCGAGCTACATGGCGGTGGATTTCGGCATCGTCGGCAGCCTGCTGCAGTCCGACCAGCACTATCTCGCGGAGAACTTCCACGCCTTCTTCAGCCGCGACTACGGGCGTGTGGCCGAACTCTACGTGGAATCGGGGTGGGTGCCCGAGGGGACCCGCGTCGACGAATTCGAGGCGGCCATCCGCTCGGTCTGCGAGCCGATCTTCCAGAAGCCGCTGGACCAGATCTCCTTTGGTCACGTGCTGTTGCGGTTGTTCCAGACCGCGCGGCGCTTCGACATGGAGGTGCAGCCACAGCTGGTGCTGCTGCAGAAGACGTTGCTGAACATCGAGGGCCTGGGCCGCCAGATGTACCCGCAGCTTGATCTATGGACCACGGCCAAGCCCTTCCTGGAGCGCTGGATGTCGGAGCAGGTGGGCCTGCGCGCCTTCCTGCGCAGTGCCGAGCGCCACCTGCCAAGGATCCTGGTGCAGTTGCCGGAACTCCCGGTGCGTCTGCAGGAGGCCCTGGACGCGGAGCGCCACCGCGCCGAGCGTGACGCCGCCCTGCGCGCGGAGGTGCGCGATCTGCGCAGCATGCTGCAGCGCGACGCCCGGCGCCGGCTCGAGTCTCTCGTGGGCTTCGGGCTGCTGCTGGGCGCCGGCATCCTGACCCAGATGGACGGCGTGCCACAGTGGTTCGGGCTGGCCTGGCCGGCCTGGCCGACGGGACTGATCGGGCTGGGACTGTTACTGTTCAGCCTGCGTCGCGGCGATGGGGTGCTCAGGAACATGCGTATCGTTCATCGCCGCCTGGATTGAACAGGGAATCGGCCGCGCCGGTGATCCCGCTCCGCTGCTGCCAGGTCGGGGTGCTCCGGTGGCGCGTCTGATGAAGGGGGTGAACGATGTTCGAGGCCGCGGAACTCAGGCGCACCCTGGACAGGGATGCCTACAAGGAGGTGGTCCCGGGCCTGCGTACCGGGCTGCTGAACCTGCAGCAGGACCTGCGTGAGTGCGACTTCCCGGTAATCCTGCTGATCTCGGGCGCCGATGGCGCCGGCAAGAGCGAGACGGTGAACATGCTGCACCAGTGGATGGACCCGCGCTGGATCGCGACCGCCGCCTTTGACGAGCCGACCGACGAGGAACGCGAGCGTCCGGCCTTCTGGCGGTACTGGCGTGCGTTGCCGGCCCAGGGCAGCATGGGCGTGCTGTTCGGCTCCTGGTACAGCGACCCGATCGCACGCCGGGTCGAGGACAGGATCGACGACAACGACCTGGACGTGATGCTGAAGCGCATCAACACCTTCGAGAAGATGCTGGTGGATGACGGCGCGCTGCTGATCAAGCTGTGGTTTCACCTGGGCAAGGAGATGCAGGCCGAGCGCATCCGGAAGCTGCGCAAGAATCCGAAGACCAAGTGGCGCATCGGGGCCCGCGATCTGGAGGCCCTGAAGTCCTACGACCGGTTCCGCGAAGTGGCCGAGCACGCACTGCGCCAGACCAGTACCGGCGAGGCGCCGTGGATCATCGTCGAGGGCTTCGACGAGCGCTACCGCAACGTGACCACCGCAAGTCATATTCTTCAGGTGGTGCGCAAGCGCATCGGACTGGACCCGCAGACCCTGCACGGACCGACCACGGCCTGGAAGACCCCGCGCGAGAGCGACAAGACCATCCTCGACTTCCTGGACCTCGAAAGGCAGCTGGACAAGAAGGACTATCGCAAGCAGCTGGCCAATCTCCAGGGCCGGCTCAGCGTGCTCGCGCGCACGGCCCGGGAGCGAAAGATCAGCACCATCGTGGTGCTGGAGGGCTGGGACGCGGCGGGTAAGGGCGGCATCATACGGCGCATCTCCCGGGCGATGGATGCGCGCAGTTACCGGGTGATCTCGGTTGCCGCACCGACCGATGAGGAACGGGCCCACCATTACCTCTGGCGTTTCTGGCGGCACATTCCCCGCGCCGGACGCTTCACCATCTACGACCGTTCCTGGTACGGGCGGGTGCTGGTCGAGCGGGTCGAGGGCCTCGCCGCCGAGGACGAGTGGATTCGGGCCTACCGTGAGATCAACGAGTTCGAGGAGGAGCTGACCGACCACGGCATCGTCCTGGTGAAGTTCTGGGTGCACATTGACAAGGACGAGCAGCTCGCCCGCTTCAAGGCACGCGAGGAGACCAGCTTCAAGCAGCACAAGATCACCGCGGAGGACTGGCGCAACCGCGAGAAATGGGACGATTACGCCTACGCGGTCAACGATATGGTCGAGCGCACCAGTACGGAGTTCGCGCCCTGGAATCTGATCGAGGGCAACGACAAGCGCTGGGCCCGCGTCCGCGCCCTGCAGATCCTCTGCGAGCGCCTGGAAAGGGCCCTGTAGCCGCGGGGCTCTACGCGATGCGGATGCCGACCAGGGCCACCACGGCGAGCAGCAGTGCGAACAGCAGCGGGGCCTCGCGGCGCCAGAGCTGCTCGCTGAAGCGGCCCAGGCGGTGGTCGGTGCTGCGGTAGCGGTCCAGGGCCTTCGCCTCCAGGTGCCGGAGCACACGTCTGGCAGCGGGTCCGGTGACGCCCAGGGCCCGACCCGCGCGCAGTGCGAGGCCGGGCAGCGGAGTCAGCAGCAGCAGCACGTCCGCGGGCGGGATCGGCAGGGGCCGCAGCCAGCGCCATGCCAGCGCGGCCAGTCCGAGGCCGGCGGCCAGCGGCCAGAGCGCATCGGCCAGGCCGCCAGCGGCAGCCATCCACGGCGCGTCGATCCCCCACAGGGGCAGCAGCAGGACTCCCAGCAGGGTCGCGGCGGTGATCAGGGCCCAGCCGTGCCAGGCGGTGGGCTGGGCATCGTCACGGCCGGCCTCCAGGCGCAGCAGCCAGAGGTGCCGCGCCATCAGTGCGGTGGTGCCGATCGCCGCCAGGCTTAGCAGCAATGGCACGTAGGACCAGGCCGCGGGAACCTCCGTGGCTGCCATGACCCCATATTTCAGGCTGGTCTTGGCCAGCAGGCCACTGGGCAACAGGCCGGCCAGGGCCAGCGCGGGAATGCCGAGGCCGAGCCAGAGCCAGAACACCGGGCGCCGGGTTCGGTGACGAACCACGTCCGTGCCCAGGAACAGGGCGGCCTTGGCCAGCGCGTGGTGCAGCGCAAAGATGGTGATCGCCACCGCCAGCAGCGGGCCCTGTTCGGGGGCAACCATCCAGGCCCCGATCCCGACCGTAATCAGGCCCATCTGACTGATGCTGGAATAGGCGAGCACGACGCGCGGCTGCTTCTGGTTCACGCCGATCAATGCGGCGGCGAAGGCCGCGAACAGACCGGTCAGGAGGATGATCGTTCCCCAATGCTGCAGGCCGACGAAGCCCAGCGGCAGGGTCACCAGCCACCCGAGCAGCCCCGCCTTGATCATCGCGCCGGCCAGGGCCGCCGCGGCCGGTACCGGTGCGGCGCCATAGGCCAGCGGCAGGCTGAAGTGCAGCAGCGGCAGGCCGGCCTTGATCCCGAAACCAAGCCAGAGGCTGGCGATGATCAGGTCGCGCTCGGGTGCGCCGGCGATGGCCTCGGGCAGTTCGGCGAGCATGGGCAGCAGGGGCGTTTCGGTGGCCTGGGCCGCCAGCAGCAGACCCAGAAGGATCAGGGCCTCGCCCAGCACACCCAGCACCAGGTAGACGCGCCCTGCCCGGCGCGCAGTTTCGCCGCCATCGTGCACGATGAGCCCGTAGGCGGCGAAGGTCATCAGCGCGAAGCTGGTATAGAACAGGGCCACGTCCAGCGCCAGGATCAGGCCGATGTTGCCGGCCAGCGTGAACAGCCAGAACACGCAGAAGCGTTCGCAGTGGTCGCCGTCGGCCAGGTGTCCCCGACCGTGGATCCCGGCGGCGAACCAGATCAGTGCGGTGAAGAACAGAAAGACGCGGGTGGTTTCGGTCATGCCGAGCTGGCTGCCGAACAGCAGCCAGCTCAGTTCGGCGGTTTCGCCGGGGGTTCCGAACAGTGCGAGCAGCAGCGCGGGCACCGCGGCCCAGGGCGCGATCGGGCCGATGCGCCGCCGCAGCCGCGGCACGCCCCACAGCACCCCGAGCGCCAGTGGAACCCCAGGTGCCAGGATCAGCGCTGCGGTTCCCAGGAGGCCGCTCATTGCAGGTACTCGCGGCTGACGATGAGATCCGCCCAGTACAGCGGGCTGAACGGCATTCCGGCGAGCACCCCGGCGATCAGCGCGAAGGCGGCCGTGGCCAGCGTCGGGACCAGCAGCCAGCCTGAGGTCTCGAAACGTCCCAGGACCTTCTCCTCGCACCAGAGGCGTTCGCGGCGCCGGAACCAGATCCGATACAGGATGGGCAGGAAGTAGGCCGCGTTCAGCAGACTGCTCAGGATCAGCACCCCGAGCACCCAGTGCATTTCTGCCTCCAGGGCGCCGATGCCCAGATACCATTTGCTGATGAAGCCGGCCATCGGCGGGATGCCGATCATGCCAAAGGCCCCGAGGGTGAAGGCCACGCTGGTCGCCGGCATGCGCTGTCCGGCGCCATCCAGTTCGCTGATCTTGTGCACGCCGAGGGTCTCGGCGTAGTTGCCGGCGCAGAAGAACAGCGTGATCTTCATCAGGCCCTGGTGCAGCAGGTGCACCAGGCCGCCCAGGGTGCCCACCGGTCCGAACAGGCTGATGCCAAGGATGATGTAGGACACCTGGCTGATGGTGGAGAAGGCCAGGCGTTTCTTCAGGTCGTCCTGCGCCAGCGCGCGCACGGACCCGTAGATGATGGTGATGGATGCGGCCACGGCCAGCGGGCCGAGCAGGCCGAGCGAGAAGGCGAACTCGATGCCGTAGACGTCGTACACCAGGCGGGCGATGCCGAAGGCCCCGGCCTTGACCACGGCGACCGCGTGCAGCAGCGCACTCACCGGGGCCGGGGCCACCATGGCCATGGGCAGCCAGGCGTGCAGCGGGAACAGGGCCGCCTTCACTCCGAGCCCGATGACCATCATCAGGAAGATGCCGATCAGCAGGGGGTGCAGTGCCGGATCGAGTCCGGACAGTACGCCGCCGGGTACGAACTCGGTATCGCCGACCAGGACATGCAGCGCGACCACGCCGAACAGGAGCAGCGCCCCGCCGCCCAGGGTGTAGTACAGGTAGATCTGGCCTGCGCGCAGGGACTCGCGGGTGCCCCGGTGCACCACCAGCGGATAGGTGGAGAGCGTCAGGAGTTCGTAGAACAGCAGGAAGGTGAACAGGTTGCCGGCCAGCGCGATGCCGACGGTACTGGCCACGCAGAGGCTGAAGAAGCCGAAGAAGCGGCTGCGGTTGGGTGCCTTCTCGAGATAGCCGATGGCATAGATGGTCGTGAACAGCCACAGCAGCGAGGACAGGCCGACGAACATCATTCCCAGCGCATCGGCGTGCAGGATGAAGTCCACGCCGTCGATGATGGTGAAGCGGAGTTCGTACTCGGCGTTCTGGTAGACGCCCCGGATGATCCAGCCGACCAGCAGCAGTTTCAGGACCGCTGCAGCCAGGTTGAACACGCTGCGCGTGGTGTGGCGCGATTCGGCGAGCAGGAAGATCACCGCCGAGGCCACCAGGGAGGTGGCCAGCACGCCGAACAGGATCAGTGCGTTCCAGGCCATCAGCCGGCTCCGAAGGGGCTGCCGAGGCGCAGCCAGAACAGGGGCAGATGGGCGGTCAGGCCGATCAGGATCGCGGCGGAGGCAAGGATCAATGCGGTGACGTCCAGTGTCAGCGGCGGCGTGATGGAGCGGTCGATCTGCGGACCCTCACGGAAGGACATGCGGAAGACCTTGAAGATGTAGGCCGCGCTCAGCAGCCCCCCCAGGAACAGCACGATCAGCCACCACCACTGGCCGCTGAGGATCGCGCTGTGCAGCAGCAGCCACTTGCCGGTGAAGCCGCCGCTGGGGGGCAGGCCCATCAGGCTGACGCCCGCCAGGCCGAAACTGAACAGCGACATGGGCCGGAAGCGGCTGATGCCGACCAGATGGCTGATCTGCGAGCTGCCGACGGCGAGGATCAGATTGCCGGCGCTGAGGAACAGCGCCGCCTTGGCCAGGGCGTGGGCCAGCAGCATCATCAGGGTGCCGTCCCAGGCCAGCCGGGCGGCCTCCGGCCCGGTTCCGGTGACCAGCGGGAAGAACAGGAACAGGTAACCGATCTGGGCCACCGTGGAGTAGGCCACCAGCTGTTTCAGCTGGTGCTGGCGCCAGGCCATCCAGCCGCCGTAGAACACGGCGCCGGCGCCGAGGACGCCCAGCAGCTGCGCGGTGAAGACGGGGGTCACCTCCGGGCCAAGGACCAGCCAGATGCGCATCAGGATGTAGAACGAGCCCTTGATCACCAGCGCCGAGAGCAGTGCGCTGACCGGCGTGAGGGCGCCGCCATGGGCCGGCGGCAGCCAGGCATGCAGGGGGAACAGCGCGGTCTTCAACAGCAGCCCGAGGATGATCAGTGCCAGCGCCACGTGGGTGGTGGGGTTCGGGCTGGCCGCCTCCTGCAGTCCCGCCATGGACAGCGTGCCGTAGGTCGCGTACAGCAGGGCGACGCCGAGCAGATAGGCCAGCGAACCGAGCAGTGCGGCGAGCAGATAACGCATCGCCGCCGCCAGCGCCTGCGGGGTGGCGCGCAGCGCGACCATGCCCACCGCGGCCAGGCCCATCACCTCGAGGCCCACGTAGAGGTTGAAGATGTCCTCGGCCAGCCAGATGCCGTTCATGCCCGCCCACAGGAGCCAGAGCAGGGGCCAGAAGAAGCTCGACGAGGCCGGGTAATCGCGCAGATAGACCCGCGCGTACAGGGCGCAGAGGCTGGCCACCAGCGTGGTCATCAGGATCATGCCCACCGCGAGGCCGTCCGCCACCAGGTTGATGCCCAGCGGCGCCTCCCAATCGCCGAGCCTGTAGATCCGCGGGCCCTCGAGCACCAGTTGCGCCAGCACATCGGCGCTGGCCGCGACCAGCAGGGGCAGGCCGACGAAGATCAGGCGCGGACGCCAGGCAGGCGTCACCAACAGGCTCAGGATTCCCAGGGCCAGCGGCAACGCGAACAGGAGGGGCACGGACCACAGGCCGATCACGTGTCCTCCGGCAGATCGGTGCGTCCGCTGGTACGGTACCAGCGGCGGAATATCACCAGCGCCAGGGCGGTGGAGGCCACCGCCACCACGATGCCGGTGATCACCATCGCCTGGGGCAGGGGATCGACCCCGCGGCCATCCTGGGCCAGCCCGACCAGCACCAGGAAGGCTCCGCTGCCCATGATGTTGAAGGCCAGCAGCCGCCGCAGCAGGTGCCGGTGGGCGATGAACCCGAACAGCCCCAGGCCGAACAGCAGCACCCCGGACCAGGCGAAGATCAGGGATCCGCTCATGGGGTCTCCTCCGCTTCCTGCTCGCGGGCCTCGTCCGGGTCGTCCGCGTAGGGGGGTGTCAGCCGGAACAGGCTGATCAGGGTCAGGCCGATGGACAGCGTCAGGGTCAGTTCGATCACCAGGATCAGGGTACCGGCGTATTCCAGGGGATAGGTGAGGAAGGGCGCGCCGGGGATCATCACCAGCAGGCCGATGCCCAGGAAGGTCAGCAGACCCAGGGCCAGGCCGGCGCGCATCAGGGTGGCGTTATCCAGCCAGGCCGTGGTCACGCCGGCCAGGCGCAGCAGGACACCGGCGGCGGCGAGCACGGATCCGGCCTGGAAGGCCCCTCCCGGCTGGTAGGCGCCAGCCCAGAGCAGGAAGCCGGCGACGATCAGGATCAGTGGCAGCAGCCAGGCCATTACCGCCCGCAGCAGCGGGTTCTCCAGGCCCATCTGTTCAGGTCGGTCCGGCTGCGCCTCGCGCAGGGCCAGGGCCACCACCACGGCCAGCAGCAGCACGGCAATCTCGAGCAGGGTGTCGTAGCTGCGGAAGTTCAGCAGCACGGCGGTGATCGGATGGTCGACCCCGCTCTCCGGCATCGCCGACGTCACCCGTTCGGGCACGTTCTCCTGGGGAAACGGCCGGTCCAGCACCGCCCAGCCCAGGGCCACGGTGATGCCGATGCACAGCAGGGCCGCGGACAGGGTGCGCAGGCTCACGGGCGGTCCTCCGGCTTGTCCACGCGACTGCCGAAGGGGCGGCGCAGATAGCCCAGGGCATCCAGCAGCAGGACCCCGGTCAGGCCCGCGCCGATCGCCGCCTCGGCCAGCGCGATGTCCGGCGCCTGCAGCCGGACCCAGGCCAGTGCCATCAGCAGGCCGAACACGATGAACATGATGACCGCCCGGAACATGTCCCGGGCTGCCAGGGCCAGGGCCGCGGTCACCACCAGGGTCAGGCCGAGCAGGAGATCCAGCCAGGGCATCAGGCACCGCCTCCGGATCTTGCCTTCCAGGGTTTGACGCCGCGCCGGCGCGCGGCGCGCGCGACCAGGTAGCCGGCGGTTGCGCTGGCGATCAGGGCCAGGCTCCAGATCAGCAGCAGCTTCAGCGCCACCGACACGGACTCCGCGCCGAGCAGCAGGCCGAAGACGATCAGGCCGAGGCCGAGATTGTCGGCCTTGGTGAGCGCATGGACGCGGGTGTAGACGTCGGGAAAGCGCAGAATACCCAGGGTGCCGACCAGGAAGAATCCGACGCCCGCGAGCAGCAGCATGCCCTGCAGCAGATCGATCAGGATCATGTCGGCCCTTCGTGGTCATTGTTGGGATCGTGGCGCCAGACACGGGCGACGAAGGCCAGCACCGCCATCACCGCCAGCAGTGCCAGCACCAGGGCGACGTCGCGCAGTGCCGGCATCCGTTGCAATTCCGCAAGCACCAGCAACAGGCCGACACCCGTGGTGCCGAAGAGCTGGGCCGCGAGCATGCGATCGGCCACGGTCGGGCCGCGCCAGATGCGGATCAGACCCAGCACCAGGGTGACCAGGAGCAGCAGGGCGACGAATTCGAGCAGCAGGATCATGGGCGCTCACCGCCGTCGGCAGTGGTGGCCTGAAGTCCGAACAGCCGCGCGATCTGCATCTCGGTGTCGCGTACGCTCTCGGACACGTCGAGCCGGGAGTCCAGGCAGTGCACCTCCAGGGTGCGGTTCTCATGCAGGCGTACGCTGAGTGTGCCGGGCAGCAGGCTGATGACCAGCATCAGCCACCAGGTCGGAGCGCCCGGCGGCAGGACCACGGACAGGTGGAGGATCTCGGGATGCAGGGGCAGCGCCGGGCTCAGGGTGCGCTTGGTCACGTCCCATCCGGCCAGCAGGGACTGCCAGAGGAAGAAGGCGGCGAAAACGGGGATCCGGTGCAGCCGCAGCCGGAAGTTCGCGGGCGGCGTCAGCCACAGACTGACCGCGGCGGCGGTGACGGCCAGCGGCAGGCCGAACCACCAGTCCCCGGTGCTGCCGCTCACAATCCACCAGACGAGCAGCAGGAGCCCGAGGCGGAATGCGGAGGCACGGATCCAGGACAGACGGCCCACTGCGTGTCGTTGTTCTGCCATAAGGCTCCATCGTGGCCGGTCAGCCTGCCCATTATCCGATACCGCAGGTTGCCGGCATAGGATACCGGTCCGGGCCACAATCTTCAGCCTGTCCCGGCCTGCCGCAGCCTGCCGGGTTCCGTCGGGCCGGCCGGAACCGGGCTGCCGCGCAATCGGGCTGTGCCATGCGATGGATCATGGATTCTCGGCGCTGCCTCCCACAGACTGCAGGCTCGTCGCCTTGAACAACGCCCCCCTTTCCCCAGGAGTCAACCATGCGCACTGCGATCATCGGCGCCGGTATCAGTGGCCTGACCACGGCCTTTTATCTCAAGCGGGCCCAGCCCGATCGGGAGGTGCATGTCTTTGACGCCGAACCGATCCCCGGCGGCACCATGCGTACGGACACCCTGAACGGCTTTCACTTCGAGGCCGGCGGCAACGGTTTCCTGACCAACAAGCCCGACAGCATGCAACTGGTGAAGGATGCCGGGGCCGAAGACCTGTTGCTGCCGAGTTCCGATGCCGCCCGCAAGCGCTACATCTTCACCGACCGGCTGCACCGCCTGCCGGAGGCGCCGGGCCCGTTCCTGAGCACCGGCCTGATCGGCTGGGGTGCGAAGCTGCGCCTGGCCGGTGAATTCTTCGTGCCCAAGCGCAAGGAACCGGGTGAGGAGACCCTCCAGTCGTTCGGTTACCGGCGCATCGGCAAGGAATTCACCGACGTCTTTCTGGACGCGATGACCGCGGGCATCTACGCGACCACGCCGGACAAGGTCTCGGTGAACGCGGCCTTTCCGCTGGTGGTGCGGCTGGAGCAGGAGCATGGGGGGCTGTTCCGCGGCATGCTCGCCCGGCGCAAGAAGCAGGCCGGGCCCGGCGGCATCCTGATGAGCTTCAAGGGTGGAGTCGGCAGCTTCATCGAACATTTGCACCGGAGCATACCCGCCGAGTGGCACCTCGGTGCCCCGGTGACGGAGGTGCTGCGCGACGATGCCGGTTACCGCGTGCGCGCCGGTGATGGCGAGGCGGTCTTCGACCAGGTGGTGGTGAGTACCCAGGCCCATGCCGCCGCCGGCATGTTGCGTTTGCTGGACGGGGACCTCGCGGAGCGGCTCGGGGCCATCGAGTATTCACCCGTCGCGGTGGTGGGGCTGGGCTGGAAGGAACTGGATCACCCCCTGGACGGCTTTGGCCTGTTGACCACCACCAGCGCCGGACTGCCGATTCTGGGCGTGCTCTGGGACAGCAGTATCTTTCCCGACCGCGCCCCGGCAGGGTCCAGGAGCGTCCGGGTGATGATCGGCGGCCAGCGAAATCCCGAGCTGGTGCAGCAGGACGAGGCCGGTCTGATCGCGACGGCCCGCGAGGGTGTGCGGCTGACCATGGGTGTGGACCAGGTGCCTGACGTGACCTTCGTCCAGCGCTGGGACAATGGCATTCCCTCCTACCGTGTCGGACACATCGCCGCCGTGGATGCACTCTTTGCCCATGTCGAGCAGTACCCCGGCCTGCACCTGGGTGGCAACGCCTACCGCGGCATCGCCATGAACGACTGCGTGCGCAACGCGCGCGAGCTTGCCGGGAAGCTTGCGGCCGGATCCGCGTAACGAAGGGCCTGGATTTACCACGAAGGACACGAAGACCACGAAGGCTTTGAAGTAGGGCGAGAACTCTGTCCGTTTTGTCGGCAAGCTGAAGCGACACGATCAGTTCACTTCAGACCCCTTCGTGATCTTCGTGTCCTTCGTGGTGCAAATGCCCTCCTTGAAAGGGCGAACGCGCGTGGTTTGCCTCAGCGCTGACAAATCGGGCAGTAGGCGCTGGCGCGGTTGCCGATGCGGCGGTTTCGGATCGCAGTCGCGCAGACCACGCAGGATTGGCCCTCGCGGCC
>JAWLFM010000211.1:0-4601 GCA_041685565.1 Thioalkalivibrio sp.
AGGATGAATTCCTGCAATGGCGGCAGCCCGGCATTCAATTCCTCCAGTCGTTCCTCCAGCCATGTGACGCGCCCCACCGGCAGCAGCGACTCGCCGGGCAGGGCCAGTTCGCCCCCGAGGTCGAACAGGTCGTGCTGGATCTCCAGCAGCCAATGCCTCTGTGGCGCCGGGATTGCGTGTGCCAGCAGCATGCCGAGCACGCTGTTCAGTTCATCGACGTCGCCCATGACCTCGATGCGCGCCGAGTCCTTGGGCAATCGCGTGCCGGTCGCAAGCCCGGTGCTGCCGTCGTCGCCGGTGCGGGTGGTGATGCGGGTGAGTCGGTTGCCCATGACAAGGTCTCCCATCGGATGAACATCATTCGGAACGTGATCAGCGCGAAGGCCTTCGGTGCGACGCCTTCGCGCCCGGAGGGCGTTCCTGCGCCGCCGCTCCGTCCATTGGCTGCGCGCCGGCTCGCCGATACCGGGCCGGAGCCCTCCTATTGTTGCTGATAGCGTACGGTCACGAAGGCGCCGCGTCCGGGCTGATTGAAATTGGCACCGGTGAAGTCCCGCACCGTCACATAGTCGCGGTCGAAGAGATTGCGCACAGATGCCTCGAGGGTCCACTGTGGGTCGATCGCATAGGCGACACGCAGGTCCATCGTGGCAAAGCCCGAGAGCCGGTCTTCGTTCGCTGTATCGTTGAAGCTGCGCGCCTGTCCCAGCAGGCTGGCGCCGAGCGACCAGGCACCGAACACGCGGTCCATGTCCACCCGTGCGCTGAAGGGGGAACGGCGCGGCAACTCGTTGCCAGTGGCCCGATCCTCGGCCTCGAGGGCGGTGAGGCTGGTGCGGCTAGACCAACCGCCGGCCTGATAGCCCATCTCCATCTCCAGACCCCGAATCCGTGCCTCGTTGATGTTTTGCGGGGAGAAGGTGGCCATGTCGAAGGCAATCAGGTCGTCGATCTCGGTCTGGAACAGGGCGGCATCCAGGAACCAGCGGCCACTGGCGTAGCGTACGCCTACCTCGACGCTGACGGACTCTTCCGGGTCCAGATCGGGGTTGCTGAATCCCGGGAAGTAGAGGTCATTGAAGCTCGGCGCATTGAAGGCCGTCCCGGCCGAGGCGCGCAGCCGCCACGCCTGGGAGAGTCGCCGCCCCCAGCCCAGTTGTCCGGTGGCCTCGCTGCCGAACTGCTCGTTGTCGTCAAGGCGCAGACTTGCCTCCAGATCGTGGTGCCCCAGCGCGCCCTGGAGGACGGAATAGATCCCGATGTTGTAGCGGGAGTCCTCTGCGAAGGCTGTACTGGCATCGACGTGGTCGTCGTAGGCATCGAGACCTGCGACCCAGGCCCAATCCGCGGGCAGATGGATGGTGTTCTGCCAGTCGATCAGGTCGCGGCGGGTGTCGAACTGTGCGATCCGATCCGCGAGTGTGCCGCCCTCGAAGGACGCGAGTTCGTCACGGGCCTGGCTGAAGGCCAGCTGGCTTTGCCACTCAGGGGTGACGAAACCCCGTACACCGGCGCGCAGTGCCGACTGCACGAAGTCGTTCTCGGCCGGCGAAAAGGGACCCACCACCACCGGGACAAAGGTTTCGGTGTCAGGGTCGAACACGGATTCGGTTTCGTCCGCGTCGAATGCGGTGGTGCCTCGGGAGTACAGCAGACTTCCGAAGATCTCCATGCCGTTGCCGAGGCGATGCGATAGCTTCCCGGACAGGGAGGTGTTGTCGTAGCCGTCGCGGTCGTCGTCCCCGACGCCGGTGAGCACGTCGATGCCATCGGTATCGAAGCGGCTGGCCGAGACGCTGTAGCGCGTATCCCGCGTGCCACCGGCCACGCCGGCACCGTACTCGAGGGTGTTGAAGCTGCCTCCGCCCACGAAGGCATTTACTCGTGGCGGGCCCTCAAGACCCTGGCGGGTGAAGACCTGGATCACGCCGCCGATCGCGTCCGATCCATAGATGCTGGTCCGGGGCCCGCGCACGATTTCGATGCGCTCGATCTCTGACGGCGGCAGGTACTGCCAACTCGCCGAACCGGTGGTTGCCGAACCCATGCGCACGCCGTCGATCAGGAGCAGCGTATGCCCTGAATTGCTGCCGCGCATGAAGACGCTGGAGAGCTTGCCGAAGGGCCCGCTCTCGGCGATGCCGATGCCGGCCCGTCCTCGCAGCAGGTCGGTGAATTGCCGAGGTTGCAGGCGTTCGATCTCCTCGCGTTCGATCACGGTCACCGAGGACAGGGTTGCGTCGATGGTTTGCGGGACGCGCGTCGCCGTGACCACGATCGGGTCGAGGCGGTCACCGGCATGGACCGCGCCGATGGCCAGCGCGGGTGCGAGGAAAAGGTACGAGGTGCCGAGACGTTGAAGCGTACTGAAGTGCCGCATGGTTGCCCTCCGCAAGCCAAGGAGCGGCTGAGGCGGGCAGAACACAGCGAACCGCGACAGGCGAACGCGCCGGCCGGAATCCGCCAGACGGCCCACCGCAGTCTGGTTGCAACCCGACAGGCCGGTCTCCGGGCTTCAGGAACATCGAAGCGGGCCTCGATGCGGCGGGACGCCTTCCCACGCCGGCGGCGCAGTGGCATGTGTTCCGTCGAATCCCCGGACGGGTGACGTCCCGGGACTTCCTCTCACCGTTGCGGGGGCAGCGCAGGTCTCTCACCTGCTTCCCGTTTCATTCCGCGCCCGGTCGGGCTGGGGCGGAACACCTGCAAGGTCCTTGGTACCGGCATGCAGCCGGCTGGTTGTCCGCCCGTTCCCATGGGCGGCGCGAGGACATTACTCCCTGGGGACGTGGCTGGCAAGCGACCCCCGAACGGTGGTCAGAGGGCTGGCTTCCTGCATCACCGGTCCCGGCAAATGGCCGGGCAGAGGCGAGCCCTCTCGCCGATCGGGCCAGGGCAAACCACCCGCGTTCATGGTTCCGGCCGGCGCCGTAGCGGCCGGAGGGCTGTCCTCCTACGCGCTGGATGGCTTGCCATGGCCTTGACTCTTCGCGTCAACCACTTCTGGCTGTTGTTGCAGGGGGACTTTGCTAACCTACACGGCTTCGGTTACCCCTGTCACTGCGAGCCGCCCATGAGCATCTGTACCCGTTTTGCCCCCAGTCCCACCGGCTACCTGCACATCGGCGGCGCCAGGACCGCCTTGTTCTCGTGGCTGTTCGCGCGGCATCACGGCGGCGAATTCGTGCTGCGCATCGAGGATACGGATCTGGAACGAAGCACGGCCGAGTCGGTGAACGCCATCCTCGAGGGCATGAACTGGCTGGGCCTCGCCTACGACCGCGGACCCTTCTACCAGACCGAACACTTCCCGCGTTACCGCGAGGTGATCCAGCAACTGCTCGCCTCCGGCGACGCCTATCACTGCTATTGCACCCGCGAAGAGCTGGAATCGATGCGCACGGCCCAGATGGAACGCAAGGAGAAGCCGCGCTACGACGGACGTTGCCGGCATCGCTCCGAGCCCCGCGAGGGCGTCCTGCCGGTGGTGCGTTTCCGCACGCCCGACGCGGGCGTCACCATCGTCGACGATCTGGTGCGCGGCAAGGTGGCCTTTCAGAACAGCGAACTGGACGATCTGATCATCGCCCGCTCCGACGGCACGCCGACCTACAACCTGACCGTGGTCGTGGACGACATGGACATGGGCATCACCCACGTGATTCGCGGTGACGACCACCTCAACAACACCCCACGGCAGATCAACATCCTGCGCGCCCTGGGGGTGGAGCCGCCGCGCTACGGCCACCTGCCGATGATCCTGGGTCCCGATGGCACCAAGCTGTCCAAGCGCCATGGCGCCGTGTCGGTGATGCAGTACCGGGACGAGGGCTTCCTCCCCGAGGCGCTGCTGAACTACCTCGTGCGCCTGGGCTGGTCGCACGGCGACCAGGAGATCTTCAGCCTCGACGAGCTGGTGCGGCTGTTCGACATCGGCGACGTCAACCAGTCGGCCTCGGCGATCAACCCCGACAAGCTCCTGTGGCTGAACCAGCATTACATCAAGACCCTGGACCCCGACCACGTGGCGCGTGAGCTGAGCTGGCACTTCGGCCAGATCGGCATCGATCCCTCGACCGGTCCGGAGGCGCGCCAGGTCGTCCTCGCACAGCGTGACCGCAGCCGGACGTTGCGCGAAATGGCGGAGGCGAGCGCCTATTTCTACCGCGAGTTTTCCGACTACGACGAAAAGGCCTTCCGCAAGAACATGACCCCCGAAACGCTGCCCGTGCTGCAGGCACTGCACGACGGCTTCCGCGCCTTGGGGGGCTGGGAGAGGGAGGCCCTGCACCAGGTCGTGCACCGCACCGCCGAGATGCTCGACCTGAAGCTGGGCAAGGTTGCGCTGCCGTTGCGCGTGGCCCTGACCGGCGGCACCGCCTCGCCGGCGATCGACGAAACCCTGGCGCTGGTCGGGCGGGACCGGACCATCGCACGGATCGAGCGTGCCCAGGCCAGGATTTCCGCCGAATGCGCTTGACAGTCTTCGGTCCCATGGGTACATTGCGCGCTCGCCTTTCGGGGCCATAGCTCAGCTGGGAGAGCGCCTGCATGGCATGCAGGAGGTCGGCGGTTCGATCCCGCCTGGCTCCACCAAAAGG
>JAWLFM010000212.1:0-4581 GCA_041685565.1 Thioalkalivibrio sp.
GAAGAGCATCAGCTCGAGCAGGTAGGTGCGCCCGCCCTCCGCCAGGAACAGCTCCGGAAGGTGCGTGAGGGCTGCGTGGGAACTGTAGCAGCTCGTGTCCCACATCTCCCCGTGCCGAGGTCGAACCAGGGCTGCTCGTCGGGGTCGGTGGCGCCTTCGGCTGCAGGGGCCTCGGGCCCGAGCCTGGCGAGGCGTGCCCTTACCGCGGGGGCGAATCGCCCTCCCGGGCCTCGTCGGGAACGGCCTCGAAGGTGCTCCAGCCCAGGTCCCGCCCGGTGGGAGGCAACACCTCGCGCTCGGCGGGGTTCTGATGCAGCCAGGCCTTGGTGATGAAATGTGCGGTGACCGGAGCGGTGATGAACAGAAACAACGTGATCAGGACCTCGTGGATCGACAGCGCCCCGTCCGTCGCCAGGAAATAGAGCATGGAAGCGATCAGGGTACCGCCAATGCCCAGTGTGGTTGCCTTGGTCGGTGCATGCAGGCGCGTCATCAGGTCCGGCAGCTTGAGCAGCCCCAGTGAACCGACCAGCATGAAGACGCCGCCGATGATCAGCAGCAGGGAAATCACCAGCTCCAGCAGAAAATGCATCGCACCCTCCTCACTCGATCACGTCCCCGCGCAGCACGAAACGGCAGTACGCGACCGTGGATATGAAGCCGAACATTGCGAACAGCAACGCCGCCTCGAAGTACACCGTGCTGTGCTGCTGGATCCCGAACAGGATGATCAGCGCGATGCTGTTGATGACCATGGTGTCGATCGCCAGCACCCGGTCCATCACGGTCGGGCCGACGAGCAACCGCCATAGATTCATGAGCAGGGCCACCGACACCGCGAAGAATCCGAAGTAAAGCGCATACGCAATCACGGGAAGATCTCCTTCAACCGGGCCTCGTAACGGTTCTTGATCTGCAACATCGCCTGCTCGACGTCGGGCGCATCCAGACAGTGCACCAGCAGGCTGCGGCCGTCGGCCGACAGGTCGCTGCTAATCGTGCCGGGGGTCAGGGTGATGGTACCGGCAAGCATCGCGATACCCTCGGGCGACCTGAGGGTGATCGGCACCGTGATCCACCGCGTCTGCAGGCTACCCGCCCTCCGGAACAGGATCAGGCGCGCCACGTGGACATTCGCGACGATCACGTCCCAGCCCACCAGGGCCAGGAACGCAAGGGCCTTCCCATAGGCGCGGATCGGCGGGCGTTCAGGCCAGAAGTGGCTGGTGATGGTTGGGATCACAAGGCCCAGAAAGACCGCGATCACCAAGCCTCCCATCGTGAACGTATTGAGCAGCAGCATCCACAGCACGATCAGCGTGACGGTCAGCAGCGGATGCGGCAGCAGGCGTTGCAGGAACGAACGGGGTTCGCCTTGCCTCGCCATCAGGAGCCCCTCCCCTCTCCAAGCACCGCATCGATGTAGTGCATTGGTGCGAATAGTTGGCCGGCCGTGAGATCCAGGTACGCGGTCACCGGCCCGGCGAACGCGGTGAGCAGCACCAGACCCGCCAGCAGCAGCCCGACCGCGATCATGGGCAGCGCCACGGGCTGCGCCGCCGATTCGAACGCTCCCTCGACCGCAGTGCTCTTCCAGAATAGCGTGCTGCCGCCGCGGGCAAAGCCGATGATGGCGATCAGGGAGGTGGACAGCACCAGGCTCCACACCCAGACCGCGACCGCACCGTCGCGGATGCTGTCGAGAATCAGCAGCTTGCCGAGGAATCCGGACAATGGCGGCAGGCCGGTGAAGGCGATCGCGGCGAGGAAGAATGCCCCCGCGATCACCCCGGCCTGAGCGAAGGGCGGCGCCACCGTCAGGGCGTCTTCCTGCCCGGGCCGGCGCGAGGCCACGATGTCCACCAGCAGGAAGAGGGCCGCAGCAGTCAGGGTCGAGTGCGCCAGATAGAACAGGGCCGCCGACATGGCCTGCGGCGTGAGGATCGAGACCGCGGTCAGCAGCGTCCCGACCGACCCCAGCACCGCGAAGCTCACCATCTGGCCCAGGCTGCGCGCCGCCAGCACACCCAGCATGCCGATCACCAAAGTGGCGAGGGCGGCGGGCAGCAGCCAGGGTCCGACAATCCAGGCGGCCTCGCCAGCGCCAGCCCCAAACACCAGGGTGTACATGCGAATGATCGAGTAGGCGCCGACCTTGGTCATGATCGCGAACAGGGCAGCCACCGGGGGCGGCGCATTGCCATAGGTGCCTGGCAACCAGAACTGCACCGGCACCATCGCGGCCTTGATCGCGAAGACCAGCAGCAGGAGCAGCGCCCCGGTCTGCAGCAGGGCCTGATCGCCCGGCGCCAGTTCGCCGACCTTGACGGCGAGATCGGCCATGTTCAGCGTTCCGGTCACGCCGTAAATCACGCCGATCGCGAACAAAAAAACGGTGGATCCAACCAGGTTGATCACCACGTACTGCACCCCGGCCCGCACCCGGGCGGCACCACCGCCATGGACCATCAGGCCGTAGGAGGCGATCAGCAGCACCTCGAAGAAGACGAACAGGTTGAACAGGTCCCCGGTCAGGAAGGCGCCGTTCAGGCCCAGCAGCTGAAACTGGAACAGGGAGTGGAAATGCCGGCCGCGTCGGTCCCAGCCGTTGATCGCATACAGCAGCACGAACAGGCCGAGTACACCCGTCAGCACGACCATCAGGGCCGACAACCGATCCAGCACCAGCACGATCCCGAAGGGGGCCGGCCAGTTGCCGAGCGCATAGGTCCGAATCTCGCCGTCCGCGGCCATGCCGAGCAGGATGACCGCCAGCAGCAGTACCAGCAGCGCGGAAGCCACCGACAGGATGCGCGCCGGCACGATCCCGCCCCGCGCCAGGAGCGCGATCAGCGGCGCCACCAGCGCTGGCACCAGCAGCGGCAGGACCAGCCAGTGATTCATCGGTCCTCCCGCCGGGCATCCGGGTCAGCGGCCTCGAGGTCCACGTGGTCCGAGCCGCTCTCGAGCCATGCGCGCAGCGCCAGCACCACGATCAACGCGGTCATACCGAAGGAGATCACGATCGAGGTCAGGACCAGCGCCTGCGGCAGCGGATCCGTATAACCCCCTGCCCCCTCGGCGATCAACGGCGGCAGGTTCACCGCCAGTCGTCCCATCGCGAACAGGAAGGCATTCACGGCATAGGTCAGCAGGGTCAACCCGAGCACGACCGGAAAGGTCCGTGCACGCAGGATCAGGTAGATCCCCGCCGCGGTGAGCACCCCGATGCTGCTGGCCACCACGAATTCCAGGCTGAACATCTCAGCACCTTCCCCGATCGGCCGCATTCCGCGCATCCGGCTGGCAATCCATCGGCGTGAGGTTCACCGGCAATGTCGCGACCCTGCACCCCATGCGGGACAGGTTCGCCAGTGCCAGCATCACCGCACCGAGCACCGCGAGGAAGACACCGGCATCGAACAGCATCGCGCTCGCCAGTTCGAACTGCCCGACCACCGGCAGCGTGAAGTAGCCGAAGGCGCTGGTCAGGAAAGGATATCCCAGCAGCATCGGCGCGATACCGGTCACGGCGGCAATCAGCACGCCGGCACCGATCATCGCGTCATAGCCGACGTGCATCTGCTTCTGGGCCCAGGCAAAGCCGCTGGCCATGTATTGCAGGATGAACCCGATCGCGACCACGAGACCGGCGATGAATCCCCCGCCGGGCAGGTTGTGCCCGCGCAGGAAGATGTACGCGCCGACCATCAGCACCAGGGGCAGCATCACGCGGGTGGCCACCACCATGATCAGCGGATGCCGGTCGGCCGCCTGCGGCATGTCCGGGCTCCAGTGGGCCAACCGGCTCGCCGCGCCGCCGCGCAGCGCACCATCGAGCAGCGCGAAGATCGCAAGCGCCGCGATCCCGAGCACGATGATCTCACCGAAGGTGTCGAAGCCGCGGAAATCGACCAGGATCACGTTCACCACGTTGGTGCCCCCACCCCCAGGCTTCGCCTGCTCCAGGTAGAACCCCGAAAGGGAGGTGAACTCCCGGGTCATCACCGCCCAGGACAGCGCGCCGATGCCCGCTCCGGCCAGAGCGGCCAGTGCGCCGTCACGCATCCTGCGCCAGGTGCCGCTCTCGGCCGGGCTGAGCTTGGGGAGGAAGTAGAGGGCGAGCAGAATCAGGATCACCGTGACCACGTCAACCGAGATCTGCGTCAGTGCCAGGTCGGGCGCCGAGAGGAGCACGAAGCCGACCGAGACCATCAGGCCGACCACCCCGGTCACGATCACGGCGAGGAAGCGCTGGCGATGAAGGATGACCCCCGCTGCGGTCGCCCCGAGAAGCAGCAGCCAGCCCACGAGAACGACGGCGTTCGCCGGCAGCGTATCGCGGGTGCCCGGCTCGTGCTCGGCACCGATGAACCCGACAAAACCCATCACCAACGCGGCGCCCACAAGGAAGGCGAGGTAGCGCTGCAAGGAGCCGTTGTGCAGCCCGTGGACCAGGGCCCGGCTGCCGCGGACCGCGATTCCGACGGTGGCATCGAACAGGGTCTTCGCCTCGGGATGCGGACCCACCCGCCACAACGCACGCAGATTACGGTACCGCCACAGGAAGAGCAGCCCGCC
>JAWLFM010000213.1:0-4563 GCA_041685565.1 Thioalkalivibrio sp.
TTGGTGCGCCCGGCAGGGCGACGAGCGGCGCGGCGCGTCCCTGCCGGAGCGGCTCGCCCGGTCGCCGAGGCGAGGCGGAGGCCCGGCGTCCTTGGTCCCGGTGCCGGCCGGGGGTGCAATCCCAGTGGAGTAGAATCGCGCCTGGGACGATGCTGCCATCGACGCGGGAGCTGCGGTACGGATGGATTGTTTGCTCGACATCGAGGGCCTGGAGACCGCCCATCTGGGCCCGGTGGACCTGCGCCTGCAGCCGGGCGAACTGGTGCAGATCACCGGTGCCTCGGGCTCCGGCAAGTCGCTGCTCTTGAGGGCGATTGCGGATCTGGATCCGAACCGGGGCCAGGTTCGCCTCGAGGGTCAGGACCGTGACGACCTGGTCCCGACCGACTGGCGCCGCAAGGTCGCCTACGTCCCCGCAGAAACCGCTTGGTGGGCCCCCCGTGTGGCGGAGCATTTCCCGGCAGGCTGGAACCCTGGGGAGGTCCAGGATTGGCTGGACCGTTTCTCGCTGCCCGACGCGTCAACGGAGTGGGAGGTCGAGCGGCTCTCCAGCGGAGAGCGGCAGCGCCTCGGCCTGCTGCGCGCCTTCCTGAATCATCCGCGGATCCTGCTGCTGGACGAGCCGACCGCGAACCTGGACCTGGACAACACGAGGCGCATCGAGCGCGCGGTGCGCGGGTATCTGGCGGAGGCGGGCGCGGGAGTCCTGTGGGTCAGTCACGACACGCTGCAACGAAGCCGTCTCGGTGGCCGCATCCTCGAGATCCGCCAGGGGAGGCTGGACGCATGATGGATCTGGTGTCTGCGTTGGCCCCGCTCTTCAGGCGCCTGCGGCGACCGCCCTGTGCGGGGTACTCGCTGGCGGGTGGCGCAGGCCCGCGGAGCAATCCGCGACCTGAGGATTGCGCAAGCTCCTCAGGGCGTCCTGTCGTGCACCACGCACGCTCCATGGATGCCTGCCGCCCTCGGATGCGAGCCTTCTCGCCGATCTGGCGCGGAAGGACCCAGCGGCCAGCGGCTGGCCTCCTGCATCCGCGCCCCGTAAAACGACACGAATCCGAGCATTGGCAGAACCTTCGTGGTCCGCGGGATTGGCCATGACCGTGATCAACCTGAGTGCGCTGGATCTCGGCCTGGCGGCGCTGCTGGTGCTCGCGCTGGCGGCCCTGACGCTGTGGGCGCGGCTGGGCGTCGGCCGCAGCCTGTTGATCGCGTCCGTCCGCACGGTCTTGCAGTTGCTCCTGGTTGGCCTGGTGCTGCAGGCCCTGTTCGATCATGCCCAACTCGGTTGGGTGGCGTTGATGGCACTGGTGATGCTGGCCGTGGCCGGGTACGAGGTGATGGCGCGGCAGGAGCGGCGTTTTGCCGGGTTCTGGGGCTATGGCATCGGCGCGGTGACGATGTTCGTCTCTGCCTTCGCGGTGACCGTGGTGGCCCTGACCACCATGGTCGGCCCGACGCCATGGTGGGAGCCGCAGTACGCGATCCCCCTGCTCGGCATGCTGCTCGGTAATACCATGACGGGGATCGCACTGGGCCTGGACCGGCTCACCCAGACGGTGTGGCGCGAACGACGCGTCATCGAGGGCCGTCTGGCCCTCGGACACTCCTGGGCGAATGCCACCGCCACCATGCGTCGTGAGGCCTCGCGCAGCGGCCTGATGCCGACCATCAATGCCATGGCGGCCGCGGGGGTGGTGAGCCTGCCGGGCATGATGACGGGCCAGATCCTGGCCGGTGTGCCGCCGGTCGAGGCCGTGAAATACCAGATCCTGATCATGTTTCTGATCGCCGCCGGCACCGGCTTCGGTGCCCTGGGCGCCGTCTGGTTCGCCTGCCGGCGCCTGTTCGACCACCGTTCGCGCCTGCGTCTGGACCGTCTGCGCGCCGGCCGGCGGTAGCTGCAGGGCGCTGCCTTCGTCAGGCCAGGTCCTTGACGAAGACCCGCGAGTTGCGGGCCTGGTTGTACAGGGCCTGCCGCCCGGGCGGGAGGTCGGTGACGCTGCCCGGCCGGTAATCCCGCTCCTGGAACCACTGCGCGGTCCGGGTCGTGAGCACGAAGACCCGCCGGTGTCCCCGTTTCAATGCCAGGGCCTCCATGTGTTCCAGGATCTGGTCCCCGCGTCCGCCGCCCCGATAGTCCGGATGCAGGGCCAGGCAGGCAATCTCGACAGTCCCGACCTCGGGAAAGGCATACAGCGCCGCGGTGCCGATGATCAGGCCATCGGCGACCAGCACCTGGAAGCAGTCGATCTCCAATTCCAGGTGTTCGCGCGAGCGGCGCACCAGGATGCCCTCGCTCTCGAGTGGCTGGATCAGATCGAAGATGCCGCCGACGTCGTCCATGGTCGCGGCGCGCAGCCTTTCCACGGGTTCGCGGCTCACCAGCGTCCCGATGCCCCGGCGCGAGAACAGTTCGATCAGCAGGCCGCCATCGACGTGCCGGTCCACAAGATGGACACGCAGGTCGCGGATCGAGCAGACCTCGACCGCGCTGCGCAGATGGTTCGCCAGTTCCTCCGGAAGCGGCTGGTCCCCGGCGAGGATGCGCTCGGCGGCCGGAACGGTGAGTTGAGCCAGGGTGTCGTGGTGCTCGTCACGCAGCGGGCCGGCCTCGGTCAGGAAGACCAGCTTGTCCGCCTTCAGGGCAAGCGCGACCTGAGTGGCCACGTCTTCTCCCGAAAGGTTGAAGACCTCGCCGGTAGGGGAGTATCCGAGCGGCGACAGCAGCACGATCTGTCCGTCGTCGAGCAGGCGTTGGATTGCCAGGGTGTCCACCCGGCGGACCTCACCGGTGAACTGGAAGTCCACACCGCCGCGTACCCCGAGCGGGCGGGCGGTGACGAAATTGCCGCTGGCCACGCGCAGCCGGGTGCCGGCCACGCTGGGGCTTCCGAGGTTGCGCGACAGCAGACCCTCGATGTGCAGGCGCAGACGGCCTGCCGCGTCACAGACCGCCTCCAGCGCCTGCGCGTCCGTGACCCGCAACCCCTGCGCATAGCGCGGCGTGAGCCCTCGCTCGCGCAGGCGGGCCTCGATCTGTGGCCGCGCGCCGTGCACCAGCACCACACGTGGACCCAGTGCCCGCAATTGCGCGATGTCGCGCAGCAGTGCCGGAAACTCCGGCGCCTGTGCGGCCTCCCCGGCGATGGCGATGACCATGGTGCGGTCCCGATGCGCGGCAACGTAGGGCACCGCGGCGCGAAACCAGTCGAGCCCTGTCTGTTGCTGGTCGCTGTCCATGTTTCCGTGAGCCGCCGTTCGTTGTCCCACCTGGCCCGGTGTCTCCCCCAAACGGAGCCCTGCGGGCTGGCGCTGTATTCCTGCTCCATTCTGCCCGACTTGGGCGCGGGGGTGCCAGACCGACGCGATCGCCGGCCGAGCCGTGGCGCCAGGGAGCATCGCCGTGCGTCCTGCCTCGCAGGGGTCAGGATCGCCCAGCGGGTGTCCTCGACGCAGGAAGCACGATTCGGGCCTCGGTGCCCCCGCCTTCGCGCGCATGTAGCGTAACCGACCAGCCGTTGGCGTTGGCCAGCTGCCGCGTGATCGCAAGGCCAAGGCCGCTGCCACCGGTCTGCGTGCTGCGGGAGGTATCCAGCCGGTGGAATGGCCGGAACACGGCCTCGCGCTGGTCGGCAGGAATGCCGGGTCCGCGGTCCAGAATGCGGATCACCACCGTCGGAGTGCATTCCAGCATCAGGTCCACGGGTTTGCCCGTTCCGTAGCGGACCGCGTTTTCCACCAGGTTGGACAGCACCCGTTGCAGCGCCAGCGGGTTGACCTGCCGGACGCAGGTCCTGGCCACCCTGCTCAGGCGGATGTCGGCGTCGGCCCGGCCCGCGTCCGCGGAGACCTGTTCGACCAGCGCCACCAGGTCCACCGTCTTCTCTTCCCGAGCCTCCAGGTCGCGACTGAGTGCCAGGGTCTGTCCGACGATCCGATCCATGATCTCGAGGTCCTTGCAGAGACCGTCCACGAGCTTCGGATCGTGGACATCCCGGAGCATCTCCAGCGAGAGGCGCATGCGGGTCAGGGGCGTTCGCAGGTCGTGTGAGATGCCCGCCAGCAGGGTGGTCCGGTTCGCGAGCAGGTCGCGCACCTCCTGGGCCATGTCATTGAAATTCCTGGCCAGTGTTCTGACCTCATGGGCTCCCTTTTCGGGCAAAGGTTCCGGTAGCTGGCCGTGGGCCACGTCTGCGACCGCGGCGGACAGGAGACGGATCCTTCGCGTCGTTCGGCCGGCCATGAAGACAGAGGTCACCAGGACCAGCACGATGGTGATGATCCCCACGGCGAGGGCGCCTTCGATGTGCCGCGTTGCCACCCGATTGAGCGGGAAACCGATGCGCAGGCTCTGGCCGCCGAAGGCCAGATCCGCCCAGAACCACGCTTCGCCATCGCGCATCTGCTGCCGCAGGGGGAGATCGAAGCCGGCTCGGCGAGAGAGGGATTCCTCCACGAATTCCAGGTAGGGCAGCGGAAGCTTGTCCCCTGCGGGGATGGATTCGGTCCGGTCCGTGATGCGCAGGCCGTGGTTGCGATACAGGCGCTCATTGAAGTCGC
>JAWLFM010000037.1:0-18650 GCA_041685565.1 Thioalkalivibrio sp.
GTCTTAATCCCTTCTTCATCAGGGAAGTCGTTCTGACGACGATCCCGACACGGTGCAGAAGCTTGGCGATGAGTCTTAATCCCTTCTTCATCAGGGAAGTCGTTCTGACACGGATACGTGCAAGGTTGGGAGGAGGACGAGTCTTAATCCCTTCTTCATCAGGGAAGTCGTTCTGACTGCACGACGAAATTTCCGCCTTATAATCAATGCTCTGCAAAGGGGGTTCGCGAGATTTTTTCGGGACCGTGGACTGATGGGTTCTGCAACCATGGCTTCTACGGGCACGTGCCGATATTAGCTCAGTTCGCGCAGGCGCGCAGCAGTGTGTCCAAGCCGGCATTCCGCTGCGACTGAAGCGTCACGCACGAGGGGAGAGCTCCGCGCCCCACCGTGTGCAGCTCGGGTGGATTCGGGATCGGGTAGGCTCGCACATCGTCGTCGCGCGAGTCGATGTAGCGCTCGAGATCCTTCATCCGGCGCCGGAGTTTCGCGTGGCTGCCTTCATAGTAGAAAACCGAGTACTGCACCGGTTGCGCGAATCTACGGATGTACCGGTGCAGGCGCCCCAAGCGCTTCGGGTCACTGATGTCGTAGCAGATTAGCCAGGCGCGCGGGTTATTCAATGCCATGACATATTCCCCGTTCGCAGATGCCGCCTCAAGTCACCCAGAAGGATCCGGAACCGGTTCCGATTGCGTTGCGCCCAGTTCTCGAAGAATACCAGGGCTGCCGGACCCGCCTTGACCTGGTCGGCAAGCGTTCCGCAATGGAGGGTCAGTTCGGCCCAGATCAGGCCGGCAAGGTCGTTTGCAAGGTCGAGGGATTCGCCGTCAAACGCCCAGTACTGTATGTGAATGCCTTCGAGCAGAAGACGGTGTGCCACCAAGCTGGCGCACCAGGCGCGTGCCTCGGGCACGCAGTGGCCGGGTAGCCGGTTCTGATAGACGTACTGGCGCTTCAGATCGTTGAATACCCGCCGACTGACCGGCCCGCGGGACCCAGGGTGTTTAGCCCAATGGACCAGCACCTCCATGCGCCGGCTGCGCAGCCAGTTCTGGTACCGTCCTGACCACTCGGGGTGCTGTACGTACAACAGCAAGGCCTGATGAGTAGGTCCGGTCACCATTTGCCGTGGCATCGCAATCCCAGCGGCTTGGCCATCCCGATCCACCCAGGTCACAGGAACGCCGTGGACGAGGCACGCGCACAATGCGTTGCCTGCCCAGCGCACCTCTCGTCCACAGATCACTCTTTGCACACGCCTCAGCGGCAACGACCGGCTGAGCCGATCCGCTTGTGCGATATGCAGGCTCTCGCCGCGGGCGCTTACCTCGCGCGCGTTGCCATCCAGCAGGTAGAGCGGCTTTTTCGCGACAACGCCGCCGCGCTTCCGGTTGGACGCCATAGCCTTCGGCGTCCTCATGCTCCACCCGCACTCCCGTCGTCGGCCGGTTCGAGCCAGCCTTCGCCCTCCTTTCTCAGGTCCCGCGCGAGCTGCGCGCAACGCATCCGCAGCCATCGGCGCTGAGTGTGGGCGAAGGGTTCCCAGCGGGCGTAGAAACGTTCCCGGCCTGCCTTGCCCAACAGACAGGCGCCGTTGTTCCTGCCGAAATGGTGGTCGCGCAGCACCCGGTCACGAAACATTGTCCACACCCAGCCATCCACCACGGGGCGGAGCGGTTCGATCAGGTCGCTGGCGAACGACTCCCGGCCGAAACTCGGCCGATGATAGAACCCGATAAGCGGATCGAGACCCGCGCCGTGCGACGCCCGGACCGCGTCGAAATGCAGCAACGTATACCCGAGCGACAGGCAGGCGTTGACGGGATCGCGGGGCGGGCGCCGGTTGCGGCCCTGGAACGCGAGCGCAGCTGGCAAGACCGCCGCAAGGCCACGGAAGTAGGCCCGTGCCGCAGCACCCTCCATCCCGCGCAGCCGGGAGATCCCGACCAAGTTGTCGGCCAATCGGGCGCGGATGCGGGACAGCGTTTCCCTGGCATCAAACAGGGCCTTGCGCGCCTCCGGTCGCTGGCGCTCGTAGTCAAGCAGCAGGGCGTACTGGCGGCGCAGCTTCGCGGCGACGATATCGCGCGCCCAGCGGGCGCAGAAGGGGGTGTTGGCAATGCGCTGGGCCTGGGCAATGCGCACTGCAGCGTCATTGTGCCGGGGGCCGAGGACGAGAGCCACTTGGCGGCTATTGCGGGCGCCCATGAATACGGCCGCAGCCCCGGCCTCGGCAAGCTTCAGCAGCACGCCGGACTCGAACCGTGTTTCCCGACCCTGCACCACCATGCGCTCCACCATCCCCAGCGGCACGGTACCGCGGCGCTTGCCGTTCTCGTACACCGCGAGGGCGTTTCCGTCCATGCGTAGCTCGAGTTGTGCGCGATCGAGGTAGAGTGTCGACATGACCGTTCAGCCCAGGTAGAAGAGATCCGGGTCCGCCGGTTCCTGGGCCTTGCCCAGCGTGTGCACGCGGGCGCGCGGATCCAGGCGCAGCAGCAGGAAGCGGTCCTCCTGCTCGTCGAGGATCAGCGCCATGTCGCGCAGGAGGTCGCCACGCTCGGCCTGCGTTAGAAAGACCTCGTGCACCGATTTCTGACCACCGGTCGCATAGGCCCGCACCGCATGGAGTGCGGCAGCCAGTCGGCTCGGCCGCGACACGTCGTAGGCGGCAAGATAGAGATCGCGCTCGGGCATAGTGAACCTCCCGCGGTTGCCTGAACGCCATCTTCGCCCCCCGGCGACTCCGTGTCGCAATCGGCAAGCTTGTGGCCCACGTATCCGGCTCCCCGACGAACGAATCCGGTCAGGAACGGTGGAGCTTGATCCGTCCCTGCCCCATGCCCGTGCCCGCGCCGGCATGCACGAACTGCCCGAGCCACAGGTAGGGCCAGAACGGTTCGAGCCCCTCACTGGGCACGACCACGCGCCCGGTCAGGCCATCCATGGCCACGGGCGTCTTTTGCCGCGACGAGTACCGGCTCCAGCTCCGCCACTCCAGCTTCGCATCCATGAACTCGACCTCCTGTGCGCCTCGCGTCAGACCCGCGAAATCGGTCTCCAGCGGATGGTCGGTATGGAAATACGTGAGCATCGAAAGCCGCCGCAACAGGCTCGAGAACAGGTCGGCGAACCGAAAGTTCTCGGGCCGCACCGGACGGCCCTCGCGCCGAAGCCGCAGCGGCGTGCCGAACTCGACAGCCCACGGCCCCACGGGCGGGGCGGGGATTGCGCATTCCGAGAGAGGAAGCGGCTCGATCGGGCCGCCCGGCTCATGGACAAGCCGCCAGTCGCCGCTTCCCGGAGAAGCCTCCTGCTCAACCGATTCGAGTCGCATTGGCGCCCGCCCCCTGCCGACACCCCCGCGAGCCGCCCGATCGAGCGCGTACGCCAGGTAAGGCAGGTGACGGTTGCCATGCCCGAACAGGGTCAGAGGCAAGCGGTAGGAGTCGCCAGGTGCCAGCGCCTCCACGCCGACTGGGGGATTCAGCACGAACGGATGGGGAACGGCCGGATACTTGCGCATCTTCTCTGCGTCCCGCGGCGGGGGGGTCTCGAACAGGTACGCGTGGGCACAGACATGAACCAGAGCGCAGGGCGCGCAGCGCGGTAGCTGTGTCACGCAGACCAGCCGCTTCAACGCATGCCCGAGCGCCCCGCGCCAGGTCGACCCCGCGTAATGGGGCAGGCGCACGTCCCCGTCCGCGATGAAGTGCAGGCGGTAGCGGGCGATCGGCAGACGGGGTTCGGTCACCGGCGCGTCGAAACTCGGCATGACGGCTGTTCGCTATGCGGCATTTCAGGTCACCCGGTGGCCTTACCGCCACGATGTTGCGCGCGATTCATTGAGCGAGAGAGTCCCACAAAGGCTTGTCCGGCAGTTGCGGCGGGTCCATCCGCAGCCCCGCCTCGGTGGCCGCTTCCCGTAGCATTGGCAGGAACGCCTCCTCGATCCACTCTCGAAACCCTACCCAGACCTCCTCCCCAATCGGCGTGTAGCCGTGGGCCAGGATCGAGGCGTTGCGCGCGGTCAGGTGGTCGAGCAGCCGCCCCCTTTCGGCCGACGCGAAGGCCGCAGGCGCCCCGGGCACGTGGGCGGCTACGAGTTGCCAGGCGGCGAACAGGCCCGCCTGCCGCTTTCCGTGGCGATTGACGGTCAAACTCACGTCGGCGCCAATCCGGTCCTCCGGTACGTCCGCCGTATCGATTCCCACACGCTCGCGCAGCAGCCACTGCGCAGTCCATTCAATCAGCCGGTAACCGCGGGCGACCGCATCGTCGTAGCGTCCCTGCGCCGCACGCCGCTGGGCGTTCCGCCAAAGATCCAGCAGCCGTGCCGGCTCCCTGCGCCGATCGCCATCGGGCGCAGTCAACGTATCGAGAAAACTAAAATAGGGCCCCCCTCGCTTCCCGATGCGGGTCCGATAGAGGTCCAGGCTGCGCAGTGCTTCGGGGTGGTCGAAGCGGTCCCAGGCATCGAATGCGGCACTCAGATCGCGGGCGATCTGCCACTCGCCGCGCAGGGCGGCGTTGGCTGGTCTCGGGATCTCTCGCAAGCCCCGCGCGGCTTCCGCGTATCCGAATCGTGCCCATGCCCGCAGATGGGGCGCCATCGCCTGATGCAGGCGCACCGCCGCGGCACTCGCGAGAACGCTGCCCTGGGTACCGTCATGGACCCGAATCAGATCTGCCCGCGTGCCCGTGACCAGTCGCAATTCGACGTCCGCGCATTCCAGCGCGGCCATCACAAGTCCCGCCGTCATGGTCTTGGTGCCGCCGGTGTAGTCGGCCAACAACCGTGTCGTAGCGGGCAGCCGGCTCCGGGTGTCGGCGATGGCCTTCCGCGCCTGCACGAACACGTCGTCGAGGTCGTCCGCCGCGACGATGCGCACCTCGTAACGCTCGTCCGCCAGACCGCACTGGGCGGGGATGTTCGGCAGCGTTGGTGCCGTATCGCCTCGACGGGCGTGAATCACCAGACCGGTTCCTTCGACCTGGATGCGCGAGCCGGGCCGATTCGTCGCGGGATCGCGGTCCGTGCACAAAAAAATGACGAACAGAGGGTCGGTATCGCGGATGGCCGTCACGACGGGTTGGTGTGACCCGCCGACCGTGCAGATGAGAGCCCAATCGTTCATGGTGAATCCGGGTTTCCCGCCGACGCCTTCCAGAGATTCATGGTTGCACCCAGGCCCGCAGGCGATCGTCGAACCGGGCGATCGCCGCGCCGAAGACCACCTCGATCCCGAGCGCGGACGCGAGCCGCAGCTCCGCCTCCCGCATCCGGCGATAGCTCACCAGCATCGCGCGCGCGCCGAGACCCCCTACGCGCCGGCACACCTCGGCGAGCTTGAACAGGGTGTCGTTGGCCTTTTCCGCCCGCCCACCGTCCATCCGGGCCGTCTTGCACTCAATGACGAACAGGCGATTGCGCGCAATGAAGGCGATGTCGAGCTCGTTGCGCACGCCGCCGGCATCCACCAGCCGAAGGTTGGCCTCCTGGTCTCGGATCCCCAGTTCATCGCGCAGCGCGGCCACGCGGCGGAAGACGTGACGCTCCAGCCAGCCGCCCTTCGCGAAGGACCGGGCGGCCTCGTCGGTGAAATGGAGCACCCCACGCGCCTCCCTGGCCAATCCCGCTTCCTCGAAGTTGTGCAGCACCGCGTCCAGACTCCGGCTGTCGAGTTGTTCGACGCTCATCGCCAATGAAAGGCGCTGGCTGGTCTCCGCTTGCTGCGCCAGCCAGTTCAACTGACCCAGCGGCCGCTCGAGGCTCCCCACCTGCGTCACGAGGGTCTGCAAGAGCTCGTCCGCTCTCTGGCCCAGCGGCGGTGGAAGTGGCGTCTTCTCCCTGCGGAAACCGTAGGCCTGGAGGTAGTGCGAGAGACCCAGGGAGGGGGCCAGTGCACGGCTGGGGCGACCCCTGTCGAGGGGAATCGCCTCGTCGGTATCCACATCCACGTAGAAGGACTCCCACACGGCGGTACTCGCGACGTTCTGTGCCGCCAGCGCCATCAGCTTGGTGCCACCGGTCAGGTTCAGGGCGACATTACGATCCACGTGCGTCTGCGCGATCTCCAGGAAGGCTTCTTCGAGGCAATCCAGATCATGCTCGTCCTCGACGTCCACCCGCGACGTCTGGACGCCCGCCTCGCGCAGCACGCGTTCGAGATGATCCGCGCGTTTCTGCATCTTGCCGCTCACCACCAGCACCGCCTCGCGCGGTCGGAGATCCGGATCCAGTGTCGGCAGGAGGTTGGGGGCGGCCTGGGCAGATACCAGAAGGACGTGGATGTCGGGGGGGCTCGGCGTCATGTCTCGGCCGTGCTGCCCCAATGCATCCGAGCGGGTACGGGGCCTATGCAATTCACCGGGCGCTGACGCAGGTCTCGGAGCGTCGAGAAAGCCAAGTCATTCGCGCGTCCCGGGTTCACTCTCTTTGAGTACCGCGAATATTGAGCCCGACGCCCCGCGAAAAAGCTACACATGCCCGCCACCTTGGAGGATTTTCAGGACGACCTGCGTCCGCTTGAAGTCCTTGTCCTTCGCCGGCTTGGCACTGTTCTCCTTCCAGGTCTTCTCATCCTCCATCAATAACCTGATGCGGGCTGCGACCTCGGGCGTTTCGCTTTCCGCCCAGCGGCCTGCCTGAAGCTGCTGCACGAGGAACACCGAGTCCCGCATCCCTTGATCGACCTTTTCCTTGAGCGCTTCGGCGATGCTCCGTTCCACCGGAGGCAGCGCCGCAAGACGTTCGTCCTCGGCAGCCGCTTCGAGCCGTGCCTGTTCGTCCTGTCGGCGTTGCGCAAGCGCTTGTTCATCGACCTGCATCGCACCGTAGCCAACTGCCGTCTTCGCACCGAAGCCGCACCAGGCGAATGCATGCTCGAATGCGTGTCTGAGCAACTCCCTCCAGCGGCCATTCTCCGCGAGGTCGGGAGCGATACGCGCCAGTCTCGCGATGTCACACTGCACATGGAAAGCAAACCGCCAGCCCGGCGGCACCGTCAGAAAGCTGATCGGAACGGGCTGCCCTGAGTCGTGCGGGCTGGTACTGCCCATCTGTGCGTTCTGCTGGTAATAGTGCCCCTGGTGCGGTGTCATGATCTCCACCATCAGCGACACATCCCGGCTGTTGGCATCCGGCTGCGGAATCACGTCCCAGAAGGAAAGAGCGCCCCGAACATGCTCGGATTCGCCGGACTCGGTCGCGCGCCCGAACAGGACGTCCAACATGCTGAGCCTACCCAGTTCCCCGCTGCGAGGGTTCCCCATCTGAGCTCCGTTGGCCGGAAGCGGATAGCGGTTCTCTTCGCTCCATCCATGAGTACCGCCCCAGTCCCCTCGGGCGAGCTCCCGGCACGTCTGGCGCAGCACGCCCTTGATCCCACTCCCAGGCAAGTACGGCACCCCGTATGGGTTCAGGAACGCAAACCCGTTCTCCAAAGGGTGCTCATTGCCAAGACCGGTCGTGAACGGAGCGACCGCCACTGCATCCAGTGGAAGCAACTCACGGCTTGCCTCGAGCGGCCGCGCAAGGGCTGCCTGACGGTCGGACAAAGCCGCGATCAGTTTCCTGTCGCCCACCGTGAGCCGGGTTGCCTGATTCAACGCCGATGTCTTGTTCTCGTACGTGGTCCAGAGAACCTCGCCAGTCCGATTGTCGATGCCCCAGAGAGCCAGGTACATGCTGAAGCGAAGCCCCGGCGAAGCCGTTGCCAGGCTTATCCCATCGAAGTACTTGGGTAAGGCTGCGATCGGCATTTCAATGCTCCCTCTGGCACGCCGGCGCCAGTTGGCGCAGCCACTTGAGCCAGGCAAAGGCCTCGGTGGTGATCGATTGAAACCGGCGTGCATCGTCCATCTCCAGGAAATGCTTCATGAAGTCCGGGAAATCCTTCGGCGTCCCGCATTGCTCCGAGAGCCAGTCCCGAAGATGCTGACCCAACGCATCGTGCCGCCCTCCCTTCGCATGCAGGAACGCCATGACCTGCATGAGTCCGCTGTTCATGATCAGCGCAGGCAGCCCCTTCGCGCCGTTCACGTAGCCTTCCTGGAACCCCTGCACCCCTTCCTGGGCCCTCTGCCAGGCGTGGCTTGCGCGCCGCTGCTCAGTCGTCAGTGGCATATCATCACCCCCCCACGACTTTGACGGCCACGAGACCGCGGCCAGTGGTCGCATCGCCGCCTACCTGGATGACCTGTCCGTCCAGAACGTTGCGGAGTTTCAACATCACCTCTTCCGCCGGCATCATCGCTTCCTTGCCGCTACGCGTGCGGCTGGCAAGCAGAGGGGCCACCAACAACGATTCGGGTGGGAGGTTCTCGGTATAGAAGAGGCCGCCGTCGTCGGCGGTTCCGGTCTGCTCGTTGATGCGCACATGGGGCTCCACCAAAGTGGCGTTCTCGCAGAAATAGGCGAAATCCGTATCTGAAAGGACTACCAGGTCGCGAGCCAGCTTTTCGCGGAAGAACTCCTGACCACGGAGTTCGGCCAAGGCGGTTGCTGCCAGATCCTTCGCAACCCCCTCGACGGCCTGCGTGGCGTCCGCTTCAACCGCGTATTCGAACGCCTCCAGGTGAATTCGACCGTCGGTGGCCAACTCCGGATTGGCAATTGCGCAGTAACCGGCGCGCTGGTAGGGAATCGCCCATCCGGCTTGCACCCCGGTCAGACTCAACAGGCGTTGTGCACGCGCCAACGCCTGTGGGCAGGTGGCATATACGTAGCCATTCTTCAGACTGCGGACCGGGAATGCGACCAGTTGGGCATCTCCGAAACTGATCGCGCCCGCGTGCAGTTCCCCGGTTGATGCCGCCGGACCAAACAGCAGGTCGATCAACTGGGGATCCCCGCCAAGCTGTTCAAAGGCGTGCCTGACCGCCCCCTTGAGGCCGGAACCAGCGAAGCTCGGGTGGTTCGTGTGACGTTCACGCTGAATCGGGTTATCGATGACGCCCGTGGCAGTCCCGGCGCCCATATGGACAGGACTGACGGCATACAGAAAAATTGCGGCCTGCTTCTCGAACATGGCTCTATCCTTTATGTTGATCAGGTGCCTGGTCCGGTGACCTAGCGGTCATGTCCATACGCCCCAGGTGAATCGGTTGAAACCTTCCGCGCATCGCTGTGCATCGTAACCCCCGTCTGGCCAAAGCCCGACGGCCACAAGCTTACGAAGTTCATCGGCAGAGCCCTGCAACTCCTCCAGCCAGTAAACACTGCCGACCGGCGCAACGCGCTGGGCCGACTTCGGCCGCCAGGCGGCAAGGTCCCAACCGCTGATCACCTCGGCGCGCGGCACTGCGGCACATACCAGGCGGCCGGTCACGTCACCGAGCGAGACGTGACCATCGGCGCCAGCGCCGGGCAGTCGCCAGCCGCCCGGGAACAACCCCGGGCTGGTCAGGATCAGTCTCGCCCGACCGGCCCGGGCAATCGCTTCGTAATCGGGTTCGGGCGCGCTGTAATCGCAGGCGGAAACGGCTGCGCCGCGCCCATCGCCCCCGAGCCGCAGGCTTCCGTCTCCCGGCGGATTGGCGCCCTCGATGCCGACGAGAAAACCATGCCCGGTTTGGAAGGCCACGGCCTGCACGGTGAACAGCTTGCCGTCCTCGGCGCGGCCCTTTTCCGGATCCAAGCCCACCCCCACCCGGGGTTCGAGCTTCCACAGCTTCGCGGCCTCCACTCGCGCTTCCGCTGCCGGCAGTTCTCCATTTAGGTACCCTTGCCAGCCCGATTGCGTAAGCCAGACGCCTGCCTCGGGTTTCGCGGGCTCTTCCGCAGCCAGCACCGGTGAAAGCGGTAACAGCGCTGAACTCGAGATACCCGAAGCAGGGCTTACGGGCCGCAGCCAGTGAGGCTCGACGCCAGTGCTGCCACGCGTGGCAACAAGGTCAGCAGGCAGCGGATGGAGGCTTTCGACCTCTTCCCCAGTGCGCCGCGCCAGTGTGAAGGCAGCGACGGTGAAGCTTCCCGGCTGCTCGGGAGTTCCCAGCTGGGGATGTGGGGCTTCACCAGTCGCAAATGCCGAAAAATCGATACCTTCGGCCGCGAGCATCTGTGATCGGATCGCACCTGCGGCCACCGACGGCCATGGCGGCACCAGCGATTCGCCATAACTACCGGCATCGCCAAACAGCCGGTTGCCACGCAGGAACAGCACGTCCAGAGGTTCGAGAAAACGGTACGCAGTCATGCAGCAGCCCCCTCGTGCGGCCGTGTCGCACTGGCCGGCGTGCGAGTCTCACGGGCAAGAAACTCGGCCACCGACAGGAAGTTTTCCAGCCAGGCAAGCTGTTGTCCCGGCTTCTCGTGCCGGATCGCCTGCGCCACCAGGTCCCCGCTCAATTGGGGCAGAGCATAGTGGTCCCGGTTGGTCTTCCTCCCAGCCTGCCGGTCGAGCTGGTAGGCCAGCAGCCGTGCGACCATTTCGCCGTCGCCCTCCGGCTCGGGCAGATCCCGCAGCCAGACAATGCTGTTGTACACGGCACGTCGCGACACCTCAGGCTCAGCGAGGAACTCCCGCAGTTTCAAAAGGAGCCGCACGGGCTCGCCCCACTTCGCAGTGAGCCGAAGTGCCCCACCGGAACGCTTGACGATCGAAAGGCTGAACGCGTCCCGCCCTCCCTCCGTCTTCGCGCGCTTCTCCGCAGTGCGGAGCTCACGCAGCACGGCAGTCAGCGGCGCCTGGTGATGAGCAACCACCGCTCCTGCGGAGGCCGTCGCCTTGTCGCCCATGAGCCGCATCACCCGCTGGTGATGCTGCACGAAGCCGTTGCCCTGTCTTCGAAAACCTGCATCGCCCCCGTGCAGGCCGACCACGGATGGGTCGATACCCGCATAGGCCGCCCGCAGCATGCCCATGGCCGGCAGTAGGTCAATCACCGGCAACATCGCGAGAAGATCATCGCCGCCCGCGTAGAGCACGCGCCCGTGGTACTGCCGCTCGACCACGTCGGGGGCAAGCGTGAGAGCGAAGTGGTTCAACGCCTCCGAGATGGCCATGTGTCGGGAGGGGCTTGGCGCCCGGAGTTCGCCGACATAGCGGACGAACGCCGGATCGAACCGAAAGCTCTGGAGCGCGGCACGAATCTGGGGATGAAAGCTGCGTTCGTAGGGCAGGGTGAAATCGCGGCCCGCCGACAGCCAGGCACCCATGTGGTCACCGTCCATTAGGACCAATCCGTAGTACGCCTCGGGCTTATGGCCGAGATAGCCCTTCAGCAACTTATCCACGCGCTGCTGATCGCCCTCCTGGTCGGACTCGCGCGCTTGCTCGAGCCAGCCCGGCAGTTTCATCAGGAGTTCGCGCTCCGGATGCTCCGCAAGCTGTGATACCAGCTTGCGCGGCAACGCCACTTTCTCCGCCCGGCTCGCACGGATCTCCTCGGCGAGAGCTCGCGGCATGTCGCCCCCGCTGCGAATGGCGCGTGAGAGCGAGGTGGCGAGGGCCATGGTGTGGGTACTGACCACGAAGCGACTGAGACCGGTCGGCAGCAACGCCCTCAGCTCTTCTGTGAAGAGCGTTGGCCAGAGCCGCTTCAGGGTGTTCAGCGCCCCGAGGTGTTCGCGCTTCTTCGCCAGCCCGGGCCGCTGGCGGGCGACCTTCGACCACAATGTATCGGCACGCTGTCCCGGTGGAATCGCCAACTGGCTGCGGTCCGTCGTCAGCCATTCGGCCTCCCCGCTGAGCGAGTCGCGCCACCCGCCCTGCGCGGTCTGATCGAACGCCCGAACCGACTTGGCCGAAGCGAGCACGCGTTCCAGCAGTTCATGCAGCGCCGGATAGAGCGCGCCGGGGTTGGGGCGCCAGAACCAGCCCTCTTCCAGGTTGAGGCCACCGCTCAGGAGACGCCAGGCATCGGTGCCCAAATACCCGGGCGGTGACTTGACGAAAAACGGCTGCATCGCATCGGCCAGGCGCGGGGTGCTGGCTTCGACCGCTCCGCTGGGGCTTCCCTCGACCAGCGACCAGGGCACAGCAGCCCAGTGCACTTCAGGGAAACCAGCGAGCTGTTCGCGCAACTGCGCGAAGCCGGGCAGTCCCGGGTCATCCTGCTCGCCGGCAATATCCAACAATCGGCGATAGGCCGCGTCACCCATCGACAGGATCCAGGCCCGAACGTGGGCTGTGATTCGTTCGGCAAGGTCTCGCGCCCGGCCTGCCGGAACCAGGGCGGTGAAGCGGTTGGGGAGCGCGGCCGCAAACAGGGGATTCGCGTCACTGCTTCCATGGGTCCATTCGCATGCATCAAAAAGCCCCCGGCGCAGGCCACAGTCCTCACGCAACCATAGATCGACCTGGGGCACCCCTCGGAGACGCGGAAAAAGAACTGCCTCCGGCCCCAGTTCATCACAGATCACGCGCATAGCCTCCCAGGACAACCGGGACAGTAAATGCGACCCTGCCCAGAGGTCGGACGTAGAGCGCGCGGCCGAGATGAACTCCTGCACCGGACCAAGGCTCACTGCGAGCAGTGCCGGACCCTGGTCCGGATCCAGCACGAAAGAGCCCGCAAGTGCCGCCGTCAGGTCGAGATGGTCGAAGATGGTGTGGTCCGGAATCCGCGTATCCGCGGGCAGCAGCGACCACAGATTCCTGATGTCCGGCGCATCGATCTCGGGGCCGAAGCGCCAGAAGGCAAGCGCGGTGCGCTTGAGGTCTCCGTCATGCACGAGGTTCGTAAAGTGATCCAGCGCCAACGCCTCCGCGTGCTCCGGAGAGAGGTCAATGAGCTTGTCGAGTCCGAAGCTCTCCCCCGTTAACGGGTGGATGATCACGGGCTGTTCCTCGAAGCGGACCTGCTGCCAGGCCGGGTACCGGCCTTCGGCATTGCGGTTTGGAAAGGCGGCCCGATCCGCCGCGGAGGCCCAATGATCGGCACGACGCACCGCCTCCAGCACCGTGGCCGACAGGTTGGTGAGCGCCAGGGTCTCACGCAAGTTTTGAACCGTGCGGCGCTCGTGCCCCTGCTCCGTGCGCATCAGAATCAGGGCCTTCTCCACCGGGTCGTGCAAACGGGCCGCGAGCTTGGTCTGCCAGAATTCGTCGTTCATCCGTCGTTCCTTTGCGATGCGTGTTCTGGCCCGTGGGCCAAACGAATCAGGCTCGTCCCCGATCCAGATTGATTGCGTCGAGTTGCGGCTTCAGCTCCTCCCGACGATCCGCATCCTGGATCATTTCGTACCGGCGGCCCTCGCGAGGATGAGTCAGTTCATCCAGCAACCTGTGCACCCGTCGCCATGTCTCGATGATCGCTGGCATGTCAGGATGGAAGCCCTGCGGCGGGAGACATGGGACGTGGAAGATCACACCCCGCAGCTTGGTTGGATCCGCGTCGTCGGGCCGAACTTTGAAGCGCAGGCTGTTGGGCAAACGTGCATTGCGCCAACCAGCGACCGCGTGCTTGGTCACCGGGTAGCTCAACCAATGCCGGAACTCCGGGTCAGGAGCATTGTTTCCGGTTGAAAAGGTGAACTGAGTGCGCAACCCGACTTTGATCGCGGCCAGTTCCCGCAGCACCCCCCCCCAATGATCGAATTCGGGCGTCTGCCAAACGAGACCGCCGCGATCATCGGTACCGAGCGCATGGGGCCAGTCCCAATTCATCGCATCCAGCCAGGTGCGGGCTGGCGTACTCCCCTCCAAGGCGGGAGTGTCGCTGATTGGGGCAAAGCTCAGGGATCCCCAGCCGTTGCGACTGCGCCCGCCGACAGCGCCGTACCGGTCGATCAGTCGGACAGCGTCCGTGATCAGCTTCACATTCTCGTCGGGAACAGCGATCGACAGGCGCATCGATTCGCCAGGCCCGATGGCAGGCTTGACCTTCAGCTCCGGATCTTTGCCACCCCGGGGGAGGACCAGCGGACCATACCCAAGGTAGAGATCGCTCCCTACTGCGACCGAAACCTCGGGATGTCGAACCTTTTCGGCCGGCTTCCAGGCGTGCATCTTCCCCCGGCTCCAATGATCCAGACGCAGTCGCACGAGACTTCTGCAATGGTCGTGTACAGAGCGCTCGTGCTCCTGATGGGAAAGCCACGCATTTCCAAACAGCAGACCCTCCTCCCGCCGCATGTCGGTATCATCTCGTTCGAAGCCATGCTCGCCTGAGTAGGCGACCCGCCACCACTGACGCAACAGTGCCTTGAAGGGTGGAGTACGCCACTGCCCCGCCTGCTCGGCATTTCCGAGAAACGCGGGCGTTGTAAAACGCACGTCATATTGAAGGATCTTCATCATCGGTCAGTCTCCTTCGGGCGATACTGAGTCTGTTGGAACCTGCCACCCATACTCGCAAGCTTGCGGATCGAGCAAATGTGAGGCAACGAAACGCCCCAGAGCCTTTAGATCGCGGGCAAACACAGAATCCGGAGTGGTTGAAGGGGGTGAGAGGCTTTCAGCTTCCGAAGTTGTCGACGCTCCGTATCGCCTTCAAGACCCGCCTTTCGTATTTGGCCCGTCTTATCGTGACCATCACCGGTAACCGTGTATTCGAAAACATATGAGGATGCGAATCTAAGACACCCCTGAAAATGCGATCTTTTGAACCCTTGCGTCAACCCTCGTAGAGCCAGCGTCACATACGCAGAACCGGATCCATTGCGCGGTGCCCTCTCGCGGGTTCTTCCCGCAACCCGTGTCCGTAACGAACACCGCACAGTCAGTGGATCAGTGAGTGCTCCACGGCCACTGGAATCCTTAGCCATCAGCATCTCCGGTTACGGCGAGGTTCACTTTGGTTGCCGGGTCGATCTCCAAGGGCCCAAAACGGATCGCGCTGGGTTCCACCCGCAGACTGAATCGGCCGCTACGCCGACCATCGGAATGAATCCCGTAGACGCGGGCCAACTGGGGGCCCAAGGCAGCCTCGAGCGTACCGTTGGTCCGCGCCTTGCGCTGGTCGAAATAGTCGTCGGTCATCCCCTTGGCCAACGCTTGCTCCGCGCGCTCGAGGTCACCCGACATTTCGCCCACGATTCGCTTGTATTCCGCGAGATAGGGCCCGGCAAGGTCGGGGTCGTTACGACGAATTGCGTGTCCGCTCACCTGCCGATGCCGCGCGAACATGATGTAGAAAGCTAGTTCGGCAGAGGCCATGGGCACGGCCTCCCCGCCCGCGAACACCAGTTTCTTCACCTGGTCGATTAAGAGATCAGGTGGATCCAGCGCCCGACGGGCCGCGGCCACGGCCTCGCTTAGGCTCGAGCGACCATCAAGCAGCCGTCTCGGGAGCCCATCGCGGAGACTCACGAATGGAATCGACGACAGGGTTACCTGCGCATCGGCAGTGTCGGCCAGCTTGTTATCTCGCGTCGTGATCACCCTGCTCTTGGGCGTGGGGTAGAAGAAGTCCCAACTCGACTCAAAGGGCTCGCTGACGAGCACGTGCGACAGCCGGTCCTGCGGACGGCCAAACAGTGACAACGCGTATCCCGCGTAGTAACCCATCGTCTTGCGACCGCCGGCGATCGATACATGCAGCGCACTGTCGTGATCGGAGGTGAATTCGCGCACCTTCTCCGTTATGAAGTCCGCCGCCCGCTCGTTATCCTCGGGATCACGAATGTCCGCGAGCGGCGCCCCACCCCCATCGCGCAGCACATGAATGTCTCCCAAACCGAAGCGGATGTCTCCCAGCTTCATGTCACGGCGCAGGCGGTGGAACCAGCCCGGTTCACTACTCAGAAGCGCGAGCCGCGCGCGCTCTGCACCCTCGGCAGTCGTGATCACGTGGATCTCGGTCGGTACTGCCGCCGGGTTTGTCCGGGTGAGCGCAAACACCGTCTCCGTCACCACCTGGGGCGAGAGTCCGGTGACTGCTAGGAGAACGCGGCGAGAACAGCACTCAGGTTCCATTCACACCTCCACCTCGGCTTTCAAAGCGTGAGCGCAGCGGCGCGCTCCTGCAAGTCCATGGCCGCCAAGATCTGTGCCGCCACGTTGCACCCGGTCGTAGACCGTATGGCGTTTCAGAGCCGCAGGCGCATCTCGCAAGCTTGCGGCAACCCGATCAAACCGCCATATTCCGCTCTTCCTGACCGAGCTGTTGACCCCCCGGATTGGGTCCAGGCATAACTAGAAGCTTCCGGCATATTGCTGGAGTATTCCTGCTAACGCCGTCAGGGGTTGCTTCTTCCTACGATACCAATGTACCCAGCGAACCTGCAAAGTTCGGAATCTCGCAGATCTTCAGGGTGGTTCAGACGCTGCTTGCACGCACGAGCCTCGGCGGCCAGTTCAGCATACATAATGCTTCGGCAGAGCCGTTGTATGTTTGAGTAAAGTTCAAATCGCCGCTTCAGACCACGACCGCATCCCTTGATTCCGAGATGCCATTGATACTGCGACCACCCGCCTCCAACGGTACCAAATCGCCATTGCGCCGCGAACGCGTCGTTCTTGGGCATAAATTGAGGCAGCGCAAGGCTTGCCCATGAGAGATGGAAACGGGAGAAGAAAGTGATTACGGGCGGTTCACGAGTATGTCCATCACAGGACATGGCCGTATGAAGACCCAAGAGTGGCATCGTTTTTACAAGTAACGCAATGCCAGGATCAAGCGAGCGAACTGGAACTTTGAGCCCATATTGCAGACGGAGGAAAGATCCCCATGACTCGTTGACCCGCCCTCCATAGTCGAAAGGACCGCTCATTCCGAAGCGCACTGTGGTCGCAAACAGCTTGAATAGGTATTCCTCCGAGACCAGCGTTTTTCCATTCTGGGACTTGGACGTACTGAGAATAGGGAAGGGCTCATTCAGCGGCGCCTCCTTGAGCAGGGCAGGATGTTCACGAAGAATCCCGAAACGACGAAGCATCATCAGGTCATCCCTAGGATAGTGGCTGGCCAGAAACAGCACATCCCCTCGCCTTTCAACCAAAAACCCACGCCAGAGCAGGACCTCCATCACCCTCCCGACCGGATCATCCGGTTGAACCGACCTCAACACCATCTCGAAAAGATCCCGGTCATACCCGGAAGTGTTCCAGCATTCCACCGTGACTGACCTCTAGTTTTGGCACTAAAGCTGTCGCTCGGGCGGCGAAGGTCAGGGGTGCCCCCCCCGACAGTGCATCAACCGTAAAGGAAGGCCCTAAACTGAGCGCGGCATTTTCAACCGGACACTGCTACAGCTTCATCGTCCGACCCACAGTTCTTTCCGAACCCCTTGTATCCGGCCCCAGCCAAGAGACCCAGCATCATGGAGAGAAGGCACTGATCATCGGCATACGTACAGCGCACTCAGTTCAGTAACCTCCTCTGCAATGGTGGCACGCAGAGCCGATGGACCCATAACCTCCACCCCCGCGCCTAGGCCCAGAATCCACCATCGCAGCCTCGCAGTCTGACGCACGGTCGCGATCACGCGCATTCGCCCATCGTCGTCCACAACCACCTGCTGGTCCTCCGAGAGTCTCGCCTCCTGAAGATGATAGGCCACGGCCGGATCGACGCGGAGTTCAAGCCTGATCTCGCCCTCTTCCGGGTAGTCGAAGCTCCCTCCGGCAACGAAGGCGTTCAAATCAAATCCGTCGGGCGGCTCCCGGACGGCTTCGCTGGAGACCGTGGCCGACTCGAACCGGTTGAGTGCCAGGTGCCGGGGATCCGTGTACTCGCCTACGGTCGCGACGAGGTAGGTCATGGGCTCGCGCAGCACCAGCGCCAGGGGATGCACGCGGTAGCGGGACAGAGCGCCCTCTTTCGACCGCGACCGGTAATCGATATCGAGGCAGCGACGTTCCAGGAGCGCCTGTTGAACCGTCTCGAACACGCCTTTAGGAATGGGCGGTGGAATGAGCGGTGGAGCGGACGAGAGGAGTCTCACCCGCTCGGGCCACAGCCGTAGCCCGGAATGTTCGCCTGCGGCCGCGAGGACCTCTTCGGCCCGCCTCAGGAGGGGTGTCAGACGCGCCCGCGCCACGGGCGGCAACATCGACGCCGCGTGTTCGTCCAGAACGCAGAGAGTCAGTGCCGTCTCGGGGTCCAGGGCCGGCACGTCTTGCAGCGGCGCGTCCGTAGTCCAGTACCATCCGTAGGGCCGCATCCGTTCGTCGCGAGCGAGTGGCAGGAAAAGAGACAGGTTCTCAAGGTCGCGTTCGATGGTACGAAGCGTCACGTCCAGCCCGCGGTGCGCGAGACGCTTGAGCAATTCGGGGGCGCTGCGTTGCCGCGGGTAGCGCGGGATCATGCTCAGCAACAGCATGCGCCGTTGGAGCGTTACACGGGATCCGCGTCCTTCTGTCATTTCGACCCTCCTGCCCGGCAACGGCCCGTTTCCGGTGTGGGAGCTGACCAACGTCGCCAGCGAGGGCGAGGTGTTCCGGAGCCGCGACTGAACTCGGCCCAGCGCGGCAACACTCCCCGGCGATCGTTTCGCAAACTGGCCTTCGATCACCATAAGTGGAACTGATCGAAGCGTCAAAACGTGTCGCGCAAAGCCCGAGTTGCGGGAGGCCCGCACCCGCATCGGAAAGCGGTGAAACGATTGTGTCTATACAACGCCCTACCGCCACCCACGGCGTCGGAACCGATTCTGGGCAGCAGGGCCCGCCGAACCATGCGTCAAGAACTGTCGCATGGCTGTGACATGCTTCGCCCCGGTGCCCGACCGGAGAACTGAGATGCCCCTTATTCGCCGC
>JAWLFM010000038.1:0-18636 GCA_041685565.1 Thioalkalivibrio sp.
AATGGCTCCACGCAAGCGAGCCGTCACCCTGCAGCAGGCAGCCCTCTTCCGCGACAACGGCCCGCATGGCAAGCCGGGCCGACCGGAGGACGATCAGGTCGATGCGGTCGACCCCGCTACCCAGCGCCTCGGCGAGCTCGGCGCGCAAGCATTCCGTCGCCGCGAGGCCCTCTTCGAAGCCCAGTTGCGGCGACCACTGGATCGCGAAGTCCCAATCGCTGTCCTCCGTGGCCGTTCCGCGGCACCGGCTGCCGATCAGAACGGCGAGCTCAAGGTGGGGTTCCCGGTCGAAAACGGCTTGAATGCGCGCTGTTTCCATGACGCAACGCTACCGCGGGCGCTACCTTGTGACAACCGCTTCACATGGGACGGCAAGAGGCCGTCCCGGAGAGCCGTGACCGGCTCGCCGGGACGGGGCCATACTCCGGGATACCCACCTTTCTTCTGCCCTCAGGCCAGCATCTGCATCAACACATCGTGCCAGAGTTCGGGGTCGATCTCGCCCATTCGGCCTGCGAGGCGTTTCTTGTCGATACATCGGATCTGATCCAGCAGGATTCGCGCCGGTTTGCCTCGGAATGTGAGTTCGGGCCTGCAACCCAGGGTCTGGCCCTTGCTGGTGATGGGTGCGACGATCACCCGAGGCAGGGCGGCATTCATGTCATTCGGGGACACCACGAGGGCGGGACGGATCTTGCGAATCTCGGTGCCGATGGTCGGATCGAGGTTGACCCAGTAGACCTCGCCCCGTCGGATCGCGGGTCCGGCCCTTACCATTGCCACTCGTCGTGGTCGGCATCCAGTTCCGTCTCCGGCCAGGCGTCCTCGTCCTCTTCCGGGCGATAGCCATCGAACCAGCCCTCCCGGGAGGGTTTGACCGGCTCGATGATGATGCGCGCGCCTTCGAGGCGCAGTTCGATTTCGTCGGTGATTTCAACCTGCGCCAGGAGCGCAGCCGGGATGAGGACGCCCCGCGAGTTCCCGATTTTCCTGAGTGTGGTGCGCATGACGCCGTCTCCGCCCTGGCCGTGATAACGCTGTTATTACAGCAGTCCTCGCGTCCTCTGTCCAGACGCCCGAGCGCCTGGAATTGCGGGGACAGTGTACGAAATACGGGCACGCCCCCCCCGGGATACCTGCTGGGCGCCCAGGATCGCCGCCAGGTGGAACGCTACCGACGCTCGGAAGCCGACTGGGTGCATGCGGCCCACACTGGGGGCAACCCTCCGGCTCGACTGCCTCGAGCAGGACCTGCTCGACAGCGTTCAGGAGGACGTTGCCACCTGCCCGGGGCACCATGCGGCGGGCGCTTGACCTCGCACGCGTTCGGGTTATGCTACATGTAACGATTGTGGGAGGTGAAGCCATGCCGATGCCAGTGAACGAACGTGTGCGGAAGCGGCGCGCATTGCTTCGGGCCTCGGGTTTGCGGCCTCTGCAGATCTGGGTGCCGGATACGCGGCGGCCGGGTTTTGCGGAGGAATGCCGTCGTCAATCGATCGTCATTGCGCAGGCAGATCTCGAAGACGAAGATCTGACGACCTTCCTTGAGGGGGCCTTGGCGGACGCCGACGACTGGACGGCATGACGCGCGGGGACCTTGTCACAGTGGCGATTTCGGGAGATTTCGGCAAGCCCCGGCCCGCCCTGGTGATTCAGTCCGATCACTTCGAAGCCACGGCAACGGTGACGGTGTTGTTGATTTCCTCCCCCCTCGTCGATGCCCCGCTGATCCGCCTGGCCGTCGAACCGAAGGCGACCAATGGCCTGCGCAAACCATCCCAGGTGATGGTCGACAAGGCCATGACGGTGCGGCGGGATCGGGTGGGTCCGCCCTTCGGCCGGTTGGACGACGACGCCATGGTCGCAGTGGATCGCAGCCTTGCGCTGTTTCTCGGGTTTGCATAGTCGGATACCACACCCTGCTCACGAGATTCCGGGACATCCACCCAGGCGGGCGCCACCTTATCTACACCTTTGTCGCATCCAGCGCGCAGGCTCGCGCTGTTCGCGATCCTGCCGGCGACTGTGTTCTTGGCAATCAGCGACCGCGGGGCGTGGTCGCCTTGGCAGCGGGAAGGTAACGAACGCCCTCGATTCCGTCGAAATCTGCGTCCTGGGTCCAGAGCATCGCACCGAACTCCCGAGCGGTTGTGAGGATGATGCTGTCCGCCATTGGCAGCACGAGATCGACGGAGAGCTTGGCGGCCGCCATCGCGAGACTGCCGTCGAGAGCAACCACGCGGCCTTGCTGCATCAATGCCGCGGCCTGAATGGCTGCGGTCTCGTCGCGCTGCTGCAACACACGCTTGAAGACCTCGAAGATGCTGATCGCCGGAACAACCAGTTCCTCCGGCTTCGCGAGCGGCTCCGCGAAGGCTTCGGCGTTGGGGCCATCGCCGAAGTACTCCAACCAGCCGCTGGAATCGACGACGTTCAAATGCGATCGTCCTCGCGCTCGACATGGGGGTCTATTCCCCGCAGGAACCCACGGGCCTCGGCAATCGAACGCTGTGGGATCAGTTCCAGCCGGTCACCATACCGCAGCGCCTGGAGCTTCTGGCCCGGGCGGATGCTTAGAGCGATCCGCAGTTCGCGCGGGATGACAATCTGGTACTTCGGGGATACGGAAACGGTCTGCATCTTACGCCTCGTCTATCGATCGGACGATCGTAGCACGCCACGAAAGCAGGGCAAGCTCCCCGAGGTTTTTGGCAACCCGAAGACACCCAGTGCGCGGAACAACGCCGGCAGAACTTCTCCAGCCGGTCGGAAGAGCGCGAGGACGAGCTGGCCGGCCGTGCTCACAGCAGGCTGGTCGCCAGCAGGAGCGCCAGGAGCGCCGCGTAGGCCAGTGCGACCTCGCGTTGCCAGAGCCGGTCGGGGTGCAGGAAGTCGCTGGGATGATGGCGCGACAGCATGCGCGCCGGGTCGAGCAATCCCGGCACGCGCGCGAATGCGCGGCCCGCCGGTGCCCGGATGCGCGCCACCGTCTTCGGACGGGGGGTGATCAGCGCCAGCAGGTCCCCCGGCGGGATCGGCCAGGGACGGAGGGTGCGCGCGCCGATCAGCGCCAGGGCGGTCCCAACCAGTACCGGCCAGGCGAGGCTGATCCAGTCGCCGGGGGTGATGGCATCCCGGTCCATCAGTCCCCAGTGCCCCGGCAGGAACACCAGCGCCGGCCCCGATGCCAGCAGCAGCACCCAGCCCCACCAGGCGGCGGCCGGCGCGCGGTCTCCCTGGCTTTCGGAACGCAGCAGCCAGAGGTAGCGGGCCATGATCAGCGTGGTGCCGACCGCGGCCAGTTCCAGCAGGCGCGGCAGGTGATCCCACCAGTCCGGAAGCGGCGCCTGGGTGTGCAGTGCGGCCTTCAGGCCCAGCTTCGCCACCACACCGCTGGTCATCACCCCGGCCAATGACAGGGCCGGCAGTGCCAGCAGCAGCCAGAGCAGCGGCCCGGCCAGCCGCCCGGGGTGCCGGGCGATGCCGACGCCGAGGAACAGTGCGCCCTTGGACAGGCCGTGATGCAGTGCGTACAGGGCAATGGCCGCCATCAGTAGCGGGCGCAGCGCCGGTTCCTGCAGCGCCATGCCGACACCGATGGTGATCAGGCCCATCTGGCTGACGCTGGAATAGGCCAGCACGGTCTTCGGATGCCGCTGATGCAGGGACAGGAAGGCCGCACCGAAGGTGGCGAGCAGTCCCGTGCCGATCACCAGGGCGCTCCAGCCGGGCAGGCTCACCAGGCCGATCGGCAGGGTGTGTAGCCAACCGAGCAGCCCCGCCTTGATCATCGCGCCGCTCAGCACCGCGCTGGCGGGCACCGGCGCGACCGGATGGGCCAGCGGCAGCCACAGGTGCAGCAGCGGGAGGCCGGCCTTGATGCCGAAGCCGAGCCAGAGCAGGGCGATCAGCAGGTCGCGCTGGTCGGCGTCGGCGACGGCGGCCGGGAGTTCCACGAGCAACGGCTGCAGGCTGGTCTCCGTCTCGCCGGCGGCCAGCAGCAGCCCCGCCAGGATCAGGCCCTCTCCGAGCACGGCCATGATCAGGTAGACGCGTCCGGCGCGCCGGGCCGCAGGCTTGCCGGTGTGAATGACCAGCCCGTAGGCGGCGAAGGTCATCAACGCGAAGCCGGCGTAGAAGCTGGCGACATCAAGGGCGAGGATCAGCATCAGGTTGCCGGCGAGCGTCAGCAGCCAGAGGAGTTCGAACCGGGGGCGGCGCGGGTCGGTGCGCAGGTAGCCCCGGGCGTAGATCCCCGCGGCCCACCACAGCAGGGCGGTGAAGAGCAGGAAGACGCGGGTGACCTCGGTCAGGCCGAGGCTGGACCCCAGCAGGACCCAGTCCAGATGCACGGAGGCACCGGGTTCCGCGGTCAGCGCCAGCAGCAGTGCCGGTACCGGCGCCCAGGGGGTGAGCCGGCCCACGAGGGCGCGCAGGGCCGGCAACGACCACAGGGCCGCCAGTCCCAGCGGGAGCACCAGGGCCAGGCTTATGGCCGCCGCGTGAAGGGCTGTGTCCATAAGGATAGTGAACAGGGGTTCGGCAGGAATTGCGAGCGCTGGGGTCGCGTGATGCTGTCAGCCCGGGGGCGCATTCGGGCGCGCCCCGAGCGGCCCCCGGCTGTCGATGTCTCCCGCGGGCAAGGTGTCGCGCCTGATGGCGGCAGCCGGTCCCTGTGATAGCATCGCGCGTTGGATACGGGGAGTGGGGAGAGTCCTTTGAAGGTTCTGGTTACCGGCACGGCCGGATTCATTGGGAACGCGCTCGCGCTGCGTTTGCTGGAACGGGGTGACGAGGTCGTCGGCATCGACAATCTGGACCCCTATTACGACGTCGAGTTGAAGAAGGCCCGGCTGGCACGCGTCGCCGACCACCCCGGCTTCACCGACCTGCGCATCGACATCGCCGACCGCGACGCCATGGCCGCGGCCTTCGCCGAGCACCGCCCGCAGCGGGTGGTGAACCTGGCGGCGCAGGCCGGCGTGCGCTACTCGCTGATCAATCCCCACGCCTACGTGGACACCAACCTCCTGGGCTTCGTGAACATCCTGGAGGGCTGCCGGCACAATGACGTGGAGCACCTGGTCTTCGCGAGTTCCAGTTCGGTCTACGGCGCCAACACCACGCAGCCGTTCTCGGTGCATCACAACGTGGATCATCCGCTGAGCCTGTATGCGGCGAGCAAGAAGGCCAACGAGCTGATGGCCCACACCTACGCGAACCTCTATGACCTGCCGGTGACCGGGCTGCGCTTCTTCACGGTGTATGGCCCCTGGGGCCGGCCGGACATGGCCCTGTTCCTGTTCACCAAGGCGATCCTGGAAGGCAAGCCCATCGACGTCTTCAACTACGGCCATCACCGGCGCGATTTCACCTACATCGACGACATCGTCGAGGGCGTGATCCGCACCCTCGATCGTGTCGCCACCCCGAACCCCGACTGGAGCAGCGCCGCGCCGGACCCCGGCACCAGCCGCGCGCCCTACCGGCTGTACAACATCGGCAACCAGCAGCCGGTGGAGTTGATGCGCTACATCGAGGTGCTGGAGGAATGCCTGGGACGCAAGGCCGAAAAGAACCTGCTGCCGCTGCAGCCGGGCGACGTGCCCGACACCTACGCCGATGTGGAGGACCTGGTGCGCGACGTGGACTACCTCCCGCGCACCACGGTGGACGACGGCATCGCCCGCTTTGTGGCCTGGTACCGGGAGTTCTACGAGGTCTGATGGGGTTGGTGGCGTGAAGCAGTGGTACGCGGTGCATTGCAAGCCCAAGCAGGACGAGCGCGCGGAGACCGAATTGCTGAACCAGGGATTCGAGGTCTTCCGGCCGCGCATCCGCTCGCGCCGCCGTACCCGGCAGCGCTATCGGGAGGTGGTCGAGTCCATGTTTCCGCGCTATCTGTTCGTGCATCTGGACGACCGGGATCAGGACTGGTCGCCGATCCGGTCCACGCGCGGGGTGACGGGTCTGGTGCGGATGGGGGGCTGCGTTCCGGTGGTGCCGAGCCCGGTGATCGATGCGCTGCGCAGTCGGGCGGATGCCCAGAACTGCGTCGCGATGCATCCGGAGGATGGCTTCGTTCCGAACGAGCGCGTGGTGATCACCGAGGGACCCCTGGCGGGATTCGAGGCCCTGTTCGCGACGCGCAACAGCCAGGAGCGGGTGGTGGTGCTGCTGAACATGATGCGCGTCACCCTGCCGGTCCACGCGATCAGTCGGGCATGAGCGCCAGGCCCGAACGCGCGTGCACCCAACAACCAGGCGCCGGTGGGCCGGCAGGAGCGGCCTCCGGTCGCTCCCGATCGGGCCGGGTTCCTGATCGGGTTCGAAAAAACGACAACGGGGAATGAAGCAATGAACATCACTGTCATTGGCACCGGCTACGTCGGGCTGGTCACCGGCACCTGTTTTGCCGAAATGGGCCACAGCGTGGCCTGCGTGGACGTGGACAGCCGCAAGGTCGAGAATCTGAAGAAGGGCATTCTGCCGATCTACGAACCGGGGCTGGATGCGATGGTCGGGCGCAATGTCAGCGAGGGCCGCCTCGCCTTCACCACCTCCCTGCCCGAGGCCATGCAGACCTCCGACATCTTCTTCATCGCCGTGGGTACGCCGCCCGGCGAGGACGGCTCGGCCGATCTGCAGTACGTGCTGGCGGTGGCCCGGGAGATCGGGGCCCACATGAATCGCTACGCGGTGGTGATCGACAAGTCCACGGTACCGGTGGGCACTGCCGACAAGGTGCGCGCAGCCATCGATGAGGAACTCCAGCGCCGGGGTCGCACCATCGAATTCGACGTGGTCTCGAACCCCGAGTTTCTGAAGGAAGGCGCGGCCATCCAGGACTTCATGAAGCCGGACCGGATCGTGGTCGGCGCCGAGGGCGAGCGGGCCATCGAACTCATGCGCGAGCTGTATGCCGATTTCACCCGCAGCCATGATCGCTTGCTGGTGATGGGCATTCGTGACGCCGAGATGACCAAGTACGTGGCCAATGCCATGCTCGCCACCAAGATCTCGTTCATGAACGAGGTCGCCAACCTCTGTGATCGCCTGGGCGTGGACGTGGAGAATGTGCGTACCGGAATCGGCTCGGATACCCGCATCGGCTATTCCTTCATCTATCCCGGCTGCGGCTATGGCGGCTCGTGCTTCCCGAAGGACGTAAAGGCCCTGATCCGCATGGCCGCCGCCCAGGACTTCCATCCGCGCGTGCTGGAGGCCGTGGAGGCGCGCAACGATGAGCAGAAGGGTTACCTGTTCAGCAAGATCGTCGCGCACTACGGGCCCCGTCTCGAGGGGCGGGTGTTCGGCCTCTGGGGGCTGGCCTTCAAGCCGGGCACCGACGACATGCGCGAGGCCCCGTCGAAGGTCCTGCTGCGGCAACTGATCGATGCCGGCGCCCGGGTTCGCGCCTACGACCCGGTGGCGATGGACGTGGCCCGGGAGGAACTGCCCCCGGAGTGGTTCAGCGATGGCCAGTTGACCCTGGTGGACCAGCAATACGGGGCCCTGGAGGATGCCGACGCCCTGGCGCTGGTCACCGAGTGGCGCCCCTTCCGTCACCCCGACTTCGATGCCATGCGCCGGCTGATGCGTCCCGACCCGGCGATCTTCGATGGCCGCAACCAGTACCAGCCCGAGAACATGGAGGCGGACGGTTTCGTCTATTACGGCGTAGGCCGGTGAAGCCCCGCGCCGCGCGGGGAGGGGAAACGCCGCCGCGGGTGCGGCGGCCGGGCAGGCCCGGATTGCCCCATCCCGTCCCATGGCCGCAAGCCCTCGGAGGAACGCCCTCCGGTCGCGATTCATCGGCGCCAATAATGGCAAGATAGCGCCCTGAATCCCCAACCCGCTGGAATCCGGATGAGCGACCTCTCCTGCTTCATGGCCTATGACATCCGGGGCAAGGTCCCGGAACAACTGGACGCCTCCCTGGCGCATGCCATCGGACGCGCCTTCGTCGCCGAGATGGGCGCACGCCGGGTGGTGGTCGGGCGCGACGTCCGCCTGGAAAGCCCGATGCTGACGACGGCCTTGATCGAGGGCCTGACCCACAGCGGGGCAGACGTCATCGACATCGGCCTGTGCGGGACCGAGGAGGTCTATTTCGCCACCGTGCACCACGGCGCCGACGGCGGGATCATGGTGACCGCCAGCCACAACCCCAAGGGCTTCAACGGCATGAAGCTGGTGCGTGCGGGCGCCCGGCCCATCAGCGGCGACAGTGGGCTGCTGGCGATCCGGGACCGGATCGCGGCGGGCGATCTGCCGACCATCGGCGACGAGTTGACGGCGGAGGCGGTACCACTTCCCGCGCATCCGGAGGTCGGGGATCAGGCTGCGGCGCCGAGCGCTTCCGGGCTGTCCGGGACCAACCCGATGGCCACGACCCCGAATGACCCGGCTGGTCCGATCCCTGCCGCTTCCGGAGCCGTCGGCCGGGTGATCCCCGACGAGGACAAGACCGCCTACATCCGGCATCTGCTCGGCTATGTGGACCTTGCCGCGCTGCGGCCCCTGAAGATCGTCGCCGATCCCGGCAACGGCGGTGCCGGCCCCGCCCTGCGTCTGCTGGCCGAAGGGCTGTCACCGCTGGAATTCGTGGTGATCAATGAAGCGCCGGACGGTGATTTTCCCAACGGCGTGCCCAACCCGCTGCTGCCGGAGCGGCGCGCGGCCACGGCCGCGGCGGTGCGGGAGCAGGGCGCCGACTTCGGCATCGCCTGGGACGGCGACTTCGATCGCTGCTTCCTGTTCGACGCCGCCGGACGTTTCATCGAGGGCTACTACCTGGTGGGTCTGCTCGCGGAGGTGATGCTGGACAAGCACCCGGGGGCGAAGATCCTGCACGATCCGAGGCTCACCTGGAACACCGTCGAGCAGGTGCTCGCCGCCGGCGGCGTGCCGGTGCAGTCGAAGACCGGCCATGCCTTCATGAAGGAGCGCCTGCGCCGGGAGGACGCCGTGTACGGCGGCGAGATGAGCGCCCATCACTACTTCCGTGATTTCGCCTACTGCGACAGCGGCATGATTCCCTGGCTGCTGGTCGCGGAGTTGATCAGCCGCAGCGGCCGGACCCTGGCGGACCTGGTCGATGCGCGCATGGCGGCCTTTCCCTGCAGCGGCGAGATCAACTATCGGGTGCCTGCCGTCGCGCCGGTGATCGAGCGCGTGCTGGCCCACTTCGCACCGCAGGATCCCGCGATCGACCGCACCGACGGCATCAGCCTGGAGTTTCCGGACTGGCGCTTCAACCTGCGCGCCTCCAACACCGAGCCGCTGCTGCGCCTGAATGTGGAGACGCGCGGGGATGCGGCAGCCGTTTCCCGGCACGTAGCGGAGATCGCTGCCCTCATCGAAGGCGGCTGATGCGGATGGCGGCCGAAGTTCGGCCCTGCTCGCGGCGGCGTGACGGCATCTGCCCGGCGGCCTGATCGCCGCGGGGGGCTCGGCTCCTGCAGGAGCCGGGTTCCCACGCCGTGGGAGGACGGCCCCTGGCCGATCGGACCCGGGGCATGAAGGCATTGGGGCGCTTCGGGGTTTATCATCAGGGGTCGAAATCAAAGGAGGCAACCATGATCCATGCGGTGATCCTGGCCGGCGGCAGCGGTACGCGGTTGTGGCCGCTGTCCCGGCGCCAACTGCCAAAGCAGTTCCTGCGCATCGAGGGGGAGCGGTCGCTGCTGGAGGCGACCCTGGACCGATTGCAGCCACTGGTGGATCCTGCCCATGCCCTGATCGTGACCGGCACCGAACATGCCCGGGGCGAGGCCTACCAGGCGCTGCATGCCTTCAAGACGCTGCTGGAACCGGTGGGACGCAATACGGCCCCGGCGATCGCCCTCGCCGCCGCCTGGCTGAGCCGCGGCGAGGATGACCCGGTGCTGGTGGTGCTGCCGGCGGATCACGTGATCCGCGACTTGCCGGCATTCCACGCGGCCCTGCGCCAGGCCGTGGACGCCGCACAGGCGGGCGCACTGGTGACCTTCGGCATTCGCCCGACCCGGCCGGAAACCGGCTACGGCTATATCCAGGCGGCGACCGACGGCGATGCCGTGGTGCCGGTGCAGCGATTCACGGAGAAGCCCGACCTGGCCACCGCCGAGCGCTTTCTGGCCGATGGCGATTACTGGTGGAACTCCGGCATGTTCGTCTGGCGCGCCTCCAGCATCCTGGCCGAGGTGGAGCGGCATCTGCCGGAGGTGCACGAGGTGCTGCAGCGCATCCGCGCGGACTGGGATGCCTCCGGCACGGGCGATCCACAGCCGGCGGTCGAGGCCCATTTCGCGGCCATGCCGTCGATCTCCATCGATTACGGGGTGCTGGAACGCTCCGACCGGGTGCGGTTGGTTCCCTGCGACATCGGCTGGTCCGATGTCGGGAGTTGGGACGCGGTGCATGACCTCGCGGTCCAGGATGACCGCGGTAACGCGTTGCAGGGGAAGGCGCTTGCGATCGACTGCGACAATACGCTGTTGCATGGGAATGGCCGGCTGGTGGCGGCGGTCGGGGTGCGCGACCTGTGTGTGGTCGAGACGGCAGACGCCATCCTGATCGCGCCCCGCGGCCAGACGCAACGGGTGCGCGAGGTGGTGGACGAACTCAGCCGGCGCGGCGCCAGCGAATGCCGCCTGCATCTGACGGTGCAGCGGCCGTGGGGCAGCTACACGGTGCTGGAGGAGTCGCCCGGCTACAAGATGAAGCGCATTGCGGTGTCGCCGGGTGCGAGCCTGAGCCTGCAGCGCCACCAGCACCGTTCCGAGCACTGGATCGTGGTCTCCGGGACCGCGACCGTGACGCGGGGTGAGGAGGTCTTCACGGTGGCACCCAACGAGAGTACCTATATCTCGATCGGCCAGCGGCACCGACTGGAGAACCGGGGCAGGATACCGCTGCAGATCATCGAGGTGCAGGTGGGGGAATACCTGGAGGAGGACGACATCGAGCGTTTCGAGGACGTCTACGACCGTTAGACCCCGCAGGAGCCGAGCCTTCTCGGCGATTGGTTGTTGGCGGCAATCGCATCGGCCAGGGGGCTGGCCTCCTGCGGGATCTGTGAGGCGGTGGGGATGTAGCCGCGCCCGCTCGGCGATTCCGTATCTACCAAAAAGAACCCCGCCGGAGCGGGGTTCTTTGGTTGCGGCTGCCCGGGGTCGGGTCCGGGTCTTACCGGATCACGCTCTTCAGGATGGCCTCGTTCTCCTGGGTGGCTTCGGCCATGACCGAGGCGACGGTCCCGCCGAAGGCCTGGGCCATCAGGCTGGTGTTCATTCGCGACACGATCACCCGGCCGTCGGCGGTTTCATACACCGCCACGCGGCAGGGCATCATCGAGGTCACGACCTTGGCCCGGTCCTCGGCGAGGATCTTGCCGGCGTGGTGCGGCTGGCAGAGTTCCAGCACGGCGACGCGGTCGACCTCGTAACCGTAGGGGCTTACGGCCTCGTGGATCATGTGCACCGTGGGCACCTTCCAGTTCTGCTCGGCGGCGGTGTTCCGGATCAGTTCCACCGTCTCCTCGAAGTCGAACAGGCTTTCGTCCTCCGCAATCATGAGCTTGGGGGCGGCCGAGAAGGCCGTCAGCATCATTGCGGCGATGCCCACCAGGAATCCACCAATTCCGGTCATGATGAAACGCTTGGTCATGAGATGTTCTCCGTTTTCAATCGTTTGGTTGAGTCGGCCTCTCGGCCATTCAAGAATATTAGTGAACGCTAATCTATGAGGCGCATGATTGCACAGGCCGGGGCGACCTTCAAGCGCATTTTTTTGACCGGTTGTCCGGTTTCGGCGTGCTCCGCGTCACCCGGGCGCTGGTCCACGCGGCCCGAAATCCGGGCCGGCGATTGACAACTTTCACCGAATCCGTCGTTAATGGGGTTCGTGCAGAAGGAGAGACGACGATGGATATCAGCAGCATGGAGCTCAACCGTGGCTGGGGGCTGTTCGGACGCGGCTGGAACAATTTCAAGACCGACCCCATGACCTGGGTCCTGGTGGTGGTGGTCTACTTTCTGATCAGCCTGGTGCTGAACCTGATCCCGTTACTCGGCGGGGTGGTGATGGCGATCATCTCGCCGGCGCTGGTGGCCGGGTTCATGAAGATCGCCCATGACATCGAGCAGGGTGAGAAGGTGAGCGTGGGGCATCTGTTCCAGCCCATCCAGGATGCCCAGCGGCGCGTTCCGCTACTCCTGCTCGGCCTGGTGGCGTTGTTGGCCACGGTGGTCATGGCGGTATTGATGGCGGTCTTCGTGGGCAGTGCCGTGCAGATGGAGACTGCCGGCGAGGCGATGAGCATGCCGCTCGCCGGGATCGGCTTCTTCGGCATCATCGTGATCTTCCTGATGTATCTGGTGATCTTCGCGATGCTGGCCTTCTCCATTCCCCTGGTGTACTTCCGGGGCATGGAATTGGGCGACGCCATCGTGGGGAGTATCAAGGGCACGATCGCCAATCTCGGGCCGTTGGTCATCTTCAGCCTGATCTACTTCGTGCTGGCGTTCTTCGCCATGCTGACCTTCGGGCTGGGCTTCCTCATCCTTGGTCCGGTGGCGATCGCCGCCGTGTATGGAGCCTATACGGAGATCTTCCCGGGCTTGGTGGAACCGGAGGTGCTCGAGGCCGAGGAGGTCTGAGAGGGTCCCTGCCCCCTTTGGCGTGCGGCGGCTGGCCGCCGCCTTGGCGGGGTGGGTGGCCTCGGGGCCGGCTCGGGGCCGGATAGCGGGAGCGAGCTCCGCGCTCCAAGCCCCGCTAGTCCTTTTTGGTGTCCTCGGCGGGGCTGGTTGCGTCGGTGTCGCCGGGTGGGGCGGTCTTGCCTTCCTGGTTCGCGCGTGGTTGGGCGAGGCGCTGTTCTTCCTCTTCGAGCCGGTCGAGTTCGGCGTCCATCTCCTCGGGGCTGAGGGGGCGGAATTCCTCTGTCGCCGTGCTGGCGCTGGCCTTCGTGGTCTCACCGGCGCCGGCGCTGCTGGTGGCAGCAGCCGCTCCTGCGGCGGGGGCCTTGGCGGCGCCGCTGGTCGCGGGTCGTGCCGGGGTCCCGCCGGCGCCGGGGCGCGGGGTCTGTCCGCCCGGACCCGGGCCGCCACCCCGGGGTCCGGCACCCGGTCCGCCCCGGCGTGGGTCATCGTCGTCGGGGCCATCGTCATCCAGCCCCTCGGCGACGCGGCGCTCGGCCTTGCGCTTCTCCATCACTCTGGAGAGGATCAGACCGATCTCGAACAGGATCCACATCGGCAAGGCCAGCAGGGTCTGCGAGATGATGTCGGGGGGCGTCAGGACCATGCCGATCACGAAGGTGCCGACGATCACATAGGGACGCTTGCGCGCCAGTTTCTCCGGCGTGGTCGCGCCCATGGATACCAGCAGGATGGTCGCGATCGGCACCTCGAAGGCGATGCCGAAGGCGATGAACAGCATGATCACGAAGTCGAGGTAGCGCGAGATGTCGGTCATGACCGCGACGCCCTCGGGGGCGGTGGCGGTGAAGAAGGCGAAGATCAGCGGGAACACCACGAAGTAGGCGAAGGCCATGCCCAGGTAGAAGAGCATGGTGGACGATGCCACCAGTGGCCCCGCCAGTTTCTTTTCGTGCTTGTACAGGCCGGGCGCGATGAAGGCCCAGAGCTGGTAGAGGGTATATGGGATGGTCAGCACCACCGCCAGCAGCAGGACCAGCTTGAACGGGATCAGGAAGGGCGCAGCGACCTCGATCGCGATCATGCTGGTGCCCTCCGGGAGGTGCACCATCAGCGGGGTCGCGAGGAAGGTGTAGATCTCGTTCGCGAAGGGGAACAGGACCAGGAACACGACCAGGATCGCGAGGAACATGCGCAGGATCCGGTCGCGCAGCTCGATCAGGTGACTGAGCAGGGTCTCGGTGGCCTCGGTACTGGGCTCGCCGGTGGTCTTGCCGTTGCTCATGTCTTGTCCGCGGTCCCGTCGCCGTTGGTTCCGGCATTCTCAGGCGGTTTGCGCTCCACCGGCTGCGGGGAAGGGGCATCGGTCAGAAGGTCGGCATCGAGATTGCCCGAGACTGGTACGCGCTTGATGCGCGGGCGACCGTCCACCTTCTTCTTCCCGGGCCGTTCGCTCTTCTCAGCCGGCGCCGGAGTCTCGGGGCGGCCTTCGGGATCCAGTTTCTTTTTTGTCGCCTTGGTGTCCGCGACGTCGTCGATGCCCTCGCGCAGGGTCTCTTCCGTCTCCTTCAGGTCCTCGCGCAGGGTCTCCTCGGTCTCCTGCATCATGCTCTTCAGTTCCTGGATCTCCTGCTCCTGGCCCTTGAGCATCTTGCGCAGCTCCTCGGTCTGCAGCTCCTGCTCGATGTCCGAGCGCACGCTGTTCACGAAGCGCCGTGCCTTGCCCACGAAGCGCCCGATCTCGCGCGCGAGCCCGGGCAGGCGCTCCGGCCCAACCACCAGCAGCGCGACCAGGGTGATGATCATGATCTCCCAGAAGCCGATATCAAACATGGTCTACCCGATGGGTTGCCTGCGGTCCTGCAGGATCCGGTTCAGGACTGGCTGCCGCCGCCCTGGCGGCCCGACTGGGAGTCCTTCTTCGGGTCGGCGTCGATCACGCGGCCCTTCTGCTGATCCTCGACCTTGGGTGGCCCTTCGCCGTCCTGGCGCTGGGTGTCGTCCTTGTCCGTTCCTTCCTCTTCGCCTTCGGGATTCTTCACCGACTGGCGGAAGTTCTTGATGGCGGAACCGAGGTCACCGCCCATGTTGCGAAGCTTCTTGGTGCCGAACAGAAGCACCACGATGAGCAGGATGATGAGAAGCTGCCAGATGCTGATACCGCCGATCCCCATGGGATGCCTCCGAAGACAGTAAAGACGTTGAGCTGAGTGTTGGTAGACCCTGAATCAATCCGAGCGTTTGCCCGCCGTGCCGCGCTTCGCCTTTTCGGTGATGCCGGAGAGGCCAAAACGTCGGCCAAGCTCACCCAGCACGTCATCCGGGTGCAGCCCGCGCGCAGACAATACCACGAGTGCGTGAAACCAGAGGTCGGCCATCTCCGAGACCAGGGCCTGGTCGTCCGGATTCTTGGCGGCGATGATCGTCTCGGCGGCCTCCTCGCCGAGCTTCTTCAGCATCACGTCGAGACCGCGGTGGTGCAGCGAGGCCACGTAGGAGGCCTCCGGGTCGGCCTGCCGCCGTTCCTCGATGACCTCGGCGAGCCGCTCCAGGATCTCGCGGCTCATGCGTCGGTACCGCGCGGCGGACGCACCGGCACACCGGCCGCGGCCATGGCCGCCTTGGCCTCCGCCACGGTGTGCTGGCCGAAGTGGAAGATGCTGGCGGCCAGCACCGCGTCGGCGTGGCCGTCGACCACGCCCGCCACCAGATGCGCCAGTTCGCCGACCCCGCCCGAGGCGATCACCGGGATGCTCACCGCATCGCTCACGGTGCGGGTCAGGTCAAGATCGAAGCCGATCCGGGTGCCGTCGCGGTCCATGCTGGTCAGCAGGATCTCGCCGGCGCCCAGCTGCACCATCTTCTGCGCCCAGGCCACCGCGTCAATGCCGGTGCCGCGGCGCCCGCCGTGGGTGAAGACCTCCCAGTGCGGGAATTCCGCATCGTCCTGCACCCGCTTGGCGTCGATCGCCACGACGATGCACTGGCTGCCGACGCGCGCCGCCGCCTCGGCCACCAGCTCCGGCCGGTGTACCGCGGCGGTGTTGATCGAGACCTTGTCGGCGCCCGCGTTCAGCAGGCGCCGGATGTCGGCGACCTCGCGGATGCCGCCGCCGACCGTGAGCGGGATGAAGACCTGCTGCGCGACCTGTTCGACCACGTGCACGATGGTCTCGCGCTCGTCGCTGCTCGCGGTGATGTCGAGGAAGGTGATCTCGTCGGCGCCCTGGGCGTCATAGCGTCGGGCGACCTCCACCGGATCCCCGGCATCGCGAATGCCGACGAAGTTCACGCCCTTGACCACGCGGCCGGCATCGACGTCGAGACAGGGGATGATGCGGCGTGCGAGCATGAATCAGCTCCGCGCCCCGGTCAGGGCGATCGCTTCCTGCAGGGTGAAGGTCTCCTCGTACAGGGCCCGGCCAACGATGACCCCGTCGATGCCCTCGTCCTCGTGTTCCAGCAGCCGCCGGATGTCGTCCAGCGAGCTGACGCCGCCGGAGGCGATCACCGGAATCCGGACCCCGCGCGCCAGCCGTGCGGTCGCCTCGACGTTCACGCCCTGCATCATGCCGTCGCGGCTGATGTCGGTGTACACGAGCGCCATCACGCCGTCGCTCTCGAAATGCTGGGCGAGATCGATCACGTCGTGGTGGGAGAGCTTGGACCAGCCGTCCACCGCGAGTTTGCCGTCGCGGGCGTCGAGCCCGACGATGATGCGCCCGGGGAATTCCAGACACAGGTCGTTGACGAAGTGCGGCGCGCTGACCGCCTTGGTGCCGATGATCACGAATTCGACCCCGGCCTCGAGGTAGGCCTGTACCGTGTCGTCGTCCCGGATGCCGCCGCCGACCTGGATGCGCAGGTCCGGGTAGGTCTCGGCAATGGCGTGGATGACCTCGGCGTTCTTCGGGACACCGGCGAAGGCGCCGTCGAGGTCGACGATGTGCAGGCGCTCGGCACCGGCATCGACCCAGCGCCCGGCCATGGCCACCGGGTCTTCGCCGAATACCGTGGATTCCTCCATGCGGCCCTGGCGCAGGCGCACGCATTTGCCTTCCTTGAGATCAATCGCGGGTATGACCAGCATCATCGGCTCCATTGATGGTGATACGGCGGGACGGGCACAAAGGCGGCGAATCCTGTGCACCGGGACCGGGCCGGGGGTGCGGCGACGTCGGCATGGGCCAGGGCCGCGTTCATCGCCAGGCCCCGTCCCAGCGCAGGAAGTTGTTGAGCAGGCGCAGGCCGTCGGCCGCGCTCTTTTCCGGGTGGCACTGCATCGCGAACATGGAACCTCGGGCGATCACCGAGGCGAAGGGCTCGCCGTAATCGGTCTCGCCGACGATGTCCTCGGCCCGCGTGGGCAGCACCCGGTAGCTGTGCACGAAATAGAACCAGGACTCGCGCGGCAGACCCTGCCACAGGGGGTGGTCCTGCACCTGGCGCACCACGTTCCAGCCCATGTGCGGGATCTTCAGGCGCCGTCCGTCGCGATCGATCGCATGTCCGGGAAAGCGTTCGACCGTGCCGGGAATCACGCCCAGCAGGTCGACGCCGCCATTCTCGGCGCTCCAGTCGAGCAGGATCTGCTGGCCCAGGCACATGCCCAGGAACGGCCGGGTGGCCGCGAGTTCGGGCAGGACCCTGTCCAGTCCGAGGGCCCGCAGGGCCTGCATCGCATCCGCCGCCGCACCCTGTCCGGGAAAGACCAGGCGGTCGGCCTCGCGGATCACCGCGAGGTCGTCGGTGAGCAGGATCCGCGTGCCGGGCGGCGCCTCGTGCCGGAGCGCGCGCTCCACCGAGTGCAGGTTGCCCATGCCGTAGTCGATCACGGCGACGCTTTGCATCGTATGACGCCCTCTTGCGCGGTTCGCCTTACAGGGCGCCCTTGGTGGATGGCGTGATGTCGGTCATGCGCGGATCCGGTTCCGCCGCCATGCGCAGGGCGCGCCCGAAGGCCTTGAAGATGGTCTCCGCGACATGGTGGGCATTGTGACCCCGGATGCTGTCGATGTGCAGGGTCATCCGGGCATGGTTGACCAGCCCCTGGAAGAATTCCTGGAACAGGTCGACGTCGAACTGGCCGATGTGGGAACGCCGGAACTCGGCATGCATCTCCAGGCCGGGACGGCCGGAGAAGTCGATCACCACCCGCGCCAGGGCCTCGTCCAGCGGCACGTAGGCATGGCCGTAGCGGCGGATGCCCTTCTTGTCACCCAGGGCCTGGGTCAGTGCCTGTCCGAGGGTGATGCCGATGTCCTCCACCGTGTGGTGGGCGTCGATATGCAGATCGCCCTCGGCCTGGATGTCCAGGTCGATCACGCCATGACGCGCGACCTGGTCGAGCATGTGGTCGAGGAAGGGAAGCCCGGTGGCGAAGCGGCCGGTGCCGTTGCCGTCCAGGTTCAGCTCGACTCGAATCCGGGTCTCCAGGGTGTCGCGTTGAACGACCGCAGTGCGCGCTTTCATGGCTGTCGATGCTATAGCAAAACCCCAGTTTAGCAAGCCGAAGGCGCCGCGGCACGGGCGAGCGTCGACCTGTTGCGGGCGCGTAGGAGCCGAGTCCTCTCAGCGATTGTAGGAGCCGAGCCCCCTCGGCGATGGGGGGCAGGGCGAAGGTTGGGGGCAGGGGCCGATCGGCCAGGGGGCTCGCCGCCTACCGGTCGGGGCGTTGGCCGATCAGGAGGGCTTCGGGAACCGCGGCCTGGATCGCCAGGGGGATCTCCAGGCAGAGGCCCGGACGTGCCTGGACGGAGACCCACAGGGTGTTGATCCTGAGGTTCATCTCGACGAAGGCGATCACCTCCTGGTAACCCTCCAGGACCTGATGGATGGCCTGCAGGCGTTGCCGGATCTCCACGTCACTGCGCCGTTTCAGTCCCGGGATGAACATCATGAAATCGGCCAGCCGTTGACCGTTGGGGTCGCGGCTGGGCAGACGCTGCCACAGGGGTTCGATGGGTTCAAAGGAACAGGCCCGGCGCAATCC
>JAWLFM010000039.1:0-18479 GCA_041685565.1 Thioalkalivibrio sp.
CGCACGGCGGTCAGGAAGTGCATGTGCCGCTCGTATTGCTCGAGCACGTCATGGATCAGATCGTCCTTGCCCCAGCCCATTACGTCGTAGTCCTGCCCACCCTCCTTCAGGTGCACCTCGGCCCGGTAGTACTTCAGCTTCTCCAGCCGCTTGTCCCGGGTATCGCGCATCACGAAGGTCGGCGGCTCATAGGCACGCGGGTGCACGGAGTAGAAGAAGTCGATCTCGTCGCCGTGGAGGACCTCTACCCAGACGCGATCGTCGTCACCCTCGCCCACCTCGGCCATCAGGCTCTGCTTGCGCAGTTCCTCGGCCACTTCCGACAGCGCTGGCTTGACCACCTCGCGGATGTAGCGCACGACCTCGCGGCGCCGCGGCTGATGCATCATCGCGTGCAGACGGTTCTTCCAGTTGCGTGCCCCCCGGGGACCGGCGGGGGCGATGCGCGCCTCGTGCAGACTGATCCGCTTCTTCGCCTCGACACGCAGTGCGCTGAGGAGGCCCCAGCACATCAGGATCATGATGATCGTGAACGGCAGGGCACTGGCGATGGTCGCGGTCTGCAGGGCCGCCAATCCCCCCGCGACCAGGAGTGCTGCGGCGACGGCACCCTCGACGATCGCCCAGAAGATGCGCTGCCAGGCTGGGGAGTCGTCCCGGCCCCCGGAGGTCAGGATATCCACCACCAGCGATCCCGAGTCCGAGGAGGTCACGAAGAAGGTGATCACCAGCAGGGTCGCGATCATGGCCATCACCGTGGAAAAGGGCAACTGCTCGAAGAACTGGAACAGCGCCACCGAGGTATCGGCCGCCACGGCGTCCGCCAGTCCGGTGATGCCCTGCATCATGATCATGTGCAGTGCGGTATTGCCAAAGAAGGTCATCCACATCAGCGTAAAGCCCAACGGCACCAGCAGCACGCCGACGACGAACTCGCGGATGGTGCGTCCGCGTGACACCCGCGCGATGAACATCCCCACGAACGGTGCCCAGGCGATCCACCAGCCCCAATAGAACAGGGTCCAGCCACCGATCCAGTCGGTCGGTTCGTAGGCGTAGAGGTTGAAGGTCATGCTGAACAGATTGGAGATGTAGTTGCCGGTGTTCTGGACCAGCGTCTGCAGCAGGAACACGGTCGGGCCGGCCACCAGCACGAAGGCAAGGAGACCGCCTGCAAGGATCATGTTCAGCAACGAAAGCCGGCGGATCCCCGCATCCAGGCCCAGGGCCACCGACACCGTCGCGATTGCCGTGATCCCGGCGATCAGGATCACCTGCATGATCACGTTGTTGGGCAGTCCGAACAGGTACTCGAGCCCGGAATTGATCTGGATGACCCCGAACCCGAGCGACGTCGCCACCCCGAAGATCGTGCCCAGGACGGCAAAGATGTCCACCGTATGGCCGATCGGGCCATAGATGCGGTCACCGATCAGCGGATACAGCGAGGAACGGATGGTCAGGGGCAGCCCCTGCCGAAAGGCGAAGTAGGCCAGCGACAGTGCCACGACCGCATAGATGGCCCAGGCATGCACGCCCCAATGGAAGAAGGTGATGCGCATCGACAGCCGCGCCGCTTCCACCGTCTCCGGGTCACCAACGGGCGGCGACACGTAATGCATCACCGGTTCCGCCACGCCGAAGAACATCAGGCCGATCCCCATGCCGGCCGAAAACAGCATCGCGAACCAGGACGTATAGGTGTAATCCGGCTCGCTGTGATCCGGCCCCAGCCTGATGCGGCCCAGGCCCGACAGCGCGAGCGAGAGCACGAAGACGATAAAGCCGGCCACCGCCAGTACGTAGAACCAGCCCGCCGATTCCGTGATCCAGCCCTGCACGGCGCCGAACAGGATTCCCGCAGGCCGGGTGAAGATGGCGGCAAACAGGACGAGGGCGAGTGTCAGGGCGGCAGAGATGAGGAAGACGGGGGGGCTGATCTGTATACGGGGGGTCTCGTGATCTGCCTGTTCCGGTTCGGCCACTGGTTTCCACCTTTGACTTGACGTGCTGGGTAGGGACCTCGAAGGCGCTCTACTTCAGCACGAACCCGAAGGGAGCGTCAAAGGCCTTGCTGCATGCCCGCCCTGGTGGGGCATGCGGAAGGTTCGGTACCCGATCGCTGCGCCGGAAGGCCGGCGCACGAATGGCGAGGACTGGCATTGACCGCTTTCTGTCCTATCCTTATAGCCAGGCGACAGCATGACGGACGCAGCCCAGTGACCATGAGAACCCCCCGCTTCATCGTGACCTTCACCCTCACCGTGCTCGCCCTCGGCCTCGGCCAGACGGGTACGGCGGCCTGGGACCAGGCTGCGGAGGCCGAAGCCGGCGGGAGTGGCCCACTGCTGTTAGTCCAGGCCCCCGGCGGTCCACCGGCGACCTTCAGCGGAAGGCCGGAGTTCCCTCCCCCGGGCTACCTTGCGGAATTCGAAGAGTCCCCCTGGGAACGGCGGCAACGCGAGAGCGGCGAGGGCAACCGGACCACACGGCCGGGCAGTCCCGGCATGCCACCGGCACCACGGTCACCGGAGTCGGAATATGCCCCCGGGAGCTTCGGCGCGGCCCCCCCCGGCAGTCGGGCGCAGCAGGGAGGCCGGTCCGCGCTTGCGCCCGAGGGGAGCTGGGATCGCAGAGAGCCGTCCGGCGGGCGGCCGAGCTGGGATGAACCGTCGAGCACACCGCTCAGAGAGCGGCCGCGACATGGGGAGCCCCCGGGGATGGTGCCGCCGGGCGCGCGTCCGGGCCGGAATGAGTTCCCCGCGCCCGAGACGCGTCGCAGGCCCCCCTCCGCCGCGGCGGGGGGCGGCTTCGAGCACCAGTGGCCAAGCCCTCCGTCCGCGGGCGGCAGTTACCAGACCCACCCGGAGTTCCGTCCCGACACCAGGGACCGCCGCCGCCCCGCGAACGCCTCCGAGCGGTTCAGGAGTCCTCCGGAGTTTCCCGGAACCGGCCTTGAATGGCAGCGATGACGGTTGAGGCAACGCGGATCAAGGGCCTTCGACAAGCTCAGGACGGACGGCGAAGGGACGATCCCGTTGATGGTTCGGCATCTTCCTGGCGGGTCCTGCGCCAGATCAGCGTGAAGTTGTCCGCCGGCATCGGGACGACGCACACGATCTGCAGGCCTTGCTTCAGGCCCTCGCGGTCCAGGTCATCCATGTCCCGCACACCCATACCGGGATCCGACAGGCGCAGCGCCTGGTCAAACGCGGCGTTGGACGGGGCGGTGTGTCTCCCGGAGCGCGCGAAGGGGCCGTACATGGCAAACACGCCCCCTGCGCGCAAAACCCGGCTGACCCCTGCCAACATCGCCAGCACCTCCGGCCAGTGCATGATGTGGGCGGTATTGGCGGTAAAGGCGTAATCGAAGCCGGCCTCGGGCCACGGACCCGAGGCGTCCAGGATCCGGGCCGGCAGGATGTTCTCCAGCCCCGCCTCCGCGCGCCAGGCCTCGATGCCCTGGACATGGGCCTGCACGTCGCTGGGCTGCCAGATCAGATGGGGCAGGTGCCGCGCGAAATGCACCGCGTGCTGCCCGGTGCCGCTGCCCACCTCCAGTACGGTGCCGGGACGGTCGAACCATGCCCTCAGGACCTGCAGGATCGGCTCCCTGTTCTGCTCGGCCGAGGGCGCAAACGGCTTCTCCACGCCTCAGCCCCCGGGCAGCCGCGTGCGTAGCCAGTCGATCGTCGCGGAGGTCGCCGGATCATGCGGGTGCCCCTGTGCCGCCGCCAGGAAGTCCTCCTGTACCTGCCCCGCAAGCTGCTTGCCCAGTTCCACCCCCCACTGATCGAAGGCATTGATGCCCCAGATCGTCGCCAGCAGGTAGATCTTGTGTTCGTACAGCGCGATCAGCGCCCCAAGGGCACGCGGGTCGAGGCGCTCCAGCAGGATCACGGTGCTGGGCCGGTTTCCGGGAAAGCTGCGATGGGGCGCCAGGCGCAGGACCTCGTCCTCGGACAGGCCATCGGCGGCCATCTCCGCCGCAGCCTCGGTCTCTGTCTTGCCCAAGGCCAGGGCCTCGGCCTGTGCCACCAGGTTGGCCAGCAGGATCGGGTGATGTTCCGGCAGGCCGTGTTCGGGACGTGCCACTCCGATGAACTCCGTCGGCGCCCAGCGTGTGCCCTGGTGCAGCAACTGGTAGAAGGCATGTTGCCCGTCAGTGCCCACGGCCCCCCAGACCAGGGTTCCCGTATCGTGCTCCGCCGGCCTGCCGTCGTGGCGGACCCCCTTGCCCAGGCTCTCCATCTCCGCCTGCTGCAGGTAGGAGGGCAGCAGCTTCAGGCGCTCGTCATAGGGCAGCACGACCCTCGCACAGGCGCCCAGGAGGTTGTGATTCCAGACATCCACCAGCGCCATGCGCACGGCCGCGTTGGCCGGGGCCGGGGTTTCCAGGACGTGCCGGTCCATCTCGTGCGCCCCGGCAAGGAAGGCCCGGAAGCCATCCATGCCGAGGTACAGCGCGATGGGCAGGCCGATCGCCGACCAGACCGAGTAGCGCCCGCCCACCCAGTCCCAGAACCCGAACATGTTGCGGGTGTCGATGCCGAACGCCTCGACCCGTCCCGCGTGCGTGGACACCGCGACGAAGTGACGTGCAACGGCCTGCGGATGATCGGTGTGCCGGAGCAGCCAGGAGCGCGCCGAGCGGGCATTGATCAGGGTCTCCTGGGTTCCAAAGGTCTTGGACGCGATGATGAACAGCGTCGTCTCGGGGTCCGTCTCCTGCAGGACCGCATCCAGGGCCGCTCCGTCGACGTTGGAGACGAAGTGCATCTGCAGGGGTCGCCCCTCGGCCGTATCCGCCGCAAACGGGGCCAGGGCCCGGCAGACCATGCGTGGACCGAGATCGGAACCGCCGATGCCAATGTTCACCACGCTGCGTATCGGCCGTCCGGAGTAACCGACGTGGCTGCCATCCTGCACCCTGCGTACCAGGGCCTCGATCGAATCGAGCACTTCGTGCACATCAGCCACCACGTCCCGGCCGTCGATGGTGCAGTGGGCATCGCGGGGCAGGCGCAGCGCCGTGTGCAGGGCGGCACGATCCTCGGTGCTGTTAACGTGCACACCTTCCTGCTGACGCCGTAGCGCGCCCGTGACGTCGGCGCTGCCGGCCAGCGCGAACAGATCCTCCCATGCCGCGGCATCCAGGCGCTGACGGGTCCAATCCAGACGCAGACCCGCCGCATTCAGGACATCGCGCTCCACGCGCCCGACATCTTCCGCAAGAAGCTCGCGCAGGGTGACGGTATGCAAACGGTCCCGTGCCGCGCTGAGGAGCGACCAGGGAAGGGGAAGGGATTCGGTCTGCGGCACGGCGACACCTCGGCTGCGGGGGCAGGAAAAGTCGGGACGCCCTAAACTACAATGGCAGGCTCGGCCACACAACGCGTTACCGGAGTCCGCATGCGCATCCTGTTCGCGAGCAGCGAAGCCTTCCCCCTGGTAAAGACCGGCGGACTGGGCGACGTCAGCTCCAGTCTGCCCGCCGCCTTGAAGCAACACCACCAGGATGTGCGTCTGGTTCTCCCGGCCTACCCGCGTGCGGCCAGCCGGCTGGCCGATCCGACACGCCTGCCCGGACCTGCGGACGCACCCTGGAGCCTGATCCAGGGGTATCTGCCCGGTACCTCGGTCATGGTCTACCTGGTCGACTGGCCGATGTACTTCGAGCGCGACGGGGATCCCTACCGCGCGACCGATGGCAGCGACTGGCCCGACAATCCGCAGCGCTTCGCCGCCTTCGCACGGGCGGTCGCCTCCCTGAGCGTGGATGAGGCACGTCTGGACTGGGCGCCGGAAATACTGCACCTGAACGATTGGCAGACCGGCCTGGTTCCCGTATTCCTGCGCGGCCATCCGCGCCGGCCGCCGACGGTGTTCACCATCCACAATCTCGCCTACCAGGGCCTGTTCCCCGCCGCGACCCGCCATGCGCTCGGCCTGCCCGAGGACCTCTGGCACATGGAGGCCCTTGAATTTCATAACCAGCTTTCCTTCATGAAGGGTGGTCTGATCTTCTCGGACCTGATCACCACGGTCTCGCCCACCTATGCCCGCGAGATCCAGACACCCGAACTGGGCATGGGGCTGGATGGGGTGCTCCGGGCCCGCTCGGCCAGCCTGCACGGCATCCTGAACGGCGTCGACTACCGCGAATGGAACCCGGAAAAGGACGGTTATCTCGAGGCGCACTACAGTGCCGAGGACCTCTCCGGGAAGGCGCGCAACAAGGCCGCCCTGCAGCGCGAACTGCGCTTGCCGGTGCGTGCGGACACGATGCTGTTCGGCCATGTGGGGCGCATGGTCTCGCAGAAGGGTATCGACCTGTTGCTGGAGGCCTGCGCACCCATGCTCGCGGCCGGACGGATGCAACTGGTACTGGTCGGAAACGGTGACCGGGGATTCGAGGATTGGGCCCGCAGCCTCGCCCACGCCCACCCGGAGAACTGCTGCACGGTGATCGCCTACAACGAGGGCCTTGCCCATCGGGTCGAGGCCGGCGCCGATGCCTTCCTGATGCCGTCGCGCTTCGAGCCCTGCGGCATGAATCAGCTGTACAGCCTGCGCTACGGAACGCCCCCGATCGTGCACGCGACCGGGGGCCTCGCGGATACCGTGGTCGACGCCAACCCCGTGACCCTCAGTGACGACACGGCCACGGGCTTCTGCTTCCTGCCTGCCCATACGGCCCCCTTGACCGGTGCGATCGAGCGCGCCCTGGCGCTGTTCGGCGAACCCGGGCAGGAGCGCTGGCGCGCGATGATGCGCAATGGCATGACCCGCGACTTCGGCTGGAACACGAGTTCCGGGGCCTATCTCGACCTCTATCGCAGCCTGACGGGTTAGGGTCGGCTCTGGGGTATAATGCTCGCAGGTCATTCGAAACGAACAACGGGCCGGCCTTGAAGCCGGCCCTCTTCGTGCAGCCCAGACCGAAAAGGAGCCATGACCCTGACTGGCAACAGCGAACGCTTTCTCCCCAAGGACAAGGAGTTGCGCGCACGTGTCCGGCTCTTCGGCGACCTGCTGGGCAGGGTGATCCGGAGGCTGGAGGGAGACGCGGTCTTCCATGCGGTGGAGACCCTGCGCAAGGGCTTCGTGAGCCTGCGCAAGCGTGAGGATCCACGTCTTCGCCAGCGGATGATGCGCTGCATCGTCCATCAGGACCCGGAGACGACCGAGCGCATCATCCGGGCCTTCAGCATCTATTTCAGTCTGGTCAACATCGCCGAGGAAGATCTCTTCTACCGCTGGCGCCGGGCGCAGGTCAGCAGCGGTGACCCGCTGTGGGTCGGCTCATTCGACCGCACGCTGCGGGACCTGCGGGCGGAGGGCGTCACTGCCGAGGAGTTGGAGAAGCTCCTTTCGGAGTTGAGCTACACCCCGGTCTTTACGGCCCACCCCACCGAGGCAAGGCGGCGCACGACGATGCAGAACCAGCGGCGCGTCTTTCAGACCGCCGACCGACTCAACCAGCCGCGTATCGGTGCCGCCGAACGCAAGCTGCTGATCGAGGAACTCGAGACCCAGATCCAGATCCTCTGGCGCACCAACGAGGTCCGGGTCAAGCAGCCGATGGTGCGCGACGAGATCAAGTACGGGTTGTTCTACTTCGAGGAAAGCCTGTTCGAGGCGATCCCCCTCGCCTACCGGTTCCTGGAAAAGGCCGTCCGGCGCACCTATGGCATGCAACCGGACGGCGCGCTGCCGATCGACATTCCGGCCTTTCTGCGTTTCGGGTCCTGGATCGGCGGCGACCGGGATGGCAACCCGAACGTGACCCCGGCGGTGACCGCGGTGGCCTGCAGGCTGGCCATGCAGCAGGTCCTGCGCGAGTACCTGAAACGGGTTTCCCACCTGCGCAATGTGCTGACCCACTCCGCGCTGATGTGCCAGCCATCCCAGGCCTTCCTCGCGAGCCTGGAGGCGGACAACAACATCTCCCCTGCGGTGTTCCAGGGGTCCAGGGACCGCTACGAGACCGAGCCCTACCGGCGCAAGATCCAGATCATGATCTACCGCCTGAAGGAGACCCTCGGGACCGTGGGCCGACGCCTCGCCGGCGAGGCCGCGGTCCTTCCGGCCAACTCGGCCTACAGCAGCGCCGATGCCCTGCTGGCCGATCTGCGGGTGATCCACGACTCGCTGGTCAGCCACGGCGAACGCAACGTCGCCAGCGGTGAACTCACCGATCTCATCCGCCTGGTCGAGACCTGCGGCTTTCACCTGCACCACCTGGACGTACGCCAGGAATCAAAGGTGCACAGCGCAACGCTCGGGTCGATCCTTGCCCAGACCGGGCTGGCAGAGGACTACGAGGCGCTGGACGAGACCGCGCGGCTGCAACTCCTGGGTACCCTGATCGACCGTGCGGAACTGCCCGCGATCGACTACGAGACCCTGGACGACTCCGCCCGGGAGACCATGCAGGTCTTCGACGTGATGCGGGAGATGCGCGGCGAGGTCGGACCGCAGGGGATCGGGACCTACGTGATCTCGATGACCCACGCCGCCTCCCATGTGCTCGAGGTCCTGCTGCTGGGCCGCTGGGCCGGCCTCGCGGGCGAGGCCGCGGCAGGACCCTTCTGTCAGCTGCGCATCGCGCCGCTGTTCGAGACCATCGAGGACCTGCTGCATGTGGAAGAGGTCCTGAACGGGCTGCTGGGCCACGCCAGCTATGCGCGCATGCTGGCCGCCAGCGGCAACATCCAGGAGGTCATGCTCGGCTACTCGGATTCCTGCAAGGATGGCGGCATCCTGGCCTCGAGCTGGAACCTGTACGAGGCGCAGAAGAAGATCGTCGCGATCACCGACCGGTTCGGCGTGCGCTGCCAGCTGTTCCACGGCCGCGGCGGGACGGTCGGCCGGGGCGGCGGCCCCACCCACGAGTCCATCCTTGCCCAGCCGCCGGCCACCGTACAGGGTCGGATCAAGTTCACCGAACAGGGTGAGGTGCTGTCGTACAAGTACAGCAACGTCGAAACCGCCGTGTACGAACTGGGGATGGGGGCCACCGGACTGATCCTGGCCAGCCGCAGCCTGATTCGCACACCGACCCGTGACCGCGACGAATACCGGGCGACCATGAACGAACTCGCGGCACTCGGCGAGGATGCCTACCGCGACCTGGTCGACCGCACGCCCGGAGTGCTCGACTATTTCTATGAAGGCACGCCGGTGCAGGAGATCGGCTTCCTGAACATCGGTTCCCGCCCGTCGCACCGGCGCCAGAGCGACCGGTCCAAGGCGTCGATCCGGGCGATACCCTGGGTCTTCGGCTGGGGGCAGTCACGCCATACCTTGCCCGCCTGGTATGGCATCGGCAGCGCGCTGGAATCCTGGCGCGGAGACGACCCCGAGCGGCTGGAACTCCTGCGGGGCATGTACCGGGAATGGCCGTTCTTTCGCTCCCTGCTCTCCAACAGCCAGATGGCACTGACCAAGGCGAACATGCGCACAGCGTCGGAATACGCGCAGCTCTGCAGCGACCGCAGGCTGGCGGACAGGGTCTATTCCCGGATTCAGGAGGAGTATGCGCGTACGGTGCGGGAGGTCCTGCTGATCGCCCGGCTCGACGCCCTGATGGACGAAACCCCGCTGCTGGCGCTGTCGCTGCAACGGCGCGATCCCTACCTGGATCCGCTCAACAGCATTCAGATCCACCTGCTGCGGGAATCACGCGCGCTGCAGGCGAGTCGGGGGGACGAAGGAGAGGAGAATCCGTGGATGTCCCCGTTGCTGCGTTCGATCAACGCGATCGCCGCGGGTATGCGCAATACCGGGTGAGCGGCGGTGTCGGCGTATGGCGAACGTCGGGTTAGGCTGCGCCAACCCGATCCACGGGCGTGGTGGTGAGGGTCGGTCGCGAAGTGCGCAGGTCGGGTTAGCCCGAAGGGCTTGACCCGACCAGTCCTGCTCGCCGTCAGGCGGCCTGGACGGGGATCTGGTGACCGGTATGCATGATGCGGTTACCCGACCCCAGATAGACCAGGTTGGGGGTGAATTCACGGGCCTCGGCGGCGTCGAGCTGGCCATAGGCACAGATGATCACCCGGTGACCCACCGCCGCCTTGTGCGCGGCCGCGCCGTTCACGGAGATCACCCCGGAACCGGCTTCCGCCTCGATCGCATAGGTGGTCAGACGCTCGCCATTGTCCACGTTGTAGATCTGGATCTGCTCAAACGGCAGGATACCCGCGGCCTCGAGCAGGCGGGTATCGATCGCGCAGGAACCCTCGTACTCGAGTTCGCAATGCGTGACCCGGGCCTTGTGCAGCTTGCCCTTCAGTAGTGTGATCATCATCGGCAGGACCCCCGGTGACGCTGGCAACCAACGGTTATTGTGCGGCGCATTATGAGGGAATCACCGAGCACCGGCAAACCTACCGTATTGCAGACGCAGGTTATCAATCAAGCGGACACCGTCCAGCCAGGCGGCGCCCAGCAGGACCAGGTCACGGTCCCCGGCCTGCGGCAACCCCAGATCTTCGGCCCGTCGGATGCTGACGTAGTCGGGTTGAAGGCCCGCCGCGCGCAGCCGTTGTTCCCCATTCGTGATCAGCTCGTTGAAGATCCGTGGCCACTGGTCCGGCTCCAGCAGGCAGGCCTCGGCGGTGTCGCGCAGACAGCGATGGAGCTCGGGAGCCCGCCGGCGCGCAGCCCGGGACAGGCGCCCGTTGCGCGAACTCAGCGCGAGACCGTCTTCCTCGCGTACCGTGGGTATTGCGTCCACGACGACCGGAAAATTCAGTGCCTCGACCATGGCCCGGATGACCAGCAGTTGCTGGTAATCCTTCTCGCCGAAGACCGCGACATCGGGCTGCGCCAGATTGAACAGCTTCGCCACCACGGTTGCGACGCCGTCGAAATGCCCCGGCCGGGACTCGCCCTCGAGCACCTCCGACAGGCCCGGAACCCGCACCTGCGCCCGGCTCGTGGCCCCTTCCGGGTACATCTCCCCCGCTTCGGGACAGAACAGCGCATCCACTCCGGCCTCTGCGAGCCTCTTGGTGTCGGCCTCCAGGGTCCGCGGATACCCGGCCAGATCCTCGGCCCGATCGAACTGCAGCGGATTCACGAAGATGCTGACCAGCACGCGATCCCCGCGCTCGCGCGCGTGCCGGACCAGTGCGAGATGGCCCTCGTGGAGGTTGCCCATGGTGGGGACCAGCGCGAGTTTCCGGGCGTCCCGTCGCCGCCACTCGCGGCAGAGCGCGGTTACCTGTCGGCGATCACGGACGATACGCATCGGCTTCAACCGAAGGTGTGAACGCCGGACTCGGGGAAGGCGCGGCTGCGCACGGCCTCGGCGAAGGCCGCCACGGCCCCGGCAAGGCTCCCCGCGCCGACCATGAAGTCCCGCGCGAAACGCGGCGGTTTCGGCGTCAGACCAATCACGTCCTGCAGCACAAGCACCTGACCGTCGCAATCGGGACTGGCACCGATACCGATCACCGGCACCCGCGCGGACCGCGTGATACGCGTCGCCAGGACCTCGGGCACCCCCTCCAGGAGCAGGCACTGGGCACCCGCGGCCTCCAGCGCGCGCGCCTCGGCCTGGATGCGCTCGGCCGCCGCAACCTCGCGGCCCTGCACCCGGTAGCCGCCCAGGCGGTGCACGGCCTGCGGCGTCAGCCCGAGATGCGCGCAGACGGGGATACCGGCGCCGGCCAGGCGCCCGACCAGCTCCGTGTGCCCCCCATTGCATTCGACCTTCACCATCTGCGCACCGGCCCGCATCAGGGCTCCACCCTGTTCGAGGGCGTGGAGCACGTCGCGGTCACCGAGAAAGGGCAGGTCCGCCATCAGCATCACGCGCTGCGTGCCGCGGAATACCGCCTGCAGATGGTAGACCATGTGCTCGATGGTCACCGGCAGCGTGGTTTCATGACCCTGCACCACCATGCCCAGTGAGTCGCCGACCAGGATCACGTCGATGTCCGAGGCATCCAGCAGCCGGCCAAAACTGGCATCATAGGCGGTCAGGCAGGTGATCGGCCGACCCTCCTGCTTGTGCCTCTCGAGCGTGCGAATGGTGTTGCGCATCGGGCCTCCTTGATGGGTCAGAGGTGCACGGGCAGCGGATTGAAATAGTGCCTGCCGCCGTGAACCTGGTCCAGGAACTGGACCAGTTGCAGGAAGTCGGCCTCATTCCTGACCCAGTCGATCTCTGCGGCGTTCACGATCACCAGGGAGGCCGCATCGAAGTGATGGAAGAACGCCGTATAGGCCGCGCTCAGGCGCTCCAGGTAGGCGGGTTCGATCCGGCGCTCGTAGCTGCGGCCGCGCCTGCGGATTCGTTCCAGCAGGACCTCGACCGGCGCCTGCAGGTAGACGACCAGGTCCGGGCGCGGCATCTGTGGCCGCAGCTGCCGGAACATCTCCCGGTAGATGTCCATCTCGTCCGGGGCCAGGTTCAGCTCGGCGAACAGCGGGTCCTTGTCCACCAGGTAGTCCGCGACATGCAGCCGCTCGAACAATTGCAGCTGCGCCAGCGGGGTCAGCTGGCGAATGCGCTGCACCAGGAAGTACAGCTGCGTGGCCAGCGCATGCTTGGAGCGGTCCTGGTAGAAACGTTCCAGGAAGGGATTCTCGTCCGGGGTCTCGAACAGCCCCTCGGCGTCGAGATGCCGGGTCAGCATCTGCGCAAGGCTGGACTTGCCCACACCGATCGGGCCCTCGACGGCAATGAAGCGGAAATCGGCCAGGCTCACGCGCGCGCCTCCTCGGCGATGGCAACCAGACCCGTGCTGGGCATGCACCGGCACAGCGCCGCAACGCTGCCATGACCCGGGATGACCAGTTGCGGGGCCAGCTCCTGTAGTGGAAAGAGAACAAAGTCCCGCTCCGCAATACCCGGGTGGGGCACCCGAAGACCCGGCTGATCGATCACCTCATCGCCGAACAGCAGGATATCGAGATCGAGCAGGCGCGGCCCCCATCGTGCACCGTCGCGCCGGCGCCCGCAGGCCGCCTCGATGCCCTGCAGTGCGTCAAGCAGGGTCCGGGGCGCGAGCCGGGTGTCGAGCCGGGCCACGGCATTCACGTAGTCGGGCTGATCCTGCGGACCCATCGGCGGATTGCGGTAGAGGCTGGAGCGCGCGAGCAGGCGGGTACCGGGCACGTCGCGCGCGAGCCGGGCGCAGGCTTGCAACACCTGCACGACGGGGTCGCCCAGATTGGCGCCGATCCCGATGTAGGCGGAGACGACCGATCTCATGAGGTCGATGGGGCCTTCCGGCGTCGCCTTCGTGGCCGCGTGCGCGTGGCTGGAGAGCCGCCGGGTGTCCGCGCCATCTGCTGTTGCCGGGCCTCGTCCGTCTGCTGGAACTCGGTCCACCACGTGCAGAGTTCGGGATCGGCGTCCCCCACACGCGCCCGCAGGCAGAGGAAGTCGTAGCCGGCACGGAAACGCGGATGGGTCAGCAGCTTCAGGGCACGCCCGCCCTGGTTGCGTGGCAGGCGCTGCTGCAGGTCCCAGATCTCCCGCACCACCAGCGAGTACCGCTTGGGAATGGAGACCCGCTGGACCTGCCGCTCCAGCACCACGGACATCGCCTGCTGCCAGGCGGCGACGGGATCCTCATCGGCAGCCAGCCGCGCCTGCGCCTCGCGCTGCACCGGCGCCCACAGCACCGCCGCGTAGAGAAAGGCCGGGTGGACGCCCAGTTCGTCACGAATCCGGGTGTCGGTGTTCTTCAGCGCCTCGACCAGAAAGGCGCGCTGCTCGAGTCCGCGGTCCGGATCGGCAAAGCAGGCCGCCGCCTGCGGGAACAGCGCCTCGAACAGCCCGAAGCGTTCCAGTTCGTCCAGGCAGGTGACTGCCGCGCCACTGTGGAAGAGCTTGAGTACCTCTTCGAACAGGCGGGCCGGTGCCACCGACACCATCAGGCCGGCGTGGCGATGCATGGCCTGGTCCAGTTCGGGAGCGATGCGCAAGCCCAGCTTGGCGCTGAAGCGTACCGCGCGCAGCATGCGCACAGGATCCTCGCGCAGGCGCTGTTCGGGTTCATCACCGATCAGGCGCAGCACGCCCTCGTGCAGGTCCAGCACCCCGTTGGTGAAATCGAGGACCGAGTAATCCGCAATGTCGTAATAGAGGGCATTGATGGTGAAATCACGCCGCCAGGCATCCTGCTCGATGGTGCCGTAGCAGTTGTCGCGGAGGATGCGCCCCTCCTCGCTCAGCTCGATGTTGCCTTCCTCGTCCTCGGCGCCGAAGGGCGCGCGAAAGGTCGCGACCTCGATGATCTCGCGTCCGAAGGTGACATGGGCAAGCCGGAAGCGCCTTCCGATCAGCCGGCAGTTCCGAAACAGGCGGCGCACATCATCCGGGTGGGCGTCCGTGGCGATATCGAAATCCTTGGGTTCCCGCCCCAGCAGAAGATCACGGACGCCGCCGCCGACCAGGCAACTGCGGAATCCGGCATCGCGCAGGCGGTACAGGACCTTCAGCGCGTTTTCGCTGATTGCGGCGCGCGAGATGGGGTGCTGATCGCGGGTATATACCCGCGGCTCCATGAGGGCTGGGACAGGTTGGCTCACCAAGGCTCGTCGTCGGCGTGAAAGGCCCGTATCATAACAGTTTGACCTCTCCGTGCATCGCATCCGCCGGCCTCCGCGGGCCTGCGGCGCCCTGACTCGCCCGCGGTCCGTGGCCGGAGCATTTCCCCATGCCGCGAACGCCGCCGTCCGGTTGTGCTCGGCGGCACGAAGTCGCCCGGCCGTTCCGACGGGCCACGCCTGCCGCAGGCTACGGCCTCCTCAGCGGGGGATATGACGGATCGGGGCAGTCTCTCCGGTGGTGCGGTAACGCAGGTAGTCGTCGAGAATGCGCCGGTGATCGAAGGCCAGCGGCTGCTCCCGGTCTTCCGGGTCCAGCCAGGCCAGCGCCTTCGCATCGTCCTGCGCCCGCGCCTCTCCCTCTCCCCGCGCCACATAGACCACGCTGACGGTATGGCCGCGCGCGTCGCGTTCGGGATCGGAGTAGACCCCGAGCAGGACCTCCAGCCTGACCTCCAGACGGGTTTCCTCGCGTGCCTCGCGCAAGGCCGCCTGCTCCACCGTCTCGCCCTCGTCCACGAAACCGCCGGGCAGGGCCCAGCCGGGCGGTGGGTTCCGCCGTTCGATCACCACGATGCGGCCGGGATTCGCCGCCTGGCGGATGATCAGATCGACCGCCAGCAGCGGTGTCTTCGGGCGTTCTGCATTCATGTCTCCCCCTCCTTCCGAATGAAACGCCGGATGTGCCGACGCTCACGCTTGTCCGGCCGCCGGGCGCGGCCGCCGTCGCCCCGTTGCTGTCGACGCCGCTCGGCCTCGGCCTCGCGCCGGGCGACGCTGTCCGGGGTTTCAGCATAGAGCAGTTGCGCCTCGGGGGCCGGCCGCCGCTTGTCGCTGATGCCCAGGACCTCGATGTCGAAGACCTCCTCGCCCCGGTGCACGGTCAGCCGGTCGCCCGGATGGACCTTGCGGGCAGGCTTGCAGCGATCGCCGTTTACGTGCACCTTGCCACCTGCGACCGCCTCGGTGGCAAGCACCCGGGTCTTGAAGAAGCGTGCGGCCCAGAGCCATTTGTCCAAGCGCAACGCGGCACCGGAATCCGCCGCGGTCACGAGCCCCGCCCGCTGCGTCCGCCGGGAACCGATTCCTCAAGCCGACCGGAGATCCCATGGCCCTGCCCCATCTTCATCTGATCAGCTTTCCCCTCTGCCCATTCGTCCAGCGTAGCGTCATCCTGCTGAAACACAAGAATGTGCCCTTTGAACTGACCCTTCTCAACCCCCAGGAGCTGCCGGACTGGTTCCTGGAAAGGTCCCCGACCGGCAAGGTGCCCCTGCTGCTCGTGGACCAGGACACCGCCGTCTTCGAATCCGCGGTGATCAGCGAGTACGTCGACGAGATCACCCCGCCGCCGATGCTGCCGACGGCTCCGCTGGAACGCGCCCTGGAGCGGGCCTGGATCGCCTTCGTATCGGATCTGGTCATGGCAATGCACCGCTGGATGACCGCGCCGACCGAGGAGGCCTTCAGGACCGCTGGCGATGAGGCGGCGAAGGGCCTGCAACGGCTGGAGGCACAGTGCAAGGCGGCACCGTGCTTCAGCGGCCCCGATCTCTCCCTGCTCGACGCGGCGCTGGCGCCGGTGCTGATGCGCCTCGACCTCCTGCAGGACCCGGATGGCCCCTGGCAGCCCGATGACTACCCCCTCCTGGCAAGCTGGTGGCGGCACGTGTCGAGTCTGCCGGAGGTGAAGGAGTCGATCGTGGAGGACTTTCGCGAACGCCTGGTTCGCTTCCTGAATGCTCAGGAGGGCTTCGCCGGACCCCGCCTGGCGGCAGGCCTGGCTGCACGCGGCCACTGACCCGGCCAATCGACGACGAAGTCGATCAACGGCAGGTCGGGGGCCTCGTCCTCGCGGACCACCCGGCCTGCCACCGATACCTGCGCCGCGCGCACGGTCTCAGGATCTCCCGAAATCAGGGGATGCCATGCGGGCAATGCCTCACCCAGGAAGCGCAGCCGGTAGGCGCAGGTCGGCGGCAGCCAGTCGTATTCCGCCACCGTCCTGACGTTCACCTGGAGGCAGTCGGGCACCTGCCGGGTTCGGTTGGCATAGTCGGAACAGCGTCCCGTGTCGCAGTCCAGCAGGCGGCACGCCAGCCAGGTATGGACGATTTCCCCGGTATCCTCATCCTCGAGCTTGTGCAGGCAGCACCGCCCGCAACCGTCACAGAGCGCCTCCCACTCCTGCTGGTTCAGCGTCTCCAGCGGACGTTCCCAGAACGGCGCAGACATCAGGAGGATCCACCGTCGGCCGCCTCCAGCAGGCGCTCACCCGCCTGTTCCAGGCGCTCCAGCACCGCGTCCCACCGCTCCAGGGTCACATAGTGCATCAGCACCCGCCCGCGATCGGTGGGGACCATGATGGCCAGCCCCTGGTCGGGATACAGCCAGTAGTCCTGATCGTCGCCGATGCGCAGGTGACCGGCCGGGTCACCGAAGCGCTCGCGTATCAGGTGCGCATCCCAGCGGGCGCGCGGAATGTAGCTCATCTCCACTGCAGCCATGCGGCCGAGCATTCGCAGGGCATCGTCACTGAGCCCGTAGCGGCGGGCGCCGCTGGGCATCGGCCGCTCCGAGGTCCGTTCCTCCCAGACGAAGGCCATTTCGTCCTCGTCGAGATCAGGCACCAGCACCAGGTTGGCCTCGAACGGTGGTATCCGGGCATTGGCGTAGAAGGCCTCGACGGTCCGGCTACCGTCCGGTGCCACGAACAGCCGGATGTCGGGCACCGGCAGGCGCCCGGCAAGCTCCATCAAGGTGGTCTGCCCGAGCTCGATGCCGAGTACGCGGGTGCGATCTTCGGCGACGGTCTCGATCTGCCAGGGCAGGTTCTCGAAGCGCTGAACCTGCGTGCGATCCGGCAGCAGAACGAACACGATGAGCGCAAGAAGCAACAGCAGGGCCAGAACGATCCAGACTATTCCACGAAGACGCATGTCACCCCCGGGCCGTCGCCCGATTCAGTGCCCTGGACGGCAAATCGTTCACAAGGTAGCACCTCCGCCGCCAGCCTGCCGCATGACCCTGCTCCCGGCGCCCCCGCCGGGGCAGAGCAGGGACGTCCAGGCCGCCGTCGGAATGCGGCGATGGCTCGCAACGGTACCGGACTCGCAGGTTCCAGGCACCCCAACAGGGATCCGGCAACCCTTCTTGCCGACGCTCACGCGGTACCATGGACAACCAGGGGAAGACTTTCGACCCGCCATGCGTCCTGACAGCAGCCCCCGAATTCGACTCGGGTCCTGAACCCATCTCTTTTCGGCCGGAAACCCGCCGGCACCCATTCATGGAGTACCAAGCATGCCGCCCTATCTGCCTTCCTTGTCCCGCCGCCGTTTTCTCCAGATCGGAGCCGGGTCCCTCGCGGCCGCGGGTCTGATCGCCACGGCACCGCACATCACCGCCTTCGCGCAAGACGTGAACGAGTTCATGAAGGGACCCCCGGTCCCCGACATCAAGCCGACGCAGCTCTCCGACAACGTATGGATGATCTATTCGGAGGACGTCTTTCCAACCCCGGGCAACCAGGGAATGATGTGCAACATCACCTTCGTGATCACCGACGACGGCGTCGTGATCCTCGACAGCGGCGGCTCGCTGCAAATCGGCGAAATGGCGATCCGGATGATCCGCACCGTCACCGACAAACCGGTGATCGCGATCTTCGTGTCGCACTATCATGGCGACCACTGGCTGGGCAACCATGCCTTTGTCAACGAATACGGGCAGGACCTCCCGATCTATGCCCATCCACACACCAAGACGGCGATCGAGGGCGTACAGGGCGACCTCTGGCGCAGCCTGATGGAGCGCTGGACCGAGGGCGCCACCCTGGGTACTCGCGTGGTGGCCCCGAACCGCACCACGAACCATGGCGACGAGTTCCGATTCGGCGAGGTGACCCT